>NZ_JBZFUL010000018.1:0-41672 GCF_058314515.1 Streptococcus sp. ELY_137
GTCTCAAATTCACTGGCAACACTGTGAATATTTGAAGAAGCATGACTCAGCAGTTCAGAGATCGCTTCTCGGGCTGATTTAACCGTCTCCAGCGCTTCATGCGCCTTAGTATTGCCGGCCACAGTTGTGGCGTCATCCTTGGATACTTCACCCAGACCACCCAGCGCACCTCCCTTGGATGAAAACTGACTGGCATGCAATTGAGCGGCAGATAAACTACTTTTAATTTCCATGAAATTCCTCCTCATAAAAACCTAAAATGGTAATAATAAATACAGACTTATTCTAGCTTTCAAAAGGTTTATCTGTCAAGGATTTTTATCATCTTTAATTCTTTTATCACCAGCAAGGAGAAGCCCTATTATATCTTAGACATGCAAAAGAAGTCCGAGAATCTCCGGACTTCTATATTACAAGCTACTGATCATTTAGATAAAGCGGTTTCTCTTCAAATATGTTTGCTAATCCAGCTTCGTTCCATTTGATGCAATAACCTGCTTATACCAATCAAAGGATTTCTTCTTAGAGCGTTTGAGGCTGCCGTTACCTTGGTTGTCGCGGTCGACATAGATGAAACCGTAGCGCTTCTTCATCTCACCGGTTCCAGCTGATACAAGGTCGATACAGCCCCAGGTGGTGTAACCAAGAAGTTCAACGCCATCTTCGTTGATCGCCTGATTCATCGTTTTAATGTGTTCACGCAGATAGTCGATACGGTAGTCGTCTGTGACATAGCCATTCTCATCAGGGGTATCAACAGCACCGAGACCATTTTCCACGATAAAGAGCGGTTTTTGATACCGATCCCAGATGGTATTGAGGGTAATGCGAAGGCCGAGCGGATCGATTTGCCAGCCCCATTCAGATGCTTCAAGGTAAGGATTTTTCAGCGAAGCAAAAATGTTGCCAGCTGTCTTATCGGTCAAGCTTGGATCAGCAGATGATACACGGCTTGAATAATATGAAAATGAAATAAAGTCAACTGTATGAGCCTTGAGAAGGTCGAGATCTTCCTGAGTCATCTCAATATTCAATCCCAGACGTTCGAACTTCTTCTTAGCATAATTTGGGTATTCTCCGCGCGCCTGCACATCAATAAAGAAATAATTTTCACGGTCATCCTGCATAGCCTGCCAGTAGTCTGCTGGATTTGGCGTGTTAGGGTAGTATTGACCTGCCGCCAGCATACAACCAACCTTGATATCGGAATCCACTTCATGGGCAATTTTCGTCGCCAATGCCGAAGCTACTAGTTCGTGATGAGCTGATTGATATTTAACTTGATCCTCATTTTCGCCTTCTTCAAAGTAGAGGCCTGCCCCCATAAAAGGTGCGTGCAAAATCATGTCGATCTCATTGAAGGTCAGCCAGTATTTAACCAATCCCTTGTAGCGATTAAAAAGGACACGGCAGAGACGTTCGTAAAATTCGATCATTTTACGATTGCGCCAACCACCATAGTGCTCGATCAAATACATAGGGCAGTCAAAGTGGGTGATCGTCACCAAGGGTTCGATACCGTACTTGCGGCATTCTTTAAAGACATTTTCATAAAATTGAAGCCCTGCTTCATTGGGCTCAAGCTCATCTCCCTTAGGGAAAATGCGGCTCCAGCCGATAGACATGCGAAAAGTCTTGAAGCCCATCTCAGCAAAGAGAGCGATATCTTCCTTATAATGGTGATAAAAATCAATAGACTCCTTAGCAGGATAGAAATAGCCATCCTCAAAGTCGAACATCTTCTTCTTACCAGCAATGATAGGGAAACGATCCTCACCAATCGGTACTACATCAACGTTTGCTAGGCCGCGCCCGTCTTCATCATAGGCACCTTCACATTGGTTGGCAGCCGTTGCACCGCCCCACAAAAAACCATCTGGAAAAGGCTTTAGTTCTGTCATTGTCATCGCAAACTCCTTTATTCTATTAGATTCTAACTACCAATATCATAACACGACTAAAATCTAAAAACTTATCTTATCATAGGAAAAAATGATACTATCCAAAGATACTGGCCTATGTGCAAAGAAAATCAGAATCAGACGAGATGCAGCTAAGAATTTATTATTTCGATTTTCAAAGTATTAACAGGCAAACGACTAATAGATAAGGATAAAAAACTGGTGAAAATGCCCTTCCTCTTCCGCTCTCTTCTGAGTAAAACAGTCCTAGTTTAAATATGCCTTAAATCAACATATAAATAATTATGTAAACCTAAATATCAAAATGACACCCCAAACCTTCTTAAAAGTTGAGGTGTTCTATTTATTTAGATACCTAGTAGCCCAATACTACTCCAAATGACTGAGGTTAAAGCGAACAAAAACGATAGCTAAAAGGGCACAGGCCAAGGCAGCTAGAATGACTAAGGCAAAACTGTGCCCCACAGTCAAGCAGCTCAGCAAACAACCAGCCAGCCAGATTCCAAGCGATTGACCAATCAAACTCAAGGAGATCTTGTGGCTCTCCTTATTGAATCGCTGAATACCAAATAGACTGATTAATAGTAAGAAAATGCCAAGATAAAGCAGGAAGATGGAAAAACCATTGTCAGCCTTTGCTTCGCCTAAAAAACCTAGGGAAACTGTCACAAAACTGAGTCCGAAGAAAATTGGATAATGCCAGTAAATCAAACTATTACTATTTTCCACCGGCTTGTTGACATCAATCATGTGGTCAATCTCGACGATATAGATCATAAAGAGATTAGCTACCACTGAAAAAATCAAGACAGAGTAGACTGACAAAGCCTCTGGTGTAAAATACTTAGCGATACCAATAATCATCTCCCCAAATGTGATAATGACCAGCAAAGATAAGCGCTCTACCAAGTGGGGGAAGTTGACCAGACGTACCTCTGACCTTACCGCACTTCTGCTGGTTAAAAGACCCGGCAAAATCCAGCTAATCAAGATACTGGCAGCCGCCACCCACAGACCAATAGACATAGGTAGGAACACAGATATCAAGAGACCTGTGGTTCTTAGTCCTAAAATGTAAAAAAACTGTTTAATAAAAAGCCTGTTCTCTTTCTCCTTAGCCCTCACATACTCGATAAGGTACTGCAATAATAGCAAGAAAGAAATCCCAGCGTAGGGGCCATAAAAATACTGGAAGCTCTGATGGGTAAACTCTCCAGATGATGAGGCCAAAGAAATCAGCAAGAGACACATCTGCGCAAACATAAAGAGAATGTTGGTCAAAGAATTCTTCCCAAATCGATTAGTAAAAACGGTCTGAACCATCCAGGAATTAATCATGATGATCATTCCAATGGCAAATGAAAAAAAGTTCATCCAAGGAATCACTCCGTGATGAACATGATGAATCAAGGACGTGCCCTGACTCATACCGTAGACAAAGACCAAGTCATAAAAGAGCTCGGTCAGCTCAACTTTTTTGTGCTTCATTAGCGATGCCATAAATCCTCCAAATCCCTCTATTTACTTACAAAAAGGGGCGTTCCTTTTTTAATTTTTAACTATCAAGCTTTATCTCTTGAAACGTGCTGGCATGGGACCAACAACAAAGAAGGCTGCCAGTACAACAGAATACATCATAGCTGGAGGATAAACCGTCAGGCTAACAGCCAGACCGATAAACTTGACGGCAATATCATAAATCATGGCTCGATTGTGTCCGATGGCAAACTGTTTGGCTTGCGGACTGCTGCTGATATGGGCCAAGCTATTATACATCCAAACATTAGAAAAGCTGACCAGCAGAACAATCAGACCGTAAAAACCTTGGGCAACACTGCTCTCAAAATGAGTTGCAACAATGCTTGTCGCATACGGAAAGAAGGAGGCAAAAAAGAGGAGAAAAAGGGACTGCCAGACTTGCTTATTGCCAATCTTCTCCACATCATGCCAAGACTGGTGCAGGTTGACCCACATAGCTCCTAACCAGAAAAAAGAGACCGTATAGGCAAAAAAATTCATCCGTAAATCCCAGAAGGCAGACCAGCTGAGAATGCTTGGCTTCTCCAACTCCAAAACCAAGATCGTCATAATAATAGCAAGAATAGCGTCTGTAAAGGCGACTAAGCGTTCCTTAGACATAAACACACGTTCCTCCCTTATTTATCCACATTATATTTTATCACAAGATTGTTAAATGCAATAATCCTACTGCTTGCAAGACAGTTACAACAGTATCTGTTAGATAGGGCTCGCTTGCGCTTGAACCTGCTGGATAAAAAATTTAGAACAGCTTATTTCATGTAGCTGATGAGCAGCGTCGTTTGGTTTTTTCTGACTTGGCCTTGTGTAAAAGGAAGACCGGTCAGTAGTGGCCCATTGGTGCTAGAATACCTAATGAATTGTGCAGGGGTAAAACTTCTTGGCATCACCAACAAGTCTTATTCCCAACCATTGCGCCAAGGCCAAGGGTTTATCCAAAACAGAAATACTGGACGAATTTTTGCCCAACCTCATAAAATCATGCAAAAATGAAACTCAATCCCAAGGAGGGACTGAGTCTACCCATTTATCATCTTAATCGAGAATTTCTAGTAGCTTCTGGTAAGTAGCTACCGTATAGGTTGGCTGAGCCTGACTAGTATTTTCCTTACCGTCTGGATTGTACCAAACCGTATCAATCCCAGCATTGTTACCGCCTTGAATATCACTGAGAAGACCATCACCGATCATAAGGGCCTGCTTGCGGTCAAAGCCCTTGATAGCCTGCGCAACCTTGTCAAAGTAAGCAACAGTCGGTTTTTGATGACCCAGATCATCCGAGATAAACACCTGCTCGAAATAGTCTTTAATACCAGAGCGATCCAAACGACCGTTTTGGATAAAAGTCACCCCATTAGTCGCAGCAAAGAGACGATAGCCACGCGCCCCAAGGATTCCCAGAAGTTCCTTAGCTCCATCTAAAACTTGCCCCTGCTGACTGAGAAAATGCTGATAACGCTGGGCATAGTAGCGGCCATCCACATCTTGACCAAAGTGGGCAAACAACCTTACAAAACGTGTATCGATCAATTCTTGCTTGCTGATCTTGCCCAAGCTCAAATCATCCCAAAGTCCACGATTCATGGGAACATAGTAGTCCATATAAGCTGCAATATCCGACACTTGCGCCTCAAGCAAAAGCTGGTGCAACGCAAGGCTTTCCGCCGCATCAAAATCTAACAAAGTATGATCAAGATCGAAAAGAAGGTATTTGTAGGGCATGATGGTCCTTTCAAAAGTTTTTAATACGCTTATTATAGCAAAAACTTCAATCGCGGTCTTGACTGTTAATTATTCTAAGTCTTCTCCATTAGAAGCAATAACCTTCTTATACCAGTAGAAAGAGTCTTTTGGTACTCGGTTAAATGTACCATGGCCTTCATCATCTTTATCAACATAAATGAAGCCATAACGCTTACGCATTTCCCCTGTACCGGAAGATACAATATCAATACAGCCCCAAGTTGTATAAGCAATTAAATCAACGCCATTTGCTATCGCCTTTGCCATAGCATCGATATGATTTCTATGATAGTTGATGCGATAATCATCGTGAATGCTGCCATCTTCGGATACTGTATCGATGGCTCCGAGTCCATTTTCGACGACCATTAATGGAATTTCATAACGATCATAAATTTTTTCAAGATAGTAGGTTAATCCAAGTGGATCTTCTGCCCATCCCCATTCAGAATAAGTTAGGTATTCATTACGAGCCCCAGTAGAATAATTTCCGTCTACCATATCTTTAGCATCTAAATTATGAGTTGTCACATTGTTTGACATGTAGTAAGAAAAAGTATACATATCCACACATCCTTCACGCAACTCTTCTAAATCTTTGTTTGTGATATCAAGCTCCACATCATGCAGCTTCCAAAGGCGCTTAGCATAGGTAGGATATTGCCCTTTCACCTGCACATCTCCACAATAATAAATTCCTTGTTGCCACTTATGTTCATTAGCCAGGATATCATTAGGGTCACAAGTAGCTGGATAAAATGTAATACCGCAAATCATGCAACCAATCTTATTTGCAGGGTCAATTTCATGTCCAATTTTAACCGCACGGGCACTGGCCACCAATTGATAATGGAGCTGCTGATAGCCCTGTTGATACATCTCTTTAGTAGCTTTTTTACCAAACATATCCAACATCATGACTGTATTATTAATTTCATTAAACGTTAGCCAATACTTAACAAGACCTTTGTATTCTGTAAAGATTACTCTGGCATATCTTTCGTAAAAATCAATCAATTGACGATTGTTCCAACCACCATATTTCACTTCTAGATTTAAAGGTGTATCAAAGTGCCAAATTGAAACCAAGGGCTCTATACCATATTTATGACACTCTTCAAATACTTGGCGATAAAAATCTAAACCCTTTTGATTGGGCTCTTGGTCATCACCATTCGGGAAAATGCGACTCCAAGAAATCGACAATCGAAAAATGGAGTAGCCCATTTCAGCAAAGAGCTTAATATCTTCCTTATAGCGATGATAAAAATCGACCCCATCGTGATTAGGATAATAGTGATCCTCCAAAACTGCATAACGCGCTCCTTCTGGAATAACTGCATGGTGACCACGACCCGGTGCCTCACCAGAATTGCCATCTTTATCGAGGTAAGTTGTCATACGAGGAGTATCTTTTGTTCCCCCTGTAGTCACATCGAGTTTGATTAAACCACGCCCATCTTCCTTGTAGGCTCCTTCTGCTTGCGTTGCAGCAATTGCACCGCCCCATAAAAAATTTTTTGGAAATTTATTTGACATTCTGAACTCCTTTCTCTAAAACCATTGTTGCATGACTAATTGTGCTATAAGATAAATTACTGGTATTGATATAATACAAGTTACAATTGAGAGACCAATTTCAATAATTGAAAACTCAGGATTTCCTTTGACCTGGATTGTAAATAGAGTAACTAAAGACCCGATTGGACAAGCAAATAAAACGACATTTGCAAAATAGTCTATTCCTTTTATTCCCATGAGTGCAAATAGCAATACTCCAATAACTGGCATCAATAGATTACGGTAAAACACTGTTACAATCATCCAAGGTTTGACAACTTTTCTATCCATCGCTATATTTGCCAAACTATTCCCTATCAAAAACATTGATAAGGGAGTATTGGCACCCGCCAGATATCCCAGACCTTGGTTTAGGGTAGTTGGAAGTCTCACACCTGAGAAAAACAGTACCAGACCTACACCTATTGCTATGGTGTTAGGATTTTTAAACATCTTTAGAAGCTTTTCTTTTAAACTTCCGTCACCATTCTCAAAAAGAGTCATTCCATGTGTCCAGACAAAAGTATTATAAACCATAATACCAATGGCTGAATAAAACACTCCTCTGTCGCCAAATAAAGCACTTGCAATCGGTATTCCAACAAAACCAATATTAGAATACACGGTTCCCATAATTGCACTACGCTTCATATCTAAAGAACATAAATGTGAAAAGCTCACATTGGATAGTAAGATAGCTATAAAATAGAGAATCACCAGAGCGATAACAACAAGGGCAATTGTTTTTAAACTATAGGAACTCCGATCTTGCTGCATCGACTTTAGTATAAGCGCTGGACTTATGACATATAGTAAAATATTGGTCAAATCAGAACCTGTCTCTTTATGAAGAAATTGGATTTTATTTAGTACAAACCCAATTCCAACCAATACAAACATCAAAAATACTTGATTAAGAATATTAGTAAACATTCTTCCTCATCTCTAATCCAAGAAAGAGTCTGAGATATTTCCAGACTCTTATTTATTAGTTACTTGACTGTCTTCATCAAGAAATCACCAGAATTAATGGTACCTGCTACTGTCGGCTTAATAGCCTGATACTCTGAAGCATTGGTAATGACAATGGGTGAAATAACTGATAATTTCGCTTCCCTGATTTCTGACAAGTTAAATTCAAGCAATTTATCACCCACTTTTACTTTATCGCCAGGTTTAACAAATGCTTTGAATCCTTTACCAGCCAATGACACAGTATCCATACCAATATGGATCAGAATTTCTGCACCATGCTCAGTTTTCATCCCAACAGCGTGACCAGTCGGAAATACTAAAGTGATTTCACCAGCAGCCGGCGCAACAACTGTTCCGTCTGTAGGATTAATCGCAAGACCTTGCCCCATAGCACCAGAAGCGAAAACCTCATCAGGCACTTCAGAAAGTCGAACGACAGAGCCAATCATGGGACTTTGGATTTCTTCTCCAATTGGTTCAACCGCTGAAGTTGTAACTTCAGACTGTTGCTTAACAGTAGATTTTTCATCAGGTGTCCCATATAAATTTGGAACAGGAACAAACATTTGAATAGTAAACGAAATCAGAACGGCAAGAATATCAAGAATGATAAGAATAAACATAGGACGCAATCCTTGGCTAGGGCTGACATAACCAGGGACTCCAAAAATACCGAGCGCACCCATTGCATAATTCTTTAGTCCAAAAAACTGAGTCCATCCACCTAAAACAGCTGAAACAATACAAGAAATCAAAAACGGTGTTTTCATTGGTAAAGTGATACCATAGATAGAGGGTTCCGTAACACCGAAAATTGAGGAAATAAATGCTGGCCAGCCAACTGATTTTACCTTTTTCTCTTTAGTTTTGAGAAGAATTGCTAAAAGGACACCTGTTTGGGTAAAGGCAACAATTGAATTTTGCACAATAATTGTTGTCCACCCCTTATCAGCAAATTGGAGAATAGCTAATGGAATAATGGCCCAATGCAAACCAAACATCACCAATATTTGCCAAAGGCCAGCCAAGACTGCACCATAAATAAATGGACTAAAGTCTAGTATTGCCATAAATCCTTTTGAGAGCAGATCTGAGATAAGATTTGCGACTGGTCCCACAATAGCAAATGTTAATGGAACTGTCACCAATAATGTAGTAAATGGAACCAAGAACATTTTTGCTACTTCAGGTGACATTTTTTTGACAAACTTTTCAACATGTGAAGCAAACCAAACGGCTAAGATAATCGGAATAACCGTTGATAAATAACTACCTGATGATGGCAGCGCAAACGGTAAACCAAGCATATGAGTAATTCCTGCTTTCTCCAGTGTTTCAACACCTGCAGGAAGAGTTGGATATACCAAGGCAGCACCAATGGCTGCTGCGGTAAACTCTGACATCTTAAATTTTCTAGCTGCTGTAACAGCTAGGATAATCGGTAAAAATTGATAAAGGCCATCACCTGCAGCATTGAGTACTAATGCTAGGGCCGAATTGTCTGGAGTAATAGCAAAAACTGCTTTTAATAATGCTACGATCCCTTTGATAATCCCAGCTGCTGCCATTACTCCTAGAATTGGTTGAAAAATACCAGAAATAACATCAATAACCCTGTTAAAAATATTGGTATCAGTGTCTTTCTGACTCAAGTCATCAGAAGTTGTCGTTGCCATGACGCCTTGCTCAAGGACTGCAGCATAAACATCGGGTACATGATTGCCGATTACAACTTGATACTGTCCACTCGCTTGAACTACCGTTACGATTCCTTCTCTCTTTTTGAGGTAATCAGTATCAGCTTTGGATTGGTCTTTTAGTGTAAAGCGCAGACGTGTAACACAATGGCGTAAGTCAATGATATTATCTTTTCCACCAACATGCGCCACAATATCCTTGGCTAAAGCTGAATAGTCTTTTGCCATATTCTAGGCTCCCTTCTTTGTTTTTACACTTTTATTATAGATGAGCCAACACTCGCATACAATGTCAAAAAGATAGTTGATTACTATCAAAAAGTAAGATAATATAGTATTATGAATTTTGAGCAAGATATAAAATCCTTAGAGAAACATTTATTTGCCTATACAGAAAATGAAAGTTACTATCTTTCCAATCCTAATAGCCTTTCCAAGCGTTATAACAATGGCAGCACTCCCCAGCGAATATTGAATGGAAAAGAAATTTTTGAGATTAACGATTACAAGCTAAGAGTATCACCTCTCCACATTCGTAAAGATTCTCGTTTTACCCCCATGCCTCCTCATATTTATTCCAACATTAATCTTAATTTCATCTACTCCGGCAAATGCACCTATGTTATAAATAATAAGGAGGTAACACTGGAGGCTGGAGACATTTGTTTCTTTGATACACAAGTGATACGTGAAAAACGGAAACCAGATTATGATGATATTATTATTAATATAGTGATGAAAAACAGTTATCTTAAATCATTGCTAACAGTGGATACTTCTAATTTATTGTCTACTTTTATTAGTAAGACTTTATACTCAAATACTAGCCACAATAACTATATTATTTTTAAAACAAAGGACAGTAACAAAATAAGACGGCTATTTCAAGACCTCCTTCTGGAACACTACAGTGACAGAGACTACAAACACCAAGCTATCCAGTATTATTTCTCGCTGATTTTCCTTGAATTGCTGTATATTGGGGAACATCAGAATCAAACAGAAATTCATTTCTCGGATGCATTATCTAATAATATTTTTAATATCGTCAATTACATTGAAAATAATTATAAAGAGATTAATCTTAAAAAGCTTGCCAAGCTATATGGTTACCACGAAAAGTATCTCTCGAGTCTTTTGAAAAACTCATACGGTAAATCTTTTAAAGAAATACAGATGACTAAACGAATAGCCGAGGTAGAAAATTATCTTGTCAACTCCACATATACTATCTCTGAAATCGCTGAAAAAACAGGCTTCTCTAACCAAAATCAACTCTATCAGAAATTTAAAGATAGGTATGGTATGCTACCAAATGAGTATAGAAATTTAATCAAAGATAAAGAAATGCCTAACGTTTTCGTCAGGACGAAATTATACACTTATTTGAAAAAATACTGAGTATAGTACAATAAAGCAGAAAAGGAGCTAGACGGCGATCCAACTCCAATGTAGAACTGTTAAAAAATGGCAGCTTGTTTTACAGAATAAATCCGTCCAACTAGTCGATAATTCGAAGAATTTGATTTCGTTGTCCCACTTCCGCAAAGTTGGTTAGGGATTAACATGAACTAACGTTCATAGAATTGGATATCCAACCAATCATTGCGCCTAGCAAATAAATTGACCAAATAATAAGGCTGAGAACTTTTGTCTCAACCTCATTTTAGTTTTAATTTTCTCTCAACAGAGATGATGGTGCTTAATCCTACCAGTTCATTACACCATACAGAACAAAAAAGATTATTAAATGTCTTTATGTTATAATTAAGAATAATAAAGTGATATTTCACACAGGAGAAACAGTTTGATTTTAGGAATTGGCACAGACTTGGTAAATATAAAACAGTTCAAGAGAATCTTATCCGATCACTCCTTTCTTGAAAAAACATTTACAATAGATGAAAGGGCTTTTGTTAAAAATCTTTCGGAAAGCAGAAAGCTAGAATTCTTTGCTGGACGTTTTTCAGCCAAGGAATCCCTGGCAAAAGCACTTTCTTTCTTACCCCTTAACAAACAGTTTGATTTTCGTAAACTTGAGATTCTTGAAAATCCTGATGGTTCCCCTGTCGTTTCTCCAACAAACGAACTGAGTTCTGCTTTGGCAGACTATGGTCACATCAATATTCGTATTTCCATAACTCACGATGGGAACTATGCCCAGAGTTTTGCCATTATCGAGGAGAGTTAAACCTATGACAGTACAAGGTTTACAAAAAAGAAAAGACTACATCACCAAAGATAATGCTATTATTGATGCTTTAGTAGAACTATTGCAACATAAAAGTATTGATAGCATTACCATTAAAGAAATCACCACTCAAGCTAATATTAATCGTGGTACATTCTATCTCCATTATGACGATAAATACCAAATATTAGAGGAGCTGAAAAATAGACTGATTGCTGAGTTGAAAGAAATTAATCGTAACCTCGATACTTTAAAATTCGACCAATTAAACCCTGATGAACCTTATCCCTTTTTTGTGGAAACCTACATATGGATTGAACGAAATAAGAAAGAAATTTCTGCTCTCTTATCTCCTAATGGTGATTTAGCATTTGTTCTAGAATGGAGAGCACTCATCAAACAATATTTTGAGCGTCTCTTAAAAAATAACGATATTGATTCAGAAAATTTTGAACTGGTTATTCGTGCCATTATTGCTATTCTCATTGAATTTATTTATTATTATATAGAGAAAGAACCATCCCCATCTCCGGAAGAGATGTCCAAGACCTGCGGGCATTTAATCCACGGTATGATGACTAAAATACAGCAAAATAGAGATTAGGTACTTGCACTGTACCTGATCTCTATTTACTTTATTCAGACTAGCGTTTATTTTCGATAGATAGTATCTCCTGCTACGTATTTGGGGGGAATAACAGGAATTTGGATATAAGAATCATAATCACCGCCTGTATGAATAACATGTTCACCCTGAGTCAGGATTTCACGTTCATAAATATCAATACCGCCGATAGCACGCCAGCTAGATAGGAAAACACGTAATTTTTCGCCTTTGTGATAAAACTTGCTGGTAGGGTTTATTTCAATATCCAAAGGGACAATCTCACCTGGTGATAGTTTTTGTATGGTTTTAAAAGTATACTGCGGTTGAAAATCAGTAGAACGCTCTTCATCAAGTTCACGCATTGATGCACGTAAATTACCAGCTGTACCATAGTAAGCCCAGTCATGGAACACGTAGGTTGGTAGGAAATCACCATCTGAATTAGCCTTCATAACACACACTTCTAAATCAAGGTCATCAACTCCTTTGGCTTCGACCCAAATATGCGCCTTGAAATAACCTGTTAATTCAACATCTTCTTTAAATTCATAATCAAAATACGTGTAGCCATTTTCAGCATCATATTTAAGAGATGAAACAGATACTACAGGATTTTCTAATAGGACATTGCTTTCAGCATCTAAATAAAGTTTATTGTATTCTGTTCGAGCAATTGGAAATTCATGTTCAGTGCGATCCTTGATATAGTCATGGTCATAAGCATCTTGAAGTTCAAAACGAACAGCAGGTGTCAATTCCCACCCATTATGGATTTCAAGCAAGTAACGATCAAAGAATTCCTTGAGATCTTTGATGGATGATGGCGTTACTAAATCCTCCCACTCAAATTCACGATGTATACGAATCCATTTTTTAGGAGATTTCACACGCTGCCATGCATTGAAAGCTCCTGTAATATGGAGTTGATGGCTCCAACCTGCGGTCATGTAAACAGGAATACGAATTTTTTCAAGTTGAGCCACTTTATCTTCCCAATAAGCATCCATCAACGGATGTTCTTTGAGCATTTGCATATGATCTTCTACAGCTTCACCAGTTACATCGCGGAAAACAAACTCGTTAAAGCCTACCATTGGGACACCGCCCTTGTTGGCAAACTGACGATAAATATCCGTACTACCTTCCCACGGCGCGATACAAGCTAGATGCGGCGGGCGTTCTGCTGCGATAAACCATTGACACATAGCCACGGCAGAATTCCCTGACAATCCAATTTTACCACTGCACCAGTCTTGCTCAGCTAGCCATTCAATGACATCATAACCATCTTTCCCATCTTGTGTCCCCCAGGCATGAAGGTGACCGTGGGAATTTCCTGCGCCACGAGCATCCACATTAACAACCGCATATCCTTGTTTCGTCCAATAGGCTGGGTCTGGTGACTCGAATTTAGCCATTTTTGACATTGTTTTTGGTGGTACTCCCATGATTTGCCATGTTTTTGGTGTATCACCTGGACGCTTGCCATAAAATCCCCAAGACATGATAACCGGAACCTTTTTAGCTTCATCGTCCTTAGAACGGTAAATATCTACATAGATAGTTGTCCCATCTCGAAGAGGGACTTCTACATCCTGCATGCAGATAATCCCCATTTCTTCATAAGTACGTTGATTCAATGGGGGATAGTAGCCCCAACCTGAAATATCGCGGTCAACAAATTCATTGGTCTCACGGTTTGGCCTACGATAAACGACCTCAATATCTTCACCTGCAAACTGTTCTACCACACGCTCATAATCATACCGAGAACGGTCCTTCATCATTTCCATTAGCTGTGGTTTCACGAACTCTTTTAATTCCTTAACCATCGTCTCTTTCCCTTCTCAATTTTAAAGCATATCTGCAACGTATTTTGTCTGCTCATCAACAGTATTTGCATTTCTAAATTTCATGAAGTCAATCTCAACTTCATATTCATCTTCTAATGCACCAATAATCTGTACAAAATTAACAGACTTAGCATCAAAATCATCTTTTAAACTAGTTTCTCCAGTGATTTCATCTGGTGAGATAGATAAGCTACGAGCAGCTGTAGTTTTAATTAGTGAGAAAACTTCGTTGTACATAAGTGTACCTCCTTGATTTTTTTGAGCTGAGCTCGATTACACTCTAATTATAAAATTTAAGCGCTTTCAAAAAACAGACATTCTGCCTCTTTTATGTTCATTTTGAACACTTCAAAAAGATATGTTTATATTAAACACAAACGCTTACATTTGTTGGTTTTTGCTCATTGTCCATCTGATAGGATATAACCAAAAATTAGCGGAGGTCATTATGTCCATTACTTCTTTATTAAAGGAGAAAGTTACTTCTCCTAAACGAATTATCTTCCCTGAAGCAACAGAAGAAACAATTATTCAAGCCGCTTATAGGGCCTACAAGGAGGGGATTTGCTTTCCTGTTTTTGTTGCCTCACAAGTTGGATTTGAAGCAAAATTGAAGGAACTCAGCATCACAGAAAAATTCTATACATTAATTTCATTGGATGATGATGCTTTGCTCGAAAATTATGTTGAAAATTTTTATAAGCATAATCAAATTTTTTCTATTAAGCGCTTAACACGATTAGCTAAAAATCCACTTTACTTGGGTCATATGGCGTTAGCCTTAGGGGATGGTGATGGTCTAGTTTGTGGTTTGACCTACACTACAGCTGATGTCGTTTTATCTAGCAGCAGTATGATTGGCTTGAAACCATCTGTGACTATACCATCAAGTTTTTTTATTATGGATGTGCCACAATTCAAGGGCACTCAAGGAAGTCTCATTGCTCTATCAGACGCCGGAACATGTGAAAATCCAAGTGAAGAAGAGCTGGCAGATATTGCCATCGCAACAGCCAACTCTGTTCAAAAACTCTTAGGTTGGGATCCCCGTGTAGCATTATTATCTTACTCGACCAATGGAAGCTCGGTGAGTGAACTCACTCAAAAAGTTACTAATGCCCTTGCTATCGCTAAAGCGAAAGCTCCTGACTTAATGATTGATGGGGAAATGCAGTTAGATACTGCTATTGTTCCTCAGATTGCTGAGAAAAAGATGGGACGTGACAGTAAGGTTGCTGGATATGCAAATACACTCATAGTTCCAGATTTAAATGTTGGAAATATTTTATATAAAGCCATTCAACGATTTGCTCAAGCTGACGCCTACGGTCCTATTTTACAAGGATTTAACAAGCCTGTTAATGATCTCTCTCGAGGGTCATCTGTGGAGGATGTTTTTGGTGTTATTTTGATTACTGCCGCTACAGCAGAATAACTAATGACTATCTTTGTTGGATAATGGCTGTCTAACCACTAAAAATTTCGTGCTCTACATGGCTAGATATTCTTTGAATGGGAACAAATTTATAAAGTGCCTATTGACGAATTGATAGACCTCACTAACCGCTACTTCAAAACATCAAAAAGCCCTTGAAAGCAAATAATTTCAAGGGCTTTTAAGCGTTTGTTTGTATCACTTAACCTCTACTGTTTTCGAAAAGAAGGTATTTCTAGGGCATGATAACCATTTCTGTGGCAATGAACTAGCACTGTGGTTTAAATAATAGATCATCAACTATTTAAACCTTCTATTAGAACTCTACATATAATGTCATAAATTTATTATGCCCTAAATGCCCCAATAAAACTTTATCACTAACAAGATCCAAACTTTCTTTTGTTTTCTCTTTCAAGTTTACAACTTCTACTACTGAAGGAAGTTTTTTAAAAGAAATTTCTGGAGAGACCTCTTTATCGTATTGTCCATTATAAAGTCTTATAATATATCCTGATCGCTCTTCTGCTTTTTTAACAACACTGAGGATTCCATCTGAATTGAGACAAAACAATTCATTTGATGTAGCCAATGTTTTTTTAACCTCAAATTGGGTAAAACGAAGGCGGGTATTTAAATAATCCGCATATTGGTAAATTTGAACATTTTTGAGATATTCACTTACCACATTTGCTAAGCGATAACTGTTCATATCTCCTTGATAATAGATAGCTGAAAACTGGTAATTCATCACCTTATGACATTGTGCATCTGGAGTCGTGATGACTGTCTCACCTGAAGCGCGTCCTGGTCTATATAAGAGATTTTCTTTTCCCATGTAACCGTATGTTCTAAACAAAGTTAAGCGAATCGTATCAAAATTATCTCCTATTATCTCATATTCACGAACACCTTTAGGAATAACAGCAACACCTCGTTCATCATCATCTAAGGTGACAAATGACTGACAGGTTTCAATCGCAATTGGAACTTCATTCCATTTCTCCGGCTCTTTTTCCCACAATGCCATGTTATCAGTAATTACTGGACGTTTGATAGCACCGAATTGGTGGTCTGCTTTAGAGAATTTAGAAGCAATTTCACTATTGAATAACACGCACATGCGGTGGCTGTCGACAAAACGATTATCTACCTCAAAATTGAACTCGATAATTGGTGACTTATCTTTTAGAGTAATATCCAATTTAACTGGCAGATCTGTTGTTTTAAGACCTTTTGCACGCTCTTCAAGATTTTTTGGAACTTTAAAATTATATCGCAAACTCATCGTACTGATTAAACCAGAAGCATTTGTTGAAACTTCTGGGACAAATTCGTTGGAGTTAATGACTAAATCTTCTCGTGGTGGAGAATAGTTAAATGAATCTCCACCATCTCCATTTTCCTGTAAAACTGCTTGGTTGCAGTAAAGCTTCCCAGATGTCTTATCTAAAATATCAACTGTATTTTCATCGTTTAAACTAATGCTATAATATTGATTTTCAATAGTATTTGTTTGAGAAATCGCTTGTTCCTGATGAGTATCTGTATTCAAATCAAGATAGAATGACTTATAACCAAAAGATGGTAAATTCTCAAACTTGATAGCAATTTTAACCTTAAAGACTTTTGATGGTTTATAAGTCTCTTTAGTAGAATCTAGAACATTTCCTTGCCCTAGGATGTAGTCCGTTTGGTCTTCGGAAGAAGTAATCGTGTACTCATAACTATTTCCTTCAGCATCTTTAATAGCAAAATGATGCTGAGGTACATAGAATGTTGTCTCGAAAACGCCCGATTTTTCTCTACCTGATAGATTAAACACCGTAGCCGTAATATCTCGGTCAGCATCGATCCTCATGACAATTTCACGCATCTTCAATTCTGCAAGATTTTCAGCTAAATCACGCGCTTTCTTATATCTCAGATAGACATCTTCATTTGTAGTATCGGAAACACAGGAACCAATTGAATCATGAGCTGCATTTTCAAACATTAGCTTCCAAATTTCCTTGACCACTTCCACTGGATATTCAAATCCGAGTGTTTGAGAAAATGACAATAATGGTTCAAGGACATTTACGAGGTAGTTTTGTACCTGAGTGTTCAATTTTTTTAAGTCAGAGCGAGATGAAAAGATTGACTTATGGATCCGCATCAACTTGCCATTTAGTAACTCACCAGCAACTTCTTCTAACTCAGGATGCTGTTCTTTAATAGCTTGGATATAATCAGCGTAAGTTGAAATTTTAAATTCAAACTCTCCTTCATAAAATTTCTTCATACGCTCAACTAATTCAACGAGATTTTCCCTAGCCGGCGCTTGGTCAAATCCATTTGGAAGAACAACCTGATCTGTACTACTTCTTGCCCAAATTCTGCTATAGGGCTCTTTATGCAGATATTCTTTTAAGTGCTTATCATCTTCCGGGATATCTCCACCAATATAGTAACCTGCTTGAATTTGATAAGCATTAACGGTTGTTCCGTCTTCACCACGCCACTTGAACTCTGATTGCTTGACATCATCATCACTGACACCACGCCAAAACAGAGTGTCTTCAATACCAAATTCTTTATAAATTTGTGGCATTGCTGCTGATTGACCAAAAGAATCTGGGACATAGCCAACATTCATGTAATTACCAAACTCTTTGGAAATATTCATGCCATAGAGCATATTTCTGACAATACTTTCCCCTGAAATAACCATTTGGTCAGTCTGTGTATACCATGGACCAATAATTAACTTACCTTCTTGGACTAATTCTTTAATAACTTCCCTATCTTCAGGACACCAAGCTAGATAATCATCCAATAAAGAAGCCTGCCCATCCAGAGTATAAGTATCATAACCATTTTCTTCTTTTAATAAGGAAATAACTTTCTTTAAATTATTCATCAAATAGATTTTTGAACGACTTGTAGTAAAATACCACTCTCTATCCCAATGAGAGTGAGGAACAATGTGTATAGTTTTTTTCATGATTAAACCTTCCTATTAAAAAAGCACATACCTCTTATGATATGTGCTAATAATACGTATTTACTCGAAACTAATCTCGATATCATCAACACTAATGTCTTCTGTTGAAGTACTTTCTTTAAAGTTGACAAACATTGGGGCTACAAATCCGATAAATGCTGCTCCAGCAAATAGACCGATGAGATAAGCCCATCCATTGCCTACTGTAAAGAAACCATACACACCACCAACTGGAGGCATTTTAGCATACATGCCAAGAGCAATACCGATAGCTGACGCAAGAGCACCGCCAATCATATTAACTGGAACCAACTTAAGTGGGTTTACCAGTGTAAATGGGATGGCACCTTCCGTGATACCAATGAACCCCATCACATAGTTATTGCGACTTGCATCCAACAATTCATCACTCATTTTATTTTTGTGGAAAAGTGAGGCAAAAGCATACCCCATTGGGACGGCACAGATGGCAACATTTACGATAATTGCTGGAAGATAAATACCTTCCGCTAGCAAAACATTACCAGCCATCCAAGATGCTTTGTTGATTGGACCACCCAGATCAGAACCAATCATAGCTCCCATAATAAGGGCCAGAACAACTTTGTTGACATCATTTTCAATCATGTCTTTAATCCATGCGACAAGCCCCGTATTAATCGCACCAAGTGGATCTGCAAGGAGAACTCCCATAACCAGAGCAACGGACATTGTTCCAAAGAGCGGAAAAACAATCAAAGGTAGAATACCATTATACTTTTCTGGTACTTTGATATGATTTTTACACCAGACAACAACATAACCTGCGACAAAACCTGCGATCATGGCTCCTAAGAAACCAGCATTTGTTTTTGAGGCAATCGCACCGCCGATAAAACCTGCTCCAAGAGCTGCTTTGTCAGCAATTGAATAAGCAATAAAACCCGCAAGAACTGTATTAATCAGACCAATACCAGCCCAGCCAACTTGTTCAATTTGATATAAATAATGTGTGAATCCTGACGTTTCAGCATATGGATCCAAACTTGTAATTCCCATTACAAGAGCAATCATTTTGGGAATTGCTACAACTAATGATGCTCCGATAATCATAGGGAGAGCATAACTAATCCCCGTCATTAAATGACCTTTGGCTGTGTTAAGAAATTTTTTCATCCCAATCACTCCTTTATTTATTCGACTTTAATTACTTTTTTAATACTGCATCTACACATTTTGTTAGCACAGCTTCTGGTGCTTTAATGCATGTTGCAATATTTACCCGAATTTGTTTTTTTCCTTCGAAACGCTCTTGGTCCACAATCTTTTGATCCGTCGCCAATAAAACAAATTCTGCTTCAATAATTTCTTGATCAGTCAGCTTATTGACTTGTCCCATGGAACCTTGTTGCTCAATACGTACTTTATGACCTAATTTAGGTCCAGCTTTTTCCAATGCCTTAGCAGCCATTGGTGTATGGGCTAATCCAGCTGGGCAAGAGGTAATTCCTACAATTTTCATTTTAATAAGCTCCTTCCATCGCTTTTTTTATTTGCTTTTCTAATTCATCCTTATCTGATGAATTCTTTACTGAGGTAATGAATTCTTCTTCTAGAAGAGATGTGGCGATTTTACTAATCATTTCTAGATGCAATATGCCCTTATATTCACTAGGAACCAGCAACGCAAAGACATTGGATACTGGTTTTTCATCAAATGTTTCCCATTCAATGGGTTCCTTTAACTTAAGAAAGAGAACTGTTGGTACTTTTATAAAATCCGACTTTGCGTGTGGTATGGCAAATGAATCTTGCAAACCCGTCGAGACCTCTTCTTCCCTTTCAAGAAAGGCTGTCACTAACGCAGATTCATTATCAATAATATTCTTTTTCCCAGCATACTGAGCAATATAACGAAACAGTTCTAACTTATCTTTAACGTTAACATTTAATAAAATATTGTCTTTTGTAAATTCCATTACTCGACCTCCTTTCGTTTTACAGATACATCTTAACATCAAAATACGGAGACGTCACTAACACCTTTTTCCACTTTATTTCTGCAAGAAGCAAAAATTATTTTTTACTTTTTTCAACTTTTTGTTTGAAAAACATCAAAATTTTCAAAAATGATTTTATGATAAAATAAAAATAGCCTAAGAATTGGGAGGTTCATATGTCTTTTTTTGATTACCAAAGACTTGATGATATCGTGAATCTATTACTGGATAAAAAAGAGGCTGTTCACATTAATGAGCTAAGTTCATACTGTAGTGTTTCTGACAGAACCATCCGTTCAGACATCAATACTATCAATGATTATATTAAAGACCATGGTGCGCACATCATTTTAATCAGAAAAAGAGGGTATGTCATTGAGTACCTTGATAAAAAGACTTTTGATGAATTTTGGTCTCACCAAGATACTGGAACATTTCTTTTTACGACTTCTGAAGCCCGACTGACCTTTCTTATTCGCCTATTTTTAACTTCTGAGGAATTTATCAGTCACGACTATCTTCAGTCTGTATTATTCGTTAGCCAGAATACGTTCTACAGTGATTTACGCACTTTAAGACAGTACCTAACCGGATACAATCTAAAGATTCAAAATAAAAGTAATCTAGGATATAAAGTAATCGGTCAAGAGCAAGACTTTAGAAACGCCATCATAGATCTCATTTTCAAAAATCATTTTACGGAATATCTCACAGCTTCAACTTCTGTCGAGAAAGATGTCTGCAACAATATCGATTATGACCAATTTAATAAGATTTATGAAGAACAACTTTCTAAAGAAATATTTATTGATTCTGATTACTTCCAAAGAAATATTTTTACAAGCCTATTGCTAACTGTCAGTAGGGTTAAAGCAGGGCATACTTTATCTAAATTTGAGCAAAATATTAGACTTAGTCAGCATTTTAGGCCAGTAATTAACCAGTTCATTAAAACCATCGAAAAGCAATTTGATTTAAAGCTATCAATTATAGAAAGAAGTTATATTAATTTTTGCATAGCCGAAAATTCTCCGCGTCTCATCGATGATGCAGCAATCAACGAAAATCAAGAGCTTGCCGAGAATATCCTTGAACTCATCCACAACACTTTACAAAAATTGAGCGATTCAAGTTGGATTGATGATCTTACCTTAGAAAACAATCTGCTGGAGCACATAAAACTTTTTCTTAAGATTCAAACCATCAAGGGCAATCGAAACAATCCTTTATTGGATATTGTCAAAAACAATTTCCCTTATGCCTTTGATTTAGCAATTGGCTGCAGTAGGGAAATTGTTAAGAGGTTCAATATCCACTTTTCAGAAGATGAAATTTCATATATCGCTTTGCACTTTGCAAATGCAATTGAGCGCAACAGTACGAAAGCTCACAGGCAATTATCTCTCGCAATTATTTGTGGAACAGGACAGACTCTTAGTTCAATCATTGAAGCGAAGATAAAAAGAAAATTTCCTAATGCTTTTTTTAATATTGAAAAACTCTCCTACACTACTTTTTTAACCTATGATAAGCCATTCAATAAATTTGATCTAATTGTGTCTACTATACCTATTAGAGAAAATACCGCTAACATTGTTTTTATCGACGTTAATGATTTAGATGCCTCAATGACCCAAATTGGTAATAAAATAAACGAGTTGGCGGTTCATTCAATTAACACTCCTGAAGGATTACTTTCAGCTAAACACTTCCATGTTATACACAAGAAATCGACAAAGGAAGATGTCCTAAGTTATCTACATACAGAGCTACTCTCTCAAGGATATGTCAAAGAGAACTTTTTAACTGAAATTTATGAAAGAGAAAGTATCTCATCTACCATCATTTCGGACTCTGTTGCCCTACCACACCCACTTGGTGATGCCGTTATAACAAGTACCATTTTTCCTGTAATTGCACCGAAAGGAATCGCATGGGATGGCAAACTAGTAAAATTTGTTTTCTTGTTTGCTATTAAGGCAGAAGAACCGGAAAAAATGGAATTCATCTATGAGCGACTATTAGATTTTATAAGTTCAGAAAAGCTACAAGCCAAATTATTGAAAGAACCGACCTTTAATTCTTTACTTTCCGTTTTCGGAGAAAAATAAACATCAGTGGTCACTCTTTAAATTTCAATTTTCTGCTCTGGATAGGGAATAATGAAACGGTAAAACAGCTTACTGCCACTTCAAAATATCCAAAAAGCCCTTGAAACCAAGTAATTTCAAGGGCTTTTAATCGTTTATTTGCATCACTTAACTTCTACTGTTTTCAAAAAGAATGTAGTTCTAGGGCGTGGTAGTTCTTAAATTTAATTAGAATTACCTCTGCATCAAGAGCTTATCCCAAAACAGGAATACTGGACAAATTTTTGCCCAGTCTCCTGACTATGAATATTTCTCTTCCTTCTTCTCACTCCACTACATGTCTATCGCCTAAGAGATAGTCCTCTGGATTTTTAAACATTTGAGCTAGTGTGATCGGTCGCCTTCCTGTCAGTTTGACAAAATCACTAACGGCTACGTCTAAGAAGCCTTGAGTAACAGTCGTACCAAAGCTAACCATCCCTTCAGAAGTTGCCTGAATAGGGCTCTTACTGAAATCACCATCAGTATCACGAGGGACACCAATACTGTCGAAATAAGCATAAAGCTCTTCGTCTGTGAGTTTTGTATAGGTAATATTATTTTGAGTTGCCTGATTCGCAATATCTAAAAAACGTTGATAAGACACGGGTTCCAGGCCGTTGATGTTCAAGATTTCTCGGTGCAGTAAATCATTTGCTAAGGCACAGCTAGCTGCAAGGGCAGCATCTCTTCTTGAAATAAACCAAACACAGCCATCTCCCATGTTTTTTGAAATCGTATCCTCGCCGGACTCTACAGCTCGCAGATAATCACTAATAAAGGCTTCTGCGAACAAAGAGTTTCTCAATATAATATAATCTAATGGTGAGTTTTCAATCAGTGCTTCTGTATAGCTGTGATCGACATTTTCAATACTTGGGTTGAAGGGATGACTTGCTGAAAGAACTGAGGTATAAATCATTTGTTTAACATTTGCTTTTACACAGGCTTCCACTACATTTTTATGAGCAAAACGACGCTTCTCACCAACAAATGGCATCGATACGAGCAATACCTTATCAGCATTTTCAAAGACCTCAACCAAGCTTTCCTGAGAGGTAAAATCGGCAACCGCTGTTGCAATTCCTTCCTGCTTGTACTGCTCTAAACCATCTTCTCTAGGCGCTGTAAAGAGCAATGATTCCTTAGGCAGTAATTTTAAAATATCTTTGGCAACCTGAGCTCCAAAGTTGCCATCAACTCCATTAACTACAATTTTAGTCATAACGTCCTCCTTTTAATCAAGATACAAAAGTGTAAGCGATACACAGCACAAAATAGGAAAACTATCATAAATGCCTGAAGTGGCTAGTAAGTCTTTGGATTTTTGCAAGTGTCGTTGGCTGTATTCTTTTAATTATCCTGAGAGTGTCGCTCTCCAACTTGGAATTCTGCCGCATGCTCAAACATATACCGAACACTCAAAGCCTTGTCTCCCGTAAGATTTTTAAAATCATCAGTGCAAAGATCCATCTTGCCCTCACGAATGGCTTGAGCAAACGTCACCATACCTTCCGATGAATAAGGGGCTTCAGAGTTGTCTTTAAAATCACCATCGGTTGTACGAGGGACACCCATGGCATCAAAGATAGCATAGTTTTCTTCATCAGTAATTGCCTTATAGGCAATATGATTTCCAGTAACGTCATTACCAATGGCCACAAACTCTGCCATGGTCAGAAGCTCTGGTCCATTAATATTTTGTATAGATTGATGCAAGTCATCTGCTAGCAAGGCGTAAGCTACTGCTTTGGCGCAGTCTCTTCGAGAAATATAGGCCATCTTCCCTTCACCTTGACTATTAGCAAGCGGTGCATTCGCGTGAACAAAGGTGAAATAGTTTGTAATCATGGCTTCAGCATACTGTGAGTTCCGTAAGAAAATATAATCGAGACCAGATTCTTCTATATATTTTTCGGTAAAAGCATGGTCGATCTTTTCCTTACTAGGATTGGTTGGATCAGATGCATTTACCAAAGAGGTATAGATAATTTTCTTCACTCCTGCTTCTTTAGCTGCATCTACAACATTTTTATGAGCCGTTTGCCGCTTTTCACCGACAAATGGCATGGAAATAAGTGCCAAAACCTCTGCACCTTCAAATTTTTCAGCCAAACCTTCTTTATGATTGAAATTCATTTGGCGAGTTTCGATGCCTTGATTAGCATATTTTTCAAGGGCTGACCTACTATAACCGCCAAAGATAAGACTAGATTTTTCTGCCAAGCCAAGCAGATAATCCGCAGCAAGGCCACCTAGATTTCCATCGACACCTGTTAATAATAATTTCCCCATGTGAATTTCCTCACTTTCATAAGATATCTTCATTATAGTGCAAACATTGTCAAATGGCCAATTCTGATTTATTATGGGCTATAAATTTTTATAATAAGTAGGTATTTAACTGCTTTATGAACTGTACTAATGCTTCATTCTCGGTGTCGGTCTGATAGGCTAGCACAAGTTCATAGGTATGCTGACTACTATTTATGGGGATACTCTTAATGACCCCTTCTAAACTATCAAGGGGATACTCACTAGCTGCAAATCCAATCAACTGTTCAGTGAGGATATAAAAGAACCCTTCCTCAAAGTCATCTACAGTTCTGGCTATATTTGGATAAAATCCATCTTCCAAGGATCGCTCCCTCATAGTTTGATAAGGCTTTCCCATTTTCTCTTCACTTAGCATAAGCAAAGGATATTTGTATAAATCCTCTACATCAAGACTATCAAATCTAAAAAGATCGTGTCCTTTCGGAACTAGAGCCCTGTAAATCCCAGATTTAACAACCACTTTTGATATGCTCTCACCCATAAACTCTTCCGAAAAGGACAAGGCCATATCAACTAACCCTTTTAAAAGATAATTCTCAATATCCTTGCAGTCAACCTTCTCTAGCTCTACACTGAAAACTTGAGGTTGATCCTTTAGAAAGCTAATAAAAGGTAGCAGTAATTTTATATCACTTAAAGATGTATAGGCTAAAGTTATTTTAGGAATTTGTTGACTTTTGGAACGACCGATAGCCTCTTGGGTTTCTTCATACTGCTTGAGCAATAATTGCGCATGATCATAAAATATTTTCCCTGACTCTGTAGGTCTTATGGGATTTGTAGAACGATCGAAAAATACTGTATCAAACTCTTTCTCCAAGCTAGAAATATATTGGCTAATGTTAGCTTGAGAAATATAGTTTTTTCTCGCCGTTGCAGTAAAATTTCTATAATCATATAGGTCAATAAAGTATTTAAGTTTTTCGATATGCATAACTGCCTCCCCCAACATCACTGGCTATCGATTAGATATTAGATCAAACTATTGAAATAGCAAGTTTTGATTTCTTTATTTTACACTTTCATCATGTCTTTTATTATGCTTTTCTAGGCACTGACTGTTCCATTCATAATTCTGCTTATTAATAAGTGCTCTGCTATTTTTAATTTGGGACTTGAATTTTTAGTTCCTTGTCTTTTTTATTATCGGATAGCTTATTGAAAATTTAGAGTTGCTAGATTTCATTCTTGTGCCTTCTCCCACTCTTTCATTGTCCTGTCTCCATTTTAGCATTCAAGTTTATTTTAACCATTTCTACTTCAGACCCCATGCGCTTTTTTAGCCATATATTTATAAAGAGCTGCGTAACGGGTGGTATAATTGGGTTTCCAAGGTTTGTCCCGACCAGCAAAGTGCAAAAAGACCGTATTTTCAATGACCCAGTCAATATCCCAATTGCCATTGCTGCGTGCTTGGTACAAACGACTGTATCTAGCATCGTAATTATAAATCTCATCAGGAACAGCTAGTACTCTATCTGCATAGAGACCATTTAAGACATCCTGATCAGGCAAGATCAGCTTAGTCCGATTCTTCTCGATATACTCTAAAATAGCTTGACGCCCCACAGCTTGACGGATTAGGGCAAGATTCATAAGGAGAACGCCTGTATTGAAATAAGAGGACTCCATTTCATAATTTTGAAGGCGCAACTGATTGATCAAATCCATAATTTTACTGTCAGCGTTATGGCTAGCTGCGGCGTAGAGATTTTGTCCCAGATCTTGCTGGTAAAAATCATTAAAATCATTGAGGCAGAGGATATCCGCATCCAGATAAAGGATCTTATCTAGGTCTTCCGGCAGAAACTGATGCGCCAAAAGACGGTAATAGATAGTATCGGGATAGCGATCCGTCGTTGGGGCATCCTTAAATGGTTGATCCCCTACAAGGATGGGATGGTAATGATAATCTAATGCTTGACAAAAACGGGCTAGTTGGTCGCTCTTCGCTAGGGCTGTTTTTTGCAGAAGATAGACATGCACTTCAGCAGCAGACAGATTCTGCTTAACAGAATAAAGCGTTACCTTAAACTGCTCGACATAGGCATCATCAATAGTGAACAATAAATTAACTGACTCCATAACTCATTTTCCTCTTTTAAAATTCTAGTGCCATTGTAACATGCTAAACCTGAAAATAAAAATACGAGTCAAAAGTCCTTCCTAAAAGGTAGAGACAAAAAAATTCTATCCTAGTTCAGATAGAATTTTTACACAAAGTCTGTGCTATTTGGAAGGCCGTTAAGCCCTAATATTTCCCTATGAGTTACACCAAATCCGCAATCCCGCTCATGAGTTTATCCATGATAACGGCGACGGGTTCAATCTTATCAATCATTGAGATACCAAGTCCAAAAGAAGCGAAGCCCTTGGTCAGATCTCCAAAGAGCATCCCATCACGCATGCCATTGTAGCCCCGCTGCACTTCAAAAATCGCTTCTTCCGTCGCTCCGTCCTTACTCATCTCTAAGAGTTTATTAGGAATTTCTCCCGGTAATGAACGGTAATAGGCAGGCACTGTACGGTAAAGCAAGAGATCAGAAGCGTCAGCTTTTAAGGCCATCTCTTTGATGTTTTGCGCTAAGATAGACTCCTCTGACATCATGAAGGCAGTACCAACGTAGAGCCCTTCTGCACCCAGGGCAAAAGCTGCCCGTGCTGTACGACTGTCAGCGATACCGCCGGCCGCCATGACTGGTACACGCCCCTTAGCCGCATCCACAATCATAGGGACAATTGAGAAGGTCCCGATAACCTTGCTTGGAACTGTCCCGCCTTCATCAAAACCAGTCGCCACAATGATATCGGCACCACCTTGAATAGCTTCTTCAGTATTTTTAACATCTGGCGTTTCTGCCCGAAAGACAACCTTGATGCCTTTTTCCTTGAATTTAGCCGTCCAGTAGGCAGAAAATTGACCGACCATGATAGCAACAGGTACTTTTTCTTCAACCATGAGATCAAGCATTGGACCGGTAAAAATATCAGTCAGTTCACTGCCCGGTGCTACATTAATCCCCAATGGTCTATCAGTAATCCCACGTACAATATGAATTTCACGGCGCATATTTTCAATCGTTTCCTCTACGGTTGTTGCTGCGACCTTTTGACCAGCACTGATGCCAAGCACTCCGAGACCACCCGCCGCGCTGACTGCACCTGCATAGTGCCCATCAGTCAACCAAGCTAGGGGACCTTGAATGATCGGCTTCTCAATTCCTAAAATTTCTGCCACACGATTTGTCATAAGCTGACCTCGATTCTTTATTTTTCTACAGCCTAATAGTACATCTGTCATTTAATTCGGTCAAATGGCAGAAGAAGTCTTTTTGTCACTTAGATGACAAAATGGATAAAACTGTCATCTAACCCTCTGTTCGCACACCATATTGATAAGGAAGACCTAGATTTTCTCGGAGTGTTTTACCTTCATAGTCTGTGTGGAAGAGACCGCGTTCTTGCAGGATGGGAACAACCTCATCGACAAAGCGCTTAAGATCTGTTTCATAGACGTCAGGCATGACCCAGAAACCGTCGGCAGCGCCACTTTCAAACCATTCAGTTAAGTGATCAGCGATATCTTCAGCTGTTCCGACTGCTGCAGGGTGATAGTCAATAACTGAGTGGTAAACCACTTCTCGTAGAGTCCAGCCTTCACGCGCCACTCGGATGATGTTTTCAGTCCGTGGGTCACTGTAAGGCGTGATTTCAACGCCGTCTAGAATCTCAGGATCGATTGGCCTTTCAATATCAGCCATGGTAAAGTTAACCCCTAGTGCATAGCCGATATGAGCCACTCTTTGATAAAAGGTTTCTTCATCAATGAACCTTGCATGGCGCTCTAGGGCATCTTTTTTACTGTCTCCGATGAGAGGCATGACTCCTGCGATAAAGGCGATACTATCTGATTTTCTGCCGTTTGCAACAGCGGCTTGGCTGAGGGCCTGACGCATGGCTTGTCCCTGCTCAATCGTCCACACTTCACCAACATAGACATCAGCTTCTTTACCGGCAAAGGCAACACTATTGCTTGAACCACCTGAGTGGAAAATTGGCGGTTGACCTTGTTTTGATGGCGGAATGGGTAAGGTTCCAGACGTTTCAATATAATTTCCATTGATGGACACGGATTTCACCTTGTCATAATCCGCGAAAATTTGCTTATCATGATCGAGTTTAAGCGCATCTTCTTCCCAAGTTGCCCATAAAGCTTGGACTGCTTCTACAAATTCAGCTGCCTTGCCGTAGCGATCAAAACTGGACGGCAAAGAAACACCATAGGCATTGGCACTAACCCCATTAGCCCCAGTTACGGCATTCCAAGCCACACGACCTTTACTAATCGCATCTAGCGTCTTGAATTGGCGAGCAACTTCGTAGGGATTGTTCCAAGACGTCGCTCTGGTAATCCCTAGACCAATATACTTTGTCTGACTGGCAATGACCGTCGCAATCAGCAAAGGATCCATCCCCATGGTCTGCATATCAGCATTATCAGCAGCTTTTGTCCCAGGAAAATCACCAAAGAACATAAACTGGAATTTTCCTTTTTCTGCCAATTGGGCTTCTTTAACATCTACCGAAATATCTGGATAGTCTTCCAAGTGAACCTCTGGATCCAGCCAAGATTTAAAATTTAAACCTGCTGCGCCAAACATAGCAAGCCCGAGTTTCATTTGTTTCTTTTCTGTCATCATGCTTACTCCTATTCTATTATTAGATGGTCATCATGCCATACTCCAGAAAATAGTCACTACCGCTCTGCTGTTTTGTTGATTTAGTAAATACCTCTAGTAGTGAGGCTGATCAGCTAGAATAGTGACAAGCATTTGTCATTTTATCTATCACCCATCTTTACCAAGTCAAGAACTGTTCGATAATCGATTTAGCAATATCTAAATGATCTGTTAGGCGATTTTTCATGAATCACCTTCTTTTCTCCTTGGTAATATGGTATAGTATTTATAGTACACCTGTCATTTAAATAATGCAATGGACATTATCTTCACATCTGTCACTTAAAGGACACATTAGAAAGGACTGTCATCTTGAAAAAAGACTTACGTTTTGAAAAGACCGAAAAAAACTTGCAAGAGGCTTTCTTACACCTCCTGCAAGCCAAGGACCTTGCTAAAATTTCTGTCAAAGAAATCTGCCAGCTGGCTCAAGTATCACGCAATGCTTTTTACCAACACTACGAGACAAAAGAGCATCTCTATGAGAGCCTCCTGCAGAAAATCCTTCTATCTATGGAGGAGGCCTGTCGCCCAGTCGCTAAAGATCTCAGCCATATCACGCCGGCAGAAAACCGACTCTTTCTCAATAATATCCTGCATGCCGTGGATCACAACCGCTTCATTATTCACCAACTCTTAACCAGCCAACCCGCTAGCTTTTCGGCGGCCTTTCACCAGATGATCGTTACCACCAACCTAGACGGCAGCCATGAGCATGGCTTGACTGTAGATCCTGCCTCTATCCACATCTTTTCAGGGGCTATTGTTGCCTTTGTCCACTATTGGCTTTTAGACACCAACTTAAGCCTAGAAAAAGCACAGGAAAAGCTTTCCAATGTCCTTAGCCATATGCGACTACTCTAACATCAAAAAAATGCAGACTTTGAGTTAAGCTAACAAATGTTTTTATAGTCAGTCTATAACCGTGAACAAGTGCTAAAATTAAGACGAACAAATTTGCTTCTTGTTCACTTTATATTATTATCCCAAATCAATGATCTGATATTGAGAGAATTTTCTGAAAACGAAACATGCCGTCACTATCATCTGTAGCCGTGTCATTATTTCGGTGAGGATCTGGATGCTTTTCATGAAAGTACTCGATAATATGAAATCCCAGACGGTTCACATAGAAATGAATATTTCTGGTTTCAAAATATGGTGTCATAGTCTCCCATACTTTGACTTGTGGATAGTGTTTTTCAACTTCTTGCCAAGCTGCATAACCGATTCCCTTACTATGATGCTGCGGAGAGACAAATAATAAATCTAAGTCTCCTTTGCTACCATTTATTTGAAGAACCAAGCCACCAACAATTTGATCTTGATCAACAATTCTATAGGCGATTCCTGTATCAATAGCCTGCTCGATAGTTTGGCGAGAGATGATTTCGCCATCCTTTTCAAAATGAGCGTCACGCTTGCCAAATTCTTCTAGTGCGCCATATCTAAAGGATTCCTGATTGTCTAGGATGAATTGTTCTTTGTCTTCTATTTTTAGCAATTCTAATCTGACTGTCATACATTCCTCCTTTATCTACTTTACTTCTCCAACAACCAGTCCACCAAATTTTTCTTGATGATCCCATCGTAATTTGCTGTAGGTTGAATTCTGCCTAAAGTTAATAGGTATTTTGGAATTTGATCCTAGATTTCTTTTAGGGATGGGGCTCTCTTTTTAAGATTTCTGAAACTAAGGTTGTCTCGCTCACTTGATAGCACTCCTAAAACTCTTGGTCAGTGACAGCTACGAAATACACTTCATACTTTCCAGTGTTACCTACGTATACTTTAGGATATCGTCGACACAATTCTAAATAAGCCAGATTTTCAATAAAACGATTTTCATAGCATTTACTTTGTCACCATTATATCATCAAATCATCTCTACCATCTATTATTTCTATTATTTTCAATTTTTTAGAAATAATCATAACAGTCAACATTTATTTTATAGCTATTTTCAAATTTGCGATAATAAAAAAACCTCAGTTGACTTGTGTGGCAACCAAGGGATCTAACTATTTAACAAGGAATCTTTCTAAGGGTGTTTTGAGGTATTTATCGACGATAAAGACACCGATGACGGCAATCAAGAAGTTTGAAACACCTACAGAAAAGACGCTGAGGGCAAAGGCCTTGCTTTCAAATGGAATCTTGGTCACGTAAAAAATGACGCTTGAAACGACCAAACCAGCTGTTAGGGCATATAAAAAGCTCTTAAGATAGGCCGATTTGAAGACTTTATTATAGACGAATAGGGATAGAGTTTGGATGACAAAGCCACCCAAGACATCAATCAAGCCGAAACCTGTAAAGAAATTGCTGACCATGACCCCGATCACAAGGCCATAAGATAGCCTTGGAAAGAAAAAGGGAACTGCCATCAAGAGTGTTGATAGGCGAAATTGGAAAATCCCACTTGAGATGGGGTTGATGAGAGTCAGCACTAGATAGATGGCTGCGATCATAGTATTTTGTGCGATGAGTTTGGTAGATAGTTTGCTCATGGTTCACTTCCTAATCTTATTCTATAATTTCTGTCACTGCTATTACTTGCAAGCTTATAACTGACAGGATTATTATTGTAACAAGAATACCAGCTGAGGTAAAGAACTGTTTCTGGGGAATTAGAGCGTCAGCACGTTTATAGCCTTGACTAAATTTAGCCGGTTTAGCTTCATTTTATGCGGTCATATCCCTTCATTTGCTAGCTTGGCGGCTAAGTGCTTTCCAATACCGTCCGTTGAGCCGGTGATGAGGATGGTTTTAGTCATGTGATACTCCTAAGAAATCCTCTAAATCCTTAGCAAATTGATCAGCATACTGAAAGAGTGAACCATGACCAGCATTGGGATAGATGATGAGCTGGCTATTGCGAATTTTTTCGTGTATGATATAAGAATTTTCCGTCGGCACCATCATGTCCTTATCCCCATTGGCGATAAAAGTCGGTTGGCTGATAAAGCTCAGGTCATCCTCTGCTGACTTGCCCCAGCGTTTGATGGCTTTAAGCTGACGCAGGAAAGACGGAACTGCCATGGCCTTGTCCGCATAAGCCTGATCACGGCTGTCTAAACGACTGAGAACCTTATCTGCTTCTATTTTGCCCTTAGCATCATGCCCGTAAAAAATATAGCGTTTAGGATCTACGTGGTGGAAACCAGCACGCGCCATATAACGAAAAGTCCTTGACGTCACCTTATCAATACCGATGCCGCCTCGGTGCCCTGTCCCAACTAGAACGAGTCGGTTGACTAAAGTTGGCGCAAGCCACACGACTTCTTGAGCGACCATACCGCCCATGGACAGTCCCAGTAAGTTGATGCTGGCATAACCCATGGCCTTGACAATAGCAATCACCTGCTCAGCCATGCCTGGAATAGTTGGGGCAACCTTACCCTCGCTTGCTCCAACACCTGGTAAATCAAGCAGAATGACATGTTGTTTTTGAGTTAAAAGATCGATCAGCTTAGGATCCCAGTTATCCATGGTTGCTGCTAAATGAACCAGCATGACCAAAGGCCGTTCTGACTTGCCTTTTGCGATTTCACGGTAGGCGATTTTGTTGCCATTAACAGTAATATATTGGTTTTTAGTTGTTAAATAAGCCATGTTTTACCCTTTCATGCTGAGGACTGTTTTACCACGTGAGCGACCATTAGCGATTTTGTCTAAGGCTTTATTGACATCTGAAAAGCCAAAGACGGTATCTATAGACGGCTTGATCTGGCGCTCGGTAAAGATAGCTGCCACTTCTTGCAACTGCTTGCCGTTGCTTTCCACGAAGATAAAGTCATAATGGACCCCGTATTTATCAGCCATTTTATCGAATTTACGGCCAGCTTGAGCAAAGAGAAGCTGCTTATATTTGGGAAGGTTCATACGCTTGGCAAAGGCTCCATTGGGCATAGCACGAAGCGACACTAAGTGACCAGCAGGTTTTAAGACAGTCATCTGTTTCTCGGTCTCCGCACCGCCTAGTGTGTCTAAAACCAAGTCAATATCTGACAAGAGCTCGGTATAATCCTGTGTCTTGTAATCCAAGAATTGATCCACACCTAGTGATAGGACACGATCACGACTATCAGCTCCGCCATTGGTGATAACATTTAAGCCTTTAGCCTTAGCAAGAGGGATAGCCATAGCTCCAACGCCACCAGTTCCACCTGAGATAAAAAGGGTCTGCCCGGCTTTGGCATCCATCAGCTCTAAGGCCTGCATAATGGTTAGAGCAGTCAGTGGCACACCAGCGGCTTCTTCATCTGTCAAATAATCTGGAACGATGGCCAAGGCTTCAGCATCCACTGCCACATATTCGGCAAAAGCACCAATACTATCTAACGGCAGGCGTCCAAAGACACGTTCCCCCTTCTTGAACTGGTTCACATTGCTGCCGACCTCCTCGACTATACCGACTACTTCGTTACCAGCGATGAGAGGCGTTTTGTAGGGGACAATCATCTTGACCTCACCACGAGTAATCATGTTATCCAGTGGGTTAACACCGGCAGTCAATACTTTGATAAGGACTTGGTTTTCCACTGATGTTGGCTTTGCGACATCGACTAGGTCAAGGTTGAGGTTGTTTTTGCTGTAGGCGTTTAATTGTGCTGCTTTCATGATTTTCTTCTTTCTAATTTTTGAAAATAGCAGAACTGGGTCTGTTAGTTATTGAGGTAATTGTCAACTCTTTCTTGTTCTTGTTTTGAGTACAGATACAAGTTGATTTAAATTATTAGCCAAGCTCATTACTTGGCTAAGTTAGCTTGTTTGTAGAGATTAGCAATGACATCCGCCAAGCTTTGACTGGCTAGCTCTTCAGCTAGTTGTCTTTCTGCTTGTTGGAAGACTGGGCTGATGGCCCCTTCAATATGCTTGCCGACAGGACAATCCATATTCGCATGCTGATGAACTTGAAAAAGCTTGACTTGCGCCACTTCTTGGGTCGCATAATAGATTTCAAGCAGACTAATGTCTGAGGGAGCCTTGGTAAGCTCATAGCCGACCTTGCCCTGATGCGAGGTCAATAAATTGGCGTTTTTTAAAAGGGCGATAACCTTGCGGATATAGCTAGCATTGGTCCCAACGCTTGTTGCCAAGGCTTGTGAAGATAAGCTTTCCTTGGTTTCAGCAATCATGGCCAAAATATGAATGGCGACAGAAAATTTGGTATCCATAGCACTCCTTCTCCAAACACTGCTCTGCTATCAGTAACTGACTGATAAGCGGCAAACTTGTTCTTGTTTGTGATACAAGTATAGGATAGGGTCTTCAATTTGTCAACCTACTTGCTCATTTTTTTAAAACACTCTATCCCATCCTTAAGTGCTACTGAGATTCACTTTGACAGAAAAAATAGCCACAAAAGTGGCTAGTAGGGCACTATTCTAATTACGACAGATTATCATAATACTACTGATGGTTTCTTCTACAGGGCTAACAGATTAATCTCAGAAAACTGCCCCGTTCGTAAAGGGACTAAATTTAACACAGATAGTTCCATCAGTCTGTTTCCTCAATCTGTGTCATCTCACTGGTTTGTTCAACTGACTCAAGCAAGCCTGGATCAATGGCACAGCCATCAATACCACAGACAAGACCGATACCGTTTTCGTTGGCTCCAGTAGATTCAAAAAGATCTAATTTAAATTCTTTCATTCTAAACCTCTCCTTCTTCTGCTTGGATTTGTTTAAGGGCTGCTAACATATAGTCATAGGGCTGAGCACCGGAAATGCCATATTTCTGGTTAATTACAAAGAAGGGTGCTCCTTGCACACCTGATTGGTGAGCTTCAAGAATATCTTGTTTCACGTCACTTGAAAACTCTGTTCCATCTAAAAAAGTTGAAACCTCATCAGCTGGCAGACCGACTGCTGTCGCAGCGGAGACAAGGACTTCCTTATCAGCGATTGAGACATGATCTACAAAATAGAGCTGGTAGAGTTTCATGATCAAGCCTTGGTGATCTTCCTTAGACAAGCGTTTGCGCGCCCATTTGACTAAACGGTGGGCTGAGAAGGTATTGGTTGGAATAGCACCAGCAACATCTAGATGCAAGCCTTCCTCCTCACCCATAGCAGCCATGTGCTCAAATTGCAATTTGGCTTGCTCCTGGGTCATCCCGTGGCTGGCCGCAAATTGGGTTTGCATGGTTTCGTCAGTTTCTAAAGGCGCATTGGGATCTAATTGAAAGGCCTTCATTTCCAAATCATAGGGATCTAATCCCACCTCTCTCATCGCCCGTTTCATACGAGCTGCACCGATATAACAAAATGGGCAGGCAATATCTGACCAGTAACTAATTTCCATTGATAATTCCTTTCTTGTTACCAAGATGCTTTTTTCAATCCTGGAATCATTCCTTTATAAGCATTGCTACGTAGGCAAATCCGACAGAGTTGAAATTTGCGGTAGACCGAGTGTGGTCGCCCACAGGATTGGCAACGGCTGTACTCTTGGACAGCGAATTTCTTTTTCTTAGCTTGCTTGAATGTTTTTCTAGCCATACTAGGCAACCTCCTTTGCCATCAACTGCCCCTGCTCAAAGATGAGTAAACTGATTTGGTTTGGATTTAGTCCGTATAAGGGAATCAGTTTAGGGACTTGAAATATATCTGCTTGATAAAGAGGGAGATTACGGTCTCTTGCTTCTTTCATCAAGGCTCTTTGCCCTAAGGGAGAGAGACTGCACTGATTGGCAGAGACTAAGAGCGCAAGACGAGCTGTCGCTGAGACAAGTTCTTTTAATTCCAAAGTTGATGTGATACTATCTTGAGTCATTGGTTGAGATACTCCAAAACATCTAGAGCAGCAATGGCACCACTAGCAGCTGCTGTTACCGCCTGTTGATACTTAGGATCTTGGACATCACCTGCTGCATAAATACCTTTTACTGTTGTCTTTGAATTTCCTGGTTCTGTTTTGATATAGCCCTTATCATCCAAGGCGAGCTTACCCTGTAAAAACTCAGTATTCGGATGATGACCGATAGCTACAAACAAACCATCTGCCTTAAGGTGAACCACCTCTCCCGTCTCGTTATCTTTGAGATCAAGTCCAGTCATACCTAGCATGTCTGACTGGACCTCAAGCGGGGTGTAGTTGAGCATCCAATGAATCTTATCATTGGCTTTTGCCCGCTGAACCATAATATCTGATGCTCTTAACTCTTTTCGACGATGCACAAGGGTCACCTTGGAAGCAAACTTGGTTAGAAAGATCGCCTCTTCCATGGCAACATCACCTCCACCGACCACGACAATTTCGCGTTCTTTATAAAAGAAGGCATCACAGGTTGCACAAGCACTGACACCCTTTCCAATCACTTCTTCTTCGCCAGGAATTCCTAGGTACTTAGCACTGGAACCTGTCGCAATAATGACCGCTTTGGTTTGAAGGGCCTCTCCATTATCCAGATGAATGGTAAATGGGGAAACATCTCCTTCAATATTTTCAACCAAACCAAAGGTCATTTCAGTCCCAAATTGCTCGGCTTGTTGGCGCATGCTTTCAACAAGTTCATTACCATCTACACCTTCTTTAAAACCAGGGTAATTTTCAACTAGAGTTGTCGTTGTCAACTGACCTCCCTGAGAATACCCTGAAATTAACCGATTCTTTAAACCAGAACGGCTCAGATAAATCCCTGCCGTGTATCCGGCAGGACCTGATCCAATAATAATCGCATCGTACATAACCTTCTCCTATAATTGACTGGCCAACTTATCGGCCAGAATTTTTTTAGATTGAACACCGATTGTTGCATCGACCGGCTTTCCATCTTTAAAGAAAATAAGGGTAGGGATGGAACGGACATTGAACAATTGGGCTAGCTCAGGTGATTGATCGACGTCAACCTTAGTCACGCTGGCTTTCCCGTCAAATTCCTGCGCTAACTCTTCTACGACTGGCTCAATCATCTTACATGGTGGGCACCAGGTCGCACCAAAATCTACCAATGTGACACCAGCCTGGATTTCTTGTGCAAAAGTTTCAGTTGTTAGTTGTTTTGTCATGATAGCCTCCTCTATGATATTCAACTAATTCGTTGAATAGAGTTTTAAAAAAAAACAGCATTTTTATATTCAATCATTTAATTGAATAATTGAATTATAGCATGTTTCAATAAAAGGTCAACTGTTTTGCTCAACTGTACTAAAAAAAGTAGTTGACTTTTTAGCAAACTACTTTTTACATTGACTTATTTGATGGCTAAACCTGTGCCCCATTTCCAATCTGCAAAACTTCGATTAAGGCTAAAAGCTTGATAGCCCATGTTCTGTAAATCTTGGGCAGCTAGATTAGCGTAACCACATTGACGACCACGACAGTAGAGGATAATTTTTTTATCTTTTGGCAGCTTCGTTTTTCTCTGAGCAAACTCGTCAATCGGTAGATTCAGCGCTCTTGGCAGATGCCCAGCTTCAAACTCCTCAGCTGGTCGAAGATCAACCAAGACAACATCTGCCTGCTCAGACATCTCCACTGCCTTATCCAAAGTTAGTTGGCTAACTCCAGCCGCTTGATCATAATCTTTCTCAATAGCACGAACTTCAGCAAGCTGCTCCTCACCTACATCAAATAATAAAAGGATAAGCTGAGCCACTTTTTCTGAAGCCAAACTATAACGAATATAATTTCCATTGCGGTGCGTCACTACTAAATGACTGTCTTTTAGCACTTGAAGGTGTCGTGATGTATTAGCAACCGAAAGGCCAGTTGCTTGTGCAATCCCCTCTACCGATTTAGGGCCCTGTGATAATATATTTAAAATTTCAATCCGCTTCTCACTACCCAATCCTTTGGTCAAATGAGATAAAGCCTTGTATAGATTAGTTTTATAATGGTTGATTGTTTCCTGCATATTATTGACTCCTATATTATTCAATTAGATAGTAAAATAACATCTCGAAATTGTCAATGATCTTCACTTCTGAAATGCTCTCCCAACACACTCCCACACTTCTTCCATAAAAGCGATCTTACCACTCCTACAAAAACAATTACTCGGTTATCAATTAATACAAATGTGTCATAATGTAAAAGCCTATCTATAAAGAAGATAAAAAAACACTTCTGTTAGCATCTAGTAAACTAGAATCAGAAGTGTCTTTTTATTTGTTATCTCTGCTATATCTAATCTTGCAGAGACCTTTTCTGGTAGCCGTTAGCATCAAAGTTATCAGGTGAAAGCCACCGCTCAAAGCGTATTTATTCAACAGTCCATTCTTTTTTCTATTTATTTCGATATATTTCCCCTACTGGTCCACCTCTCTACTACAAGGAAATTTGAAACAGACAAGCCAGCACCTCTCTCTTTACTCCCTCCCTCATAGCAGTGTAGCTTAAGGATGAAGGAAGTAACTAGCAAATAGGAGATATGATATATTTCTTAATTTCCTTGGGTAACGTATAGATATTTTTTAGTCATTGCTTACCCTTTCTCAAGGAATCACTGATGAGACGCACGAGTGCTACCTTTTTTAAGAAACTTACCTATACTTATTTCTTAAATAAGTTTACAATATTTTGTCCCACTCTCAGATTTTAAAGCAATATGATGAATATCCGCACCACTGAGAAAAGATTCGGATTACTAATACGAATAGGTAAGTCCTTTGTATAAAACGTTAGCCGGATTTTACCTTAGAGTTGAGGAGGCCCTACACGATGTCTTTTCCTATCCTTGTCCTTTCATTTTCAGGGTCATCGCATTAATCGCAACAATAACCGTGGATAATGACATGAGAATAGCACCAGCAGCTGGATTTAAGATAAATCCGATTGGGGCTAATATTCCAGCAGCTAATGGAATAGCCAGAATATTATAGCCAGCTCCCCAAATCAAGTTTTGTACCATTTTTCTTCTTGTATTTTTGGCTAGATCTAAAAAGTATAAGATATCCTTTAACCTACTATTGGTCAAGACAAGATCTGCAGATTCGATAGCGATATCAGTACCTGCCCCTATTGCAATGCCAAGAGTGGCACTGGCTAAGCTTGGTGCATCATTGATCCCATCGCCTACCATGGCTACTTGATCTCCCTGAGCCACTAACTCGGCTACCTTTTTTTCTTTATCGCTTGGTAACATCTCTGCGAAATAGTTTGTGATTCCTAAGTAGTCAGCAACAGCCTTAGCTGAGTCTTTATTATCTCCAGTCATCATGATTGGGGTAATCCCATGATTTTTTAGTGACTTAATAAATTCGGCTGAATCAGATTTAACAGTATCACCCAGAGCAATCATACCTGCCAATATACCGTCGACAATAAGAAAGGTTAATGTATTTCCCTGTTCTTGATAAGGTTTGATAACTTTTGGATCAATATTAAATCCAAGGAGTTTGATGGCTTTGTAGCTTAAAATTTGGACTTCTTTATTATCAATTAGACCTCGAATTCCTTTACCAGAGATATTCTCTGTCTCCTGTGCATCCCTTACGGGAATGTTGCGTTCAGAAATATAGTTAACAATACTGGTTGAGATAGGGTGATTTGATGTTTTTTCTAGTGCTCCGTAAAAAGCTAAAACATCTTCAGCAGTGTAGTGGGAGAACTGTTCAACACCTGTAACATCGAATTTTCCTTCTGTCAAAGTACCAGTTTTGTCTAAAACCATTTTATTTAGATGACTGGAAACTTCGAGAGCTGAGCGACGTTTTAATAATAGTCCGTTTTGAGCAGCCATTGATGTTGAACGAGAAACGACAAGCGGAATCGCTAATCCCAGAGCGTGTGGACAGGCGATAACCAGTACTGTCACTGTAAATTTAAGTGCCGTTGGCAAATCTGCTATCAACAACCAAACGATAAAGGTCACAATACCAACACTAACGGCCACATAGAATAACCATTTGGCCACCTTGTCGGAAAGGACTTCCAAATGAGACTTTTCATCCTGCGCTTTTCGTACCAGCTCCATGACTTGAGCTAGGAAGCTGCTTTCTCCAGTACCAGTTACCCTCATTTGAATAGTCCCATTGCCATTAATAGAACCTCCGATGACACTATCTCCTACATCTTTAATAATTCCCCTAGATTCACCGGTAACGGCTGATTCATCCGCAATTGTTGAGCCAGATTCGATGATTCCATCAGCAGGCATTTTATCACCGGCACGTACTAAGAGAACATCGCCTTCTTTTACGTTTTCGAGAGCTACATTCTCCTCCTTACCATCGGTGATACGAGTAACTTCATCGGGTAAAAGCTTGGCCAATTGCTCTAGTGAAGAGTTTGCATTGGATATAGCCTTCATCTCAATCCAGTGACCTAATAGCATAATAACTACCAGTGTCACCAATTCCCAGAAGAAATCCATAACATGATCGCCTCCGATAAAGTTATTGGCAATGAAGGCATAGACACTATAGAAATAAGCAACAGATATCCCCATAGCAACCAGGGTCATCATACCAGGACTTTTCGCCTTGATTTCATCTTTAGCACCAGTAATGAAGGGCATCCCGCCATAGAAAAATACAGCTGTCGAGAGAATTAATACTATCCAATTGGACCCAGGGAAGATAAATTGAAACGGTAGTTTCAACCCCATAATTGGTGATAAAAATAGCACAGGAAGAGATAGAATAAGACTTACCCAAAACTTTTTCTTGAACATTTCAGCATGGCCACTATGAGCCATTCCACCCCCATGACTGTGGTGAGTCGCATGTGAAGAATGAGACCTATCCATGTGATGATTGTGTTGATGATTCATAACAGACTCCTTTTAGTTTTTAAAAATTATGATAATGGCATTGACTCTAAAGGCACTGACACTGGAATATTTTGAGTGCTACTTTTTCTTTAAGTAAGAGCATTAAGGTTTTGATGTCAGTTATACTATACCCAATTTGTAAAATTAAGCTAGACAGAAAAAAGCCATTTATGTTAGGCTCAGATAAACACCACATTTGTCTGAGAGGAACTACCATAAATGACCTACACCCATCTTACCACAAACGAACTCGT
>NZ_JBZFUL010000019.1:0-35916 GCF_058314515.1 Streptococcus sp. ELY_137
GTCACTTTGTCGTTTATTTGATATTGAAAGACCACTAGCTAGAAGTCTTACTGGAATGGAATTGTTTTTACAGCAAGCTTTCTTTGCACATAACTGCAGATATTTCAACTAGCACCACAGGTATTCAACTTTTGAAGTCACTATAAATGAGCTTCTCTTTTCACATCAGCGTAGCAAAAAATTGCATTATTAGCTGTCTTGGTTTATGATAAGGCAAAGAAATAAAGTGAGGTAATAAGATGTCAAGTTTTGAAGAAGCCGTTAGTCATTTTGAACAAATTACTGCAGCAGAGGCACGGAATCGCATTGATGCTAAGGAGAAGTTCATCCTCTTTGTCGGTCGTCCAACCTGCCCATTCTGCCAGCGTTTTGCACCTAAACTGAGTCAAGTGGTACAAGAGACAGGTGCTGATGTTGCCTACTTGCACAGCGAGGATATGTCGCAAATCGATGATATTCAGGCACTTCGCAATCGTTATGGCATAGCTACAGTGCCTGGACTCTTAGTCTCTCAAAATGGTTCTGTAAAGGTTGTTTGTGACTCATCACTTGCACCGGAAGATATTAAAGATTTTATTGGTTAAAGCGAAGTTATAAATAGGATGCCTGGCTTTCAGCCCTTCTACAAGCATAAAAATTCCTAACAGTTCATCAATCTGTTAGGAATTTTTTGTTTACAATTTTAGCGTCACGGTTTTATAACTCTGGAAAGAGTTTTTCAACAACCCGAGTCGAAACAATCTGGCCAGGTCCTTGAGCACAGTATGTATGCATATACATCAAAGGATTGAAATTAAGTTCGATACAGATCGCATTAGGGTCTTGCGGTGAAAATGGCTGTCTGTAATCAGGGATAATGAGATCAACACCGCAGACCCAGGCTCCCATAGCTTTGGCCATTTGGGCAGCTAAGTCTAGGTAGCTGGGGTGCATCTGCTCGGTCATGTCAATCGAATCTCCGCCAGTGGAGATATTGGAATTCTCCCGTAGATTAATCCGACTATCCTTATCTGGAATACTGTCAGGTGTGTAACCTTGCTGTTCCAACATGAGCCGTTCAATCTCTCCTAGTTCAATTTTTTCTAAAGGGGAGCGGTGGCCAGTACCGCGCAGAGGATTACTGTTTTTCTTGTCAACCAACTCTTTGATGGTAGAGTTACCATCGCCAATGACATTGGCTGGCTGACGCAACAGTACGGCTAGAGTCTCTCCCTCCAACACAAAGAAGCGATACTCAGTTCCAACAATATAGTCCTCAACTAAAATGCTGTCGTCTTCAGCAAAGGCCAGCTCGACAGCCTTGATATAATCATCTCGGCTGAAGCCATCTTTAAAAATAGAGATACCTAGCCCAAAATTTGTACTCTTAGGTTTGATGACGATCCCCTTCGTATGACTGAAACGGGCAAAACCATCAAGAGCCTCCTCTAAGCAATGGAACTCGGCTCCATCTGGAACTGGAAAGCCAGCCTGTCGCAGAATTTTTTTAGTAACTGTTTTGTTTTCCATGGCGAGAGGGACGATATAGTTATCCTTAGAAGTCATATTGCCGTTTTTAACATACTCGGTATGATCCCCCAGAGATAATTTGAGAAATTGATCATTTTCATCTAAAATTTCTAGCTTTATGCCTTTTTGAATAACATCAAACATGATTAACTGGGTCGACAGTTCCATGCTTTCAAAGCCCTTGAGAGCATAAGGGGCCTGCCAAGCGAGATTGCTGTATGCCTGTCCCTGTTCGCATCCAAAGTCTTCTAAAGAGGATTCCTTGATTTCCTTGGTTAGCCGACCGCCAATAGTCAAACTAGGGTCGGTCAGTTGAGCTTCCAGCCTGTCTACCAATTGGCTGTAGTAATGAGGTAGGCTAAAGTGTTTCAGTACTGCCCGTATGGCTTGCAGTAAATCCTTAACAGGGGCTTCACTAGGCAGGGCTTCCATTGGATTTGACCTGGCAATGCGCTCATTAAGCTTTTCGGCAGCAGCCAGTTCTTGATCAACAGCTGTGGGGCCATCCAACCAGAGTAGAGATAAGGCAAAGAGATGAACAGTATCAAGCGTTTCCTGCTTAATTCCCAGCTGGTCAAAAGGATCTAAATCAAAGCAGCGGAATTCCAAATAGGTAATTCCCTCTTCTAAAAAATCTCGACTGTGTTGTGCTCCCCGTAAACGGACAGGTGAATAGAATTCTTTTTCGGCGATTAAGCGCCCATCAGCAACACAAGCCTCAATATCATGAACATACTGCTTAAGACTCCTGTAAGAGATCTGCACATTATCTTTATTAACATAACCGTACTGACTGTTGCGAATCGAGCGCATTGGCTGGGCCACTTCTGACTCAAAAAAACCTTTTTCGGCCAGAGGACTGGCTCCGTACAAATAAGTCAACAGCCAGCGGTATTTGATAAAGTTTTGAGCTAGCTTTAGGTATAGATCATTCTTAAAAGTCACCAGATTATCGTAGTCACTCTGCTCAAAAAGCTTCATTAACAAGTGCTTGCCTAGCCCAAAATTATAATGGATACCTGACATGGATTGCAGTCGTTTGCCGTAGGTGTCAGCTAGATGCTGGCGGTAGCGGCGCTCAAAATCATCCTCTAGTTGAGCGATAACAATTTCATCTTCGCTAACTTGTGGCGGCATAGATAAAGGCCAGAGATAGTCCTCTTTAGCAATAGAACGTCCAGCGACATCCGTGACAGCTTGTAAAAATCGGCGTGCTTCCTGAGTAGACTGACTGATCGGTGTAATCAGTTCAATCTGGGGCTCACTGTAGTCGGTTTGGATGTAAGGATGAAAACTACGTGATCCAAGTACACGCGGATGTTCCCGTTGAGATAGCTTGTGTTGATGACGATTGATCCTCAGGCTTTCGCGTTCAATACCAAAAGTGCCTTCGAGAATAGGCAAACTGCTGGGAGCTTGTTGCAAGAGTTGATTGATGGTCATAAGGGGGCCCTCCCTTTTGGCTATTTTTGATTTATAACTATATTAAACTTTAATGACGCTTCCACTATACACTGAATCCTGCGGAAACTCAAATTTCTGCTACCTTGCTCCCTGATGAAGGCCAGTATCCGAACTTTATCGCTTAATCTTGAAAACACCCTATAACGTTCGGAATTTAGCTATTATTTTTTTATTTAAAGTATTTTTGTTTATATTTAGCTTCTATAATTATCAAAATCTTGAAAAATAATCAGAAATTTCTTATAATAAATTGTTGTAGAAAACTGATAGGTGAAAGTCCTATCATCTTATTCTAGAAAGGTAAAGAAAGCCGATATCAGGTTTTCTAAAGTATTAATATGACATCAGTAGTTGTGGTAGGCACCCAGTGGGGAGACGAGGGCAAGGGAAAAATCACAGATTTTTTAAGTCAAGACGCTGAAGTGATTGCTCGTTATCAAGGTGGAGACAATGCCGGGCACACCATCGTTATCGATGGTAAAAAGTTTAAGCTGCACTTGATTCCATCAGGCATCTTCTTTCCGGAGAAGTTGGCGGTCATTGGTAATGGTGTCGTTATCAATCCTAAATCTCTAGTAAAAGAGCTAGATTATCTTCATACAGAAGGTGTCAATACCGACAATCTGCGGATTTCAGATCGAGCTCATATCATCCTGCCTTATCACCTTAAATTAGATCAGCTACAGGAAGCATCCAAGGGAGATAATAAAATCGGAACGACCAACAAGGGTATCGGTCCTGCCTATATGGATAAGGCTGCGCGCGTTGGCATTCGCATCGCCGACCTTTTAGATAAGGATATTTTTGCTGACCGCCTAAAAGCTAATCTGGCTGAAAAGAATCGTCTCTTTGAAAAAATGTATGAATGTGACCCTCTTCAATTTGAGGACATTTTCCAGGAATACTACGACTACGGCCAAATCATCAAAAACTATGTGACGGATACTTCGGTCATCCTTAATGATGCCCTTGACAGCGGGAAGCGTGTCCTTTTCGAAGGAGCCCAAGGAGTTATGCTTGATATAGATCAAGGGACTTACCCATTTGTCACCTCATCAAATCCTGTTGCTGGTGGAGTAACTATCGGTTCTGGTGTCGGACCAAGCAAGATTAACAAGGTTGTTGGGGTCTGCAAAGCATACACCAGCCGCGTAGGAGATGGCCCTTTTCCGACAGAATTGAGTGATGCAACAGGGGATCGTATCCGAGAGGTTGGTCATGAATATGGAACAACAACAGGCCGTCCGCGCCGTGTTGGTTGGTTTGATTCTGTTGTTATGCGCCACAGCCGCCGTGTATCAGGTATTACCAACCTATCCCTCAATTCCATTGATGTTTTGTCGGGTCTTGAGACGGTAAAAATCTGTGTGGCCTATGACCTTGACGGTCAGCGTATTAATCACTATCCAGCTAGCTTGGAGCAGCTCAAACGCTGCCAGCCAATTTATGAAGAATTGCCGGGCTGGTCAGAAGATATTACCGACTGCCGCAGTCTTGATGAATTACCAGAAAATGCCCGCAATTACGTCCGCCGTATCGGTGAACTGGTCGGCGTTCGCATATCAACTTTCTCAGTCGGACCGGACCGCGACCAAACCAACATTTTAGATAGTGTTTGGGCGAATATTTAAACAGGCAAAGTAAAATAAGGGAAGCCAATGAAGAGTCTTTAAAGAATTTTAGAAAATGGGTGACGAAACATCTCGCTTCGTCACCCATTTTATCTAAGTTTACAGAGTCATATGTTCGATTAAATAGAATACAGAAAAAAGACCTAGCGAATAAAGTTAAATAGAAGTTGACGCAGATGTTTATCACTAGGAGAATTTTATCTTTTTTGATAAAGTCTATAGCGTGTTAGGAATTTATTCAACGATAGAACGATCAGGTTTTTACTCGGCCTTATTTTGTTTATAAAATCACCGTTTAGCCATAGTAACAAAGGTAAATTTATCGGGGCGATAGCTAATGGTGCCGTATTGGAAGAGTTGGCCGTTAGAGAGATAGGTTAGACTGGTGACAACCGCCACCATCTTGAAATCTCCCAAATCCATGTTAGCCTGTTCCTCTTCTGTAGCATAACGAAAAGAAATTTCACGACGGGAATGTGTAATCCGCAAACCAAGCTGATTTTCTAAATATTGATAGATTGAATTTTCGGCAATAGTCTTATTGAGGTAAGGGACAACGCGGCGATCGAAATAGGAAAGCTCAAACTCGATGCGCTCACCAGCAATAATTCTGCTGCGACCAACCCGATAGAAATCAACGCTGTCGTCAACTTTAAAGATATCCATAATCTCTTTTTCGCCCTGAATGATATAAAGATTATCCAACTGAGTCTTAATATCAAGCTGACCATCGCGGTTAAGTTCATCTGAAGTCTTGATTTCAGAGAGATAATTGTTTTTGGTGCGGCCGTGTTCCATAACAATCGAATTGCGCCCTCGCATTTTTTGAATATAACCATCCAATTCTAGCAAGGACAGAGCCTTTCGGATCGTATCTTTGGAGTAGCCATAGATTTCCATCAGTTCGTTTTCAGTGGGGAGCTCTTGGTTGGGTTGGAGCTGGCCCTCTTCAATCTGCTTTTTAATGTCTTCATAAACTTGCTTGTACTTACTCATGCTCATAAATTTAATGTCCTTTAATATTATAGTCATATTTTACCATAAATAGACCTTAACAAGCAATTAAATACGTATCATATAAAGAAATAAAAAAAGAATTACGTAAAACTATTGACAGAAGAAATCGCTTACACTATAATGAAAGATGTACTAACCTTTGGGAGGCTTAGGGAAGGAAAACTTTATGAAAAAACGAACAAGTGGTGTTTTAATGCACATTACCTCTCTGCCAGGAGAGCGCGGGATTGGAACTTTTGGGCAGGCTGCCTATGATTTTGTGGATTTTTTGGTAGAGACAAAACAGAGCTATTGGCAAATTTTACCGTTGACAACTACTAGCTACGGGGATTCTCCCTACCAGTCTTTTTCAGCAATTGCAGGGAACACCAACTTGATCGATTTGGATTTGTTGGTAGCAGATGGCTGGCTAAGTACTGTTGATTTAGCTAAGGTCAGCTTTGGGAATAATCCAGAGGAAGTGGATTATGGCTTACTGTTTAAAGTACGCCGCCCCCTGTTAGAAAAAGCTGTCCGGGCCTTCTTAGCAAATCGCTCTAACAGCCAAAAATTAGCAGATTTTGAAGCGGACAATCAGTACTGGCTGCAGGATTACGCCGAGTTCATGGCTATTAAAGAATATTTTGGACAGAAAGCTTTGCAGGGGTGGGAGGATAAAAAGGCCATATTGCGTGATGAGGGCACTTTAACTGAACTCCGTCGTAATTTGGCTGATAGTATTGATTACCATAGGGTTACCCAATACTTTTTCTTCCAGCAGTGGCAGACTCTTAAGGGTTACGCTAACAAGTCCGGTATTAAAATTATCGGCGATATGCCAATTTATGTATCTGCTGATAGTGTTGAAGTATGGACCATGCCGGAACTATTCAAGGTAGATAAAGAGCGTAAGCCGCTTTACGTTGCAGGTGTCCCCGCAGATGAGTTCAGTGATGAGGGACAGTACTGGGGCAATCCCATTTATGAGTGGTCAGCTCACAAGACAAGTGGCTATGCTTGGTGGATCAATCGTGTCAAGGAGAGCCTAAAACTCTATGACGTGATTCGGATTGACCATTTTAAAGGTTTTTCTGATTTTTGGCAGGTTGAGGCCAGCCAGTCGACTGCAAAATATGGGACATGGCAACCGGGCCCAGGCTATGATCTCTTTCGTGCTATTAAGAAGGAACTGGGTCAGGTGCCAATTATTGCGGAGAATTTAGGCTATATTGATGAAAAGGCGGAGAAACTCTTAGCAGAAACCGCCTTTCCAGGCATGAAAATCTTGGAATTTGGCCTGCAAGGGCCGGATGAATCCAATCTCGATTTACCACATTTCTATACCAGTCATACGGTAGCTTATGTAGGCACCCACGATAATGAGGTCGTTCGAGGCTGGTATGAAGGACTAACTAGTGAGTCTAGGATATATACAGATGCCTATACTCACCGAGTACCGGGGGAACCAGTGACTCAGGCTCTGCTTCGTACACTCTATGCGACGGTTAGCGATATAGCTATAGCGACCATGCAGGATATTTTAGATTTACCGGCTTCCAGTCGGATGAATACCCCAAATACAGTCGGGAATAACTGGAAATGGCGGATGACAGCCGACCAGTTAACGAGAGATAAGAAAGAATTTCTAAAAACGATAACCGAACGTTATCACAGAGGCTAAAATGATGAGAATAACAGAATATTTAGAAGAGCACACCGGGAGTAAGCTAGAGAATTTAAGCCACAAAGATATTTATTTAGGATTGATGAACTATGTCAAGGAGAGGGCTAGTCAGCTTCCTAAAAATACAGGGAAACGTAAGATCTACTATATTTCAGCTGAGTTTCTAATCGGAAAGCTCTTATCCAACAACCTTATTAATCTAGGAATCTATCAGGAAACCAAAGAAGCCTTAGCGGCAGCTGGGAAATCTATCGCTCAGATTGAAGATGAAGAGCTGGAACCTTCTTTAGGTAATGGCGGACTGGGTCGTCTGGCATCCTGCTTCATCGACTCTATGGCTAGTCTTGGTATTAATGGTGAAGGTGTTGGCCTTAACTATCACTGCGGTCTTTTCAAACAGGTCTTCCATGATAATCAGCAAGAAGCACAGCCTAACTACTGGATTGAAGATGATTCTTGGTTGGTGCCAACTGATATCAGCTACGACGTACCTTTCAAGGACTTCACCCTTAAGTCCCGTCTAAATCGCATTGATGTACTGGGCTACCACAAGGGCAGCAAAAACTACCTCAATCTGTTTGATATCGATGGACTAGACTACGGCTTGATCCACGATGGGATTAGCTTTGATAAAACACAAATCCAAAAGAACCTAACCCTCTTTCTCTATCCTGATGATTCAGATAAGAGTGGTGAACTTCTGCGGATTTATCAACAGTACTTCATGGTCTCAAATGCGGCCCAGCTTTTGATTGATGAGGCCTTGGAACGTGGTTCTAACCTCCATGATTTGGCGGATTATGCCTATGTCCAAATCAACGATACCCATCCGTCTATGGTCATTCCAGAGCTCATTCGACTTTTGACTGAGCAACATGGCCTTGATTTTGAGAAAGCCGTTACGATCGTGTCTCAGATGGTCGGCTATACCAACCACACTATTTTGGCTGAAGCCTTGGAAAAATGGCCTTTGGACTACCTCAATGAGGTTGTTCCGCATTTGGTCATCGTTATTGAAAAATTAGACGCCTTGGTTCGCAGCAAATACAGCAATCCAACCGTGCACATTATTGATAAGGACCAGCGCGTCCACATGGCCAACATGGATATTCATTACTCGACCAGTGTCAATGGGGTCGCTGCCCTTCATACAGAAATTCTGAAGACTAGTGAACTCAAGAATTTCTATCAGCTTTACCCAGAGAAATTTAACAACAAAACCAACGGTATTACTTTTCGCCGCTGGTTGGAATTTGCCAATCAAGATTTAGCAGCCTATCTCAAGGAACTGATTGGCGATAGCTATCTGACTGATGCTACGAAATTGGAGAAACTCTTGACCTTTGTCGATGATGAAAGGGTTCAAAATCGTTTGGCTGAGATCAAATTCAACAACAAGCTGGCTCTCAAGCGTTATCTCAGGGAAAATAAGGGGATTGATTTGGATGAAAATTCTATCATTGACACCCAAATTAAACGCTTCCACGAGTATAAGCGACAACAGATGAATGCCCTCTATGTTATCCACAAATACTTGGAAATCAAGCGAGGTCATTTGCCTGAGAAGAAAATCACCATCATCTTCGGTGGTAAGGCAGCACCGGCCTACACCATCGCTCAGGACGTCATCCACCTTATTCTCAGTCTGTCAGAGTTGATTAACAATGACCCTGAAGTTAGCCCTTACCTTAATGTACATCTGGTGGAAAATTACAATGTTACCGTGGCCGAACACCTGATTCCAGCAACTGATATTTCAGAACAAATTTCTTTGGCATCTAAAGAGGCTTCCGGTACAGGGAATATGAAATTCATGCTCAATGGTGCTCTTACTTTAGGAACCATGGACGGAGCCAATGTTGAAATTGCAGAATTAGTAGGAAAAGATAACATTTACAGTTTTGGTAAGGATTCAGAGACTGTTATCAACCTCTATGAAACAGCAGGCTACCGGCCTGAGGACTACTACGATAGTGATGCCATGATCAAAGAATCCGTTGATTTTATTGTTAGCGATGAGATGAGGGCACATGGCAGTAGTGAGCGTTTAGAACGGCTGTATCATGAACTGACCAGCAAAGATTGGTTTATGACCTTGATTGATTTAAATGCCTACATTGCTACTAAAGAAAAAATGTTGGCAGACTACCAAGACCAAGCAGCTTGGAATCGTAAAGTTATCCACAATATCGCTAAAGCAGGCTTCTTCTCATCTGACCGAACCATTGCTCAGTACAATGAGGAGATTTGGCATAGTGAATTTTAATCCAATGATTAAAACAGCTGTTCGAAGGAAGATTCATCGCTAAATGAAAAGCAGCAGAAGGCAAACAGGTTCATTACGACGGTTTACTTCTGTTGCTTTTTTTCTATCTCTTACGATTATCAGTTGTATATATCAAACTTAATTACAGCAAAAAACGATATTTTTAAAAAGAATTACGTAATACATATTGACTTTAGAAAACGTTTACATTATAATAAAACCATAGCTTAGGAGAAAGGAGCTCGTATGAGACTGCTAACCTTAAATGTTCATGCTTGGTTAGAAGAAAATCAGGAGATGAAACTGAAACATTTAGCGGATACCATAGCGGAGAGAGACTATGATATTATTGCGCTTCAGGAAGTTAATCAGAGCATCTCGGCTCCTAGGGTAGAGGGAGAGTTGAGAAAAGATAATTATGGATTAATTTTGCTGGAACTGCTTAGAGAGAGAGGAGTCACAAACTACGCTTATCATTGGTCAACCTCACATATTGGCTATGATATCTACGATGAAGGGCTGGCATTTTTGACTAAGTATAAGGTGCTGGCAGTCGAGGATTTTTATACTTCCAAAAGTCAAGATATCCATACTATTAATGCTAGAAAAATTATCAAACTTAATCTAGAAATAGAGGGTCAGCCTGTTGAAGTTTACAGTTGTCATATGAATCTACCAACAAGCCAGTCTGAAAATCAAGAAGATAATCTCCGCCGCTTAGTGAGCTATTCTGATTTTGACGGACTCAAGATTTTTATGGGAGACTTCAATACGGACGCTATCAGTTCACCCTTAGCCTATCAAAAGATCTTAGATAATGGGCTCTTGGATACCTATCACTTAGCCAAGGAAAAAGACGATGGTATCACAGTATCTAAATCTATTGATGGTTGGGCTGAACAAGCGCAGGAAAAACGTCTGGATTACATCTTCATTACTCAGAGGCGTCCAGTTTTATCTAGTCAGGTCATTTTTAATAACCGCAATGGCAATGTGGTGTCAGACCATTTTGGAGTTGAGGTCACCATTGATATCTAGTTGCTATCTAGACAGCCCCTTGCCCACTTTTGATGCAAAACTTAATGTCAGAGTATTCAGGGGTTGGTTGAACTTAAATTTTAATGGAATAATTATAGTGAAACCCAGGCTAATCCTTCAGAAAAAAGGGGCGCTGATGCTAGAAATTTGTGCTACAGCTGTAGCTACTAGTACTATTGCTAGTCACAAACACCATAATTTCTGGCTAAATTCCTATTTTTCAATCGGATTTTATCACTTTTCGTATCTTTCTAATAAGGAGTTATTTAAATGAAAAACGTTAAAAGCTTAGCAAGCTTCGAATTTTGGCAAAAATTCGGAAAATGTCTCATGGTTGTTATTGCTGTCATGCCAGCTGCGGGGCTTATGATCAGTATTGGTAATTCATTAGCTTTGATTGCTCCCAACAATGAAGTTTGGCTGCAAGTCACGAATCTAATTTCTCAGATTGGCTGGGGCTTTTTAAACAACCTGCATCTACTCTTTGCTTTGGCCATTGGTGGCAGCTGGGCTAAGGAAAAAGCAGGTGGTGCCTTTGCTGCTGGTATCTCTTTTATCCTAATCAATCTGATCACCGGTAATTTCTACGGTGTTACAACAGACATGTTGGCAGATGATAAGGCTGTTGTACATAATATCTTTGGCGGACAAATGCGTGTTGCCGACTATTTTATCAATGTGCTTAATCAGCCGGCTCTTAACATGGGTGTTTTCGTTGGGATCATTGCTGGTTTCGTCGGGGCTACGGCCTATAATAAATATTATAATTTCCGCAGACTGCCAGATGTCCTGACCTTCTTTAATGGCAAACGTTTCGTTCCCTTTATTGTTATCATACGTTCAGCTATTGTTGGGTTAGTTATGGCGATTTTCTGGCCCTTGGTTCAATCTGCCATCAATGGTTTTGGTCAATGGTTGGCTAACTCCCAGGATACGGCACCATTCTTGGCGCCTTTCCTCTACGGTACTCTGGAGCGCTTACTTCTGCCATTTGGCCTCCACCACATGTTGACTATCCCCATGAACTACACTCAGCTCGGCGGTACTTATCACTCAGTCGTTACTGGTAAGGATGTTCTGGGACAAGATCCCCTCTGGTTAGCTTGGGTAACAGACCTTATTCACCTTAAGGGAAGTGATCCTAGCAAATACCATCAATTATTGCAAGATGTTGTTCCAGCTCGTTTCAAGGTTGGTCAGATGATTGGTGCCTCAGGCATTCTGATGGGTATGACTGTTGCTATGTACCGCAATGTTGATCCTGATAAGAAGAAAAAATACAAATCAATGTTTATCTCTGCTGCCGCTGCCACCTTCCTAACAGGAGTTACTGAACCCTTGGAATACATGTTCATGTTCGCTGCGCTGCCGCTTTACGCTGTCTATGCTATTATCCAAGGTTTAGCTTTTGCCATGGCTGATCTCGTTCACCTTCGTCTTCATTCATTTGGGAATATTGAACTTTTGACGCGTACACCAATGGCTATTAAGGCTGGGTTGGGTATTGATGTGGTCAACTTTATCTGGGTGAGTGTGCTCTTTGGTCTATTAACCTATTTCATTGCTAACTTTATGATTCAAAAGATGAATCTAGCGACTGCTGGCCGTAATGGTAACTACGACAGCGAAGAAGTTGACGAAGCTATCCATGCTAATAATGGAGATGCTGAAACATCAGTTGATTCTCAAATTGTCCAAATCATTAACCTGTTGGGTGGACAAGATAATATTGAAGATGTTGATGCTTGTATGACCCGCCTGCGTGTAACGGTTAAAAATCCTGAGCATGTCGGCGGTGAAAATGACTGGAAGAAGGCGGGTGCTCTCGGACTGGTTGTCAAAGGGCAGGGAGTCCAAGCTGTTTATGGACCTAAGGCTGATGGGCTCAAATCTGATATTCAAGATCTCCTCGACTCCGGTGCTCGTATTCCTGTGGTTGATTTCTCTAAAAAAGAAGAAGTAGCAGCACCGGAAAGTAGCTTCAAGGGTATCACTGAGACAGTTATTTCAGTGGCTGACGGTGAGATTATTCCAATCGATCAAGTCAAGGATCCGGTCTTCTCCGGTAAGATGATGGGAGATGGTTTTGCGATTGAACCTACAGATGGTAATGTCTATTCACCGGTAACCGGTGTTGTAACCAGTGTTTTTCCTACCAAACACGCTTACGGTCTCTTAACCGATGATGGTTTAGAAGTATTGGTCCACATTGGGATTGATACGGTTAATCTGAATGGTCTTCCATTCTCGCCCAAGGTAACCGATGGTCAGCGCGTGGAAGCTGGTGATCTCCTTGCCGTAGTTGACTTGGCAGCCCTTGAAGCAGCTAAAAAGGAAAAATCAATCATTGTTGTCTTTACCAATGCAGCAGAAGTCAAGTCTGTAACCCTAGAAAATGTCGGGAAACAACCAGCTAAAACAGTAGCTGCTCAGGTTGAAATTTAGAGAGGAAATAGCATAATTACTATTCCTAATAAACAGATTTACTAACGAGGTCAAAATAGATGTGGCCTCGTTTTTAAGTCATTCGAAATAAGAAATAATCTGCATTCTAGGTTTGTTAAAAAATAAACAAACAAAAAATAAAGACACATCAGGGAGTTTGAATTGTAATAATAAATTTCAATGGGGCATCCATGTAGCCGACATGGATGTCGTTTTCTTTTTGCTCCCTTTTCTTTATAATAACGCCATACCGTTAAGAAAGGAACATGTATGAATACTTCAGTTATTGTTGCTCAGGATATTAGAAAAACGTTTAGTAAGACTGTTGCCCTTGATGACATTTGTTTTTCGATTGAAAAGGGTCAAATTTTTGGATTTCTTGGACCTTCGGGTTCAGGAAAGACGACTACAATCAATATTTTGACAGGACAGTTAAGGGAAGACAGCGGTCAGTCCTCAATTTTAGGACAAAATTCCCATAAATTAACAAGTCAAGAATTAGGGAAAATTGGTTTAGTTGGTGATACTACTGGCTTTTATGAAAAAATGACCCTTTATAATAACCTGCTTTTTTATGCTAAATATTATGGAATAGATAATGTTGCTATTGACGATCTCCTAAAGCGGGTTGGTCTCTATGACAGCCGCAAGACAGTTGCTGAAAAACTCTCAACAGGTATGAAACAGCGAATGCTTCTAGCTCGTGCCTTAATTAACCAACCTAGAGTTCTATTTCTTGATGAACCAACTTCAGGTCTTGATCCGGCAACCTCTCAGGCCATCCATGAGCTGATTTTAGAGCTGAAAGAATCTGGGACAACAATCTTTTTAACCACTCATGACATGAATGAAGCGACCTTACTTTGTGATAATTTAGCCTTGCTTAATGAGGGGAGATTAGTTGAACAAGGGAGTCCAAAAGACCTAATCCGGAAATACAACCAGGACAAGCGAGTTAAATTGAGTTATGAAGACGGCTCAGAAAGAACTTTAGATTTTACTGAACTAGGTCAAGTCATGGTTAATGGTGGCGAAAAAATAGTGACCATCCATTCTTGTGAGCCAACATTAGAAGATATTTTTATTCAATTAACAGGAGGAAAACTCAATGTTTAGACAATTTACGGCCCTTCTTTGGTTGCGCTGTCAGATTATTCTATCTAATAAGAGTGTTCTCTTACAGGTACTTATGCCTGTAGCCCTGATTTACCTTTACCGGTTTATAATAGACAGTCAGTCCGGTTCAAAGGATCAAATAGGCCTTGCTTATCTAATGCTTTGTATTCCTTTTGCCATTGTCTTAGCTGTAGGCAGCCCAATTCTAACTATTTTAGCAGATGAAAAGGAAAAGAAAACTCTAAAGACATTGTTACTCAGTGGAGTTAGGACTAATGAGTATCTTCTATCAACATTAGTTGTCCCCCTAGTCTTAACAATAGTCTACCTGACGCTTACTCCGGTTATTTTGGATGTACCTATTGATAATTTAGTGAATTATTGGGCTATTGGCGGCCTTACAGCTTTAGCAATTGTACTTCTTTACTTATTACTAGGATTAGTTGTGAAATCACAAGTTATGGCCCAAGTTGTCACGGTTCCGACCATGCTAATTTCAGCTTTCTTACCGATGTTCTCTAGTATGGATAAAACTGTCGCTAAGGTAACAGATTACAGTTTTATGGGATTATTTACCAAATTTTTTACTAAATGGGAAGATTTTTCTTGGCATCGTGCTACTTTACAAACGTCAAGTTTACTTGTGTGGCTCTTTATGCTTTTAGCATTAATTATTGTAGTAGCTCGACAACAAAAGAAAAATTGAGAAAGTGAAATATTGAAAGGAGGTGAAAAGTATGGTGGTTGGACCAGGTGTAGCTTTTGCTGTATGGGCAGCTAAGCTGTTGGCTCATAAATAAATTAGCCTTTCTATATTAATAGTGATTACAACATTTAATTTATTCCATCATTGGTCATCTCCATCTTAACATCTGCAATGACGTTAGAATCACCTAAGATTTCTCCCAGCATCAAAGCTTGTTGGTAGAGTTCTTTAGCCTTTACCTTATCTTTAACGACCTTGACATAGTACTTGGCTTCAAGTTCTAAAAGGGCTGGTTTATAGGTGGGAAGCTGAGCCTTGTCAATAATTTGCTGAGCCTTCTCCAGCAAAGGAAGAAGATTCCAGTAATCATCATGAAGGGCATAAACAGAAGTTGCTTCTATAACAGTAATCAAAAATTCAATATTATAAAGTTCATCTGCTGCCAATTCCTGCTGGAGCAATTTTTGTTCCAGCAGCTTGAAGGTTGCTTGATCATAATCCGCTGCTTTTCCACACTTCTGTAAAAAATAACTCATATAAAGATAGTCATTAAGGGCAAATGTCTCTTTCTTGAGTGCTTGCTCAAAGGCATCATCGTAGATCTCCTCGATGTTAGGAATATCCTTTTCATGGAAACTATCTAGAATATTTTCTGAAAGATCCAAAAAGAGCAACTCATCTTCGGGCAGAATATCAAAGTACCTGTCATAAATCTTCTCGATCAGCTCTTGCTTTTGTTGGAGTCTTTCTGTATCACCATAGGTAGGAAACTTTACGATCTGTCCCTTTAATTTCCAGTAATCATCAGGTACTTGAATGTCGTTACCATCCAATAGGTCAGCTATTTTACTTCCCAAGCTGTTAGCAATGAACTCTAATTTTTCTAGAGTTGGCATAGATTGACCACCTTCAATTCTTTGAAGCTGTCGGATTGTTAATTTCCCTTCGTCTCCACATACCTCCCCCTGTGTGAGCTGCTGGCGATTTCTTTCAGCTTTAATTCGTCGTCCTAACTCTTCTTTAATTGTCATAAGAGCACCTCCGATTTTGTTTCATATTATGATAATTATATCGTTCTCCCCAATATTTGTACAATATCAAAAACTGGATATGTATAATCACTAATTCACGATAAGATACCTTTACCCGAAATAACTAGACTATCTTTACTAGCAATAATGTACGAGTACATTTCACTTCTTGCAGTACACTAGCTCTCTAATGTTGGTGATAGTATAGCTCTTTTTTAAATTATTAATTTCAGCCTCTATGCCCATTACTGCTCTAAGTGACAAGTCTGTCTTATTTTGTTAAAATAGTGAAGCTAATTTGCTCTTAAAAATAAAGGTAAGACGAGGGAGAAGTGAATGACAGATTATCCAATCAAATACCGTTTGATTAAGAAAGAAAAGCACACAGGTGCTCGTCTGGGTGAGATTATCACACCGCATGGCACTTTTCCGACTCCTATGTTCATGCCAGTTGGGACTCAGGCGACGGTCAAGACCCAATCGCCAGAGGAGCTCAAGGAGATGGGTTCCGGAATTATCCTATCAAACACCTATCACCTCTGGTTGCGTCCAGGTGATGAGTTGATTGCTGAGGCTGGTGGTCTGCACAAATTTATGAACTGGAATCAAGCCATTTTAACCGATAGTGGTGGCTTTCAGGTCTACTCTCTGGCAGATAGCCGCAACATCACAGAAGAAGGTGTAACCTTCAAAAATCACCTCAATGGCGCCAAAATGTTTCTCTCACCTGAGAAAGCTATCGCCATTCAGAATAATCTAGGCTCGGATATTATGATGAGCTTTGATGAATGCCCGCAGTTTTATCAACCTTATGACTATGTCAAAAAGTCTATCGAGCGCACCAGTCGTTGGGCCGAGCGGGGCCTTAAAGCCCACCGCCGTCCGCATGACCAAGGGATCTTTGGGATTGTCCAAGGTGCGGGATTTGAGGATTTGCGTCGTCAATCGGCTGCTGATCTTGTCAGCATGGATTTTCCAGGCTACTCTATTGGGGGACTTGCTGTTGGTGAGAGTCATGAAGAGATGAATGCCGTCCTCGACTTTACAACTCCTCTCCTGCCAGAAAATAAACCGCGCTATCTCATGGGAGTAGGAGCTCCAGACAGTTTGATTGACGGAGTCATCCGCGGAGTTGATATGTTCGACTGTGTGTTACCGACTCGTATTGCCCGCAATGGCACCTGCATGACCAGTCAAGGACGTTTGGTTGTAAAAAATGCTGTCTTTGCTAAGGACTTTGGACCTTTAGATCCAGATTGTGAGTGTTATACATGCCGAAACTATTCACGCGCCTATCTGCGTCACCTGCTCAAAGCGGACGAAACCTTTGGTATTCGCCTGACCAGCTACCACAATCTCTATTTCCTAGTCAACCTGATGAAGAAGGTTCGTCAAGCTATCATGGACGATAGTCTGCTAGAGCTCCGTCAGGACTTTCTTGAGCGCTATGGTTATGGAAAAAATAATCGAAATTTCTGATATCTGGCTGTTAAAGCACAGAGCCGCTTCTACTTGTTGTTAAATGGAGGATAAAAGATGATAGGGATAGGATCGCTGATTGTCGGAGCCATTATTGGTGCTATAGCCGGTAGTATTACAAATAGAGGCAGCTCCATGGGTTGCTTGGCAAAGATTTTCGCTGGTTTAATTGGTTCTTGGATTGGTCAAAAATTATTTGGCTATTGGGGACCGAGCTTAGCAGGTATGGCCTTGCTGCCCTCTGTAGCTGGTGCTGTCATCGTCATTGCGCTTGTTTCGCTCTTTTTCGGGGATGATACCTGAAATTAATATCCCTATAGCATGAATCAGTTGGGAATGTTGGCAGCAGTACTTCTGACTTCTTATAGCTAATGGGAGTACTGCGTTACAAGCCAATTTTTGTTCGCTGTTTGTTAACGTATTTTTTATGTTTGGTTGACAAGCGATACTAGCTATGCTAGACTAAGACCAATGACAGTTAGGAGTAACTTTATGCGAACCATACGAGGCATTGATCTCGATGAGGCAGGTCGGTGTTATCACTATCACAGTGAGACCGATATCGTGGCCTTAAAATGTCAAGCTTGCCAAACTTTTTATGCCTGCTACCAATGCCATGACAGCCTCTGTGATCACCGCTTTCAGCCCATGAATAAAAACGAGAAGTGCTTAGTCCAATGTGGTGCTTGTCGGTCATTGTTAGATTGGTCAGAGTACAAGTCTGGCCATTGTCCGCATTGTTGTCATCCCTTCAATCCCAAGTGCTCTTTGCACGATAGTATCTATTTTAAGTGAGAATCGGAGAAAAAATGAAAACAAAAGATCTCGTATCTATTGCTATGATGACAGCTCTTTTGGTCGTCCTCAGTTACATACCGGGCATCCCCCTAGGGTTTATCCCTGTTCCTATTGTCTTACAAAATCTCGGTGTTATGCTGGCTGGCAGCTTGTTAGGAGGCAAAAAAGGCAGTCTGTCAGTCTTGCTTTTGTTTCTAGTCGGTCTTGTCATTCCGGTTTTTTCAGGTTTGACAACAACAGTTAAGGTAATGATCGGTCCAACAGCTGGCTATGTCCTTGCTTGGCTTTTTGTTCCTCTCTTGATGGATTGGGGCTTGTCTCGTCTGAAAAGGCGTAGGGCTGTGCTGACCTTCGTAGTTATTTGGCTGGCTGGTGTCCTATTTGTTGATGTACTTGGGGGCTTGTATCTAGCCTTTTTTACGGGAGCTCCCCTTTTCACAGCTGTAGTGACGGGCAGCCTGGCTTTCATCCCCGGAGATACAGTGAAAGTTTTTGTTGCAACTATTGCAAATCTGCGTTTTCATAAGATGTCGCATAACTAAAAGTGTACTTTTCAAAGCTCTGTAGCAAGATTTGCTAAGTCCTACTGGCATCGAGGTCCTTTTTTGCATTGACAAGCTTTCTTAACCGTAATAGAATAGTAGTATTAAACTAAAAGGAGTTTGTTGTGAAAACGAGAAAAGAGCTAAAAGAACAAGCTAAGATAGCCCTGCGTGGTAACTGGGCTTGGGGAATCGGTGTCATACTAGTACCAATGCTAGTCTTAGTGGCGATCGTCCTAGTCCTGCTGGGGGTTCTAACCCTCGTCTGGAAGCAGGCCTCTGGCTTAGAATTATCAGTTAGTACCAATATTGTTTTGGTCTTTCTTACCATGGCCTTTCTGATTCTAGCTCTCTTCGCCTTTTTTGCGACTGTTGGCATCAGCGCGGGGGCTAACTATGCTTATTTAGAGTTGATTCGTGGCCGTAAATGGTCTTTTAGACAGGCAGGCACCTATGCCTTTAGGAACCAACGCTTTGACAGCATTTTTGGTCTTGTTCTTATGTCCAACATTTTTAGTCTGCTTTGGTCAGTTCTGTTGATCGTCCCCGGTGTCGTAAAGGCGATTTCTTATTCACAAGGCCTCTTCTTACTCAAAGACGATTTTGATGCTGATAACGGCATCACCACTACTTCAGCGATCACTAAAAGTCGTCTCATGATGGAAGGGCATAAAAAAGACTTTTTTCAGCTTGTGCTGAGCTTTTTAGGGTGGTACTTGCTGGTTACTGTCTTTGCTGCGCTGCTAGGAATTGCTGCAAGTCAATCTGTCTTAGAAACGGGATCATCAGCAGGGGTCGCTTTGATCTTGGTTTTGAGCATTATCATCGGTTTGGTTTGTGGTTCTATTTTGGCACCTTACCTAGGAACAACCGTGGCGGCCTTTTACGAAGATTTACGTCAGCAAGAGCAACCTAAAGAACTGGAAGAGCTTGAAGAAGTATTAGCCCAGAAAAAGGCTGAATTTGAGGAATCTTTGGCAGACTACAATGCCCAGCTTGCCAAGCGTAAGGCTGATAAGCAAAAAGCTCACGATGAAAAAATAGCTAAAAAGTTAAAAGCCCAGAAAGAGCGGGAGGAAAAGCGCCGCGAACAAGTAGCGCAAAAGCGTGAGCAGCGCGAAGCTAAGAAATCCCAAAAGGCAAAAGAGACTAAGACCTCTGCTAAAAAATTAAACGCCGAATCAGCAGCTAGTTCTAAGGTTGAGGCGGCTAAAACTGAGAAGGCAGATGTAAAATCAGAGGCCTCTGAGCTTAATGGTAAAAAGAGCACTCAAGCAGATACCCAAACATCTAATACGACAGATAAGTCTGAGAAGGCACTACCTTCTAAATCAAACAAAAGTAATCAGTCTACGACTAAAAAGCCTAAATCAAAGTCCAAGAAGAAAAAGTCTAAAAAACGTAAATAGGGTTTTAAATTTAGCTCTGAAATATCAGGAAACAGTGTTGTTGGTAACTTGCCGTATCGGCAAAAAAGCACCAAAAGGGGTGGAACAAGATCAGTTCCAGCCCCTTTTCTAAGCCTTTTGGCCTGAGGTAATGGGGAGATTTTATAGGCTATTTATGCTATAATATACTGACTATTAAGGAGTAAAATATCATGTCAGACTTGTTCAAAAAATTGATGGAACAGATAGAAATGCCGCTTGAGATGAGACAGTCTCCAGTATTTTTGTCTGCTGACATTAAGGAAGTTAAAGTACATGCTGTTAGCCGTCACTGGGAGTTTCATTTTAGTTTTGCTGAAATTCCACCCATTGAAATTTATCGCGAGTTAGCTGACCGTTTAGTCAGGACCTTCGAACAGGCTGATATCAAGGTCAGTTTTGACATTGAAGCTCAATCTAATGATGTCTCAGACCAACTGCTTCAGGAATATTATAGAGAGAGTTTTAATCTTCCTCTGTGCAATAGCGCGAGTTTTCGCTCTTCATTTTCGGATTTAGCAGTGTCTCGCGAAGGTCGACAAATCATTATTCATGCCCCCAGTTTTCTGGATAATGACCATTTTAAACAACAGCACCTGCCTAAGCTGGAGAAACAGTTTGCCCAGTTTGGCTTTGGGGCTGTCACATTTACGATTAGGACCGACGCTGACAAGACCCAAGAGCTGACTCAGGCCTTTGAGGCTCGAAGTGAGCAATTAATTGAGAAGGCTCAGGAAGAGAACGCTCAGGCTGTGGCCTCCCTAGAAGCTTCTATGCCTGCCCAAGAAGAGGCTGCTCCCACTCCCAAATTTGACTATAAGGAAAGAGCAGCTAAACGTCAAGCTGGTTTTGATAAGGCAGAGATCACACCTATGGTGGAGATCGAAACAGAAGAAAATCGTATTGTTTTTGAAGGGATGGTCTTTGATGTAGAGCGCCGTACAACTAGAACCGGTCGTCACATCATCAGCTTTAAAATGACAGATTATACCTCATCTTTTGCCATGCAGAAGTGGGCTAAAGATGATGCCGATTTGCAAAAGTATGACATGATTGCCAAAGGTGCTTGGCTGCGCGTTCGCGGAAATATTGAAAATAATCAGTGGACCAAAACCTTGACCATGAATGTGCAGGATGTGAAGGAAATTGTCCATAAGGAACGCAAGGATCTTATGCCTGAAGGGCAAAAGCGTGTAGAATTTCACGCCCATACCAATATGTCTACCATGGATGCCCTACCTACGGTTGAACAGCTAATTGACAAAGCAGCTAACTGGGGGCACACAGCTGTTGCTATCACCGACCACGGAAACGTTCAGAGTTTTCCCCATGGTTACCACCGAGCTAAAAAGGCAGGTATCAAGGCTATCTTTGGCTTAGAAGCTAATATCGTTGAGGATCGTGTGCCGATTACTTACAATGAAGTGCCTATGGATTTGCATGAAGCAACCTATGTTGTCTTTGACGTGGAAACCACAGGGCTTTCTGCCGTAAATAACTCTTTGATTCAGATTGCGGCTTCTAAAATGCACAAAGGTAATATCATTGATCAGTTCGATGAATTTATCAACCCAGGCCACCCCCTCAGCCAGTTCACGACTGATCTGACAGGGATTACGGACAACCATCTTAAAGATGCTAAACCGCTCTTGCAGGTTCTGCAAGAATTTCAGGACTTTTGTAAGGATACGGTCCTAGTTGCCCACAATGCTACCTTTGACGTTGGCTTTATGAATGCTAATTATGAACGCCATGGTCTGCCCCTGATTACTCAGCCAGTCATAGATACTCTAGAGTTTGCCCGTAACCTCTATCCTGAGTATAAACGCCATGGTCTAGGCCCTTTGACCAAACGTTTTCAAGTGGCCTTAGATCATCATCATATGGCTAATTATGATGCGGAGGCCACAGGGCGCCTGCTCTTCATCTTTATTAAAGAGGCGCGTGACCACCGTAATGTTACTGATTTATCAGAACTTAATACTAAGTTGGTTTCAGAGGACTCTTACAAAAAGGCCAGAGTCAAACATGCTACCATCTATGTACAAAATCAAATCGGTTTAAAAAATATTTTTAAACTGGTTAGTTTATCCAATGTCAAATATTTTGAAGGTGTAGCCAGAATACCAAGGACGATCCTGGATGCTCACCGTGAAGGGCTGCTGCTGGGATCAGCTTGCTCGGAAGGCGAGGTTTTTGATGCAGTAGTAACCAGCGGTGTAGATAAGGCGGTGGAAGTAGCTCGCTACTATGACTTTATTGAAGTGATGCCACCAGCTATCTATGCCCCCCTTTTGGCTAATGATCTGATTCAAGATCAGGCTGGAATTCAACAGGTTATCCGTGATTTGATCGAAGTGGGACGCAGACTGGATAAGCCGATCCTAGCAACGGGAGATGTCCACTACCTAGAGCCTGAAGATGAGCTCTATCGGGAAATCATTGTCCGCAGTTTAGGACCAGGAGCTATGATTAATCGCCCAATCGGTCGTGGTGAGGATGCTAAGCCAGCTCCTCTGCCCAAGGCCCATTTCAGAACGACGAATGAAATGCTGGATGAATTTGCCTTCCTAGGGGAAGAGCTTGCTTATGAGATTGTAGTCACAAACACACAGGACTTTGCAGAACGCTTTGAAGAAGTAGAGGTGGTCAAAAATGACCTCTATACGCCTTATATCGACAAGGCCGAAGAGACTGTCGCTGAAAAAACTTATGCTAGAGCCTTTGAGCTCTATGGCAATCCTCTGCCAGACATTATCGATCGCCGTATTGAAAAAGAACTGACCTCTATCTTGGGAAATGGCTTTGCCGTTATTTATCTGGCCTCCCAGATGTTGGTTGATCGGTCGAATAAGCGCGGTTATCTAGTTGGTTCACGGGGATCTGTCGGCTCTAGTTTTGTGGCAACGATGATTGGGATTACTGAGGTTAATCCCATGCCTCCCCACTACATATGTCCAGACTGTCAATATTCGGAGTTTATTACGGATGGATCCGTCGGCTCTGGCTTTGATTTACCAAATAAGGACTGTCCCAACTGCGGCCAGTCCCTAATGAAAGACGGTCAAGATATTCCCTTTGAAACCTTCCTGGGCTTCGATGGCGATAAGGTGCCCGATATCGATCTTAATTTCTCCGGTGATGACCAACCATCTGCCCATTTGGATGTGCGTGATATCTTCGGTGAAGAATATGCCTTTCGTGCCGGAACTGTCGGTACTGTTGCGGAAAAGACAGCTTATGGCTTTGTCAAGGGTTATGAGCGTGACTATAATAAATTCTACCGTGATGCTGAGGTCGATCGCTTAGCTATGGGGTCAGCTGGTGTTAAGCGAACAACGGGTCAGCATCCTGGCGGTATCGTTGTTATTCCGAACTATATGGATGTTTATGATTTCACTCCTGTTCAATATCCGGCTGATGATACGACAGCAGAATGGCAGACCACCCACTTTAATTTCCATGATATTGACGAAAACGTCCTCAAACTCGATATTCTGGGTCATGATGACCCAACCATGATTCGTAAGCTTCAGGATCTCTCGGGAATTGACCCTACAGATATTCCAGCCGACGATCCGGATGTCATGAAGCTCTTTTCGGGAACTGAAGTTCTTGGTGTGACCGAGGAGCAGATCGGAACACCGACGGGGATGCTGGGAATTCCTGAATTTGGTACTAACTTTGTTCGAGGGATGGTTGATGAGACTCATCCGACGACCTTTGCTGAATTACTCCAACTTTCTGGACTCTCACACGGGACCGATGTCTGGCTGGGCAATGCTCAAGATTTGATAAAAGAAGGCATTGCCACTCTTTCAACAGTTATCGGCTGTCGGGATGATATCATGGTTTATCTCATGCACGCAGGTCTTGAACCCAAGATGGCTTTCACTATCATGGAGCGGGTGCGTAAGGGGCTTTGGCTTAAAATTTCTGAAGAAGAGCGCAATACTTATATTCAAGCCATGCGCGATAACAATGTTCCAGACTGGTACATTGAATCTTGCGGGAAGATCAAGTACATGTTCCCTAAAGCCCATGCAGCTGCCTATGTTATGATGGCCTTGCGCGTAGCTTATTTTAAGGTGCACCATCCTATCTACTATTACTGTGCCTACTTCTCCATTCGAGCTAAAGCCTTTGAGCTCAAAACCATGAGCGCAGGGGTAGAAGCTGTCAAGGCACGTATGGAAGATATTGCTGTTAAACGTAAGAATAATGAAGCGTCCAACGTTGAAATTGATCTGTATACCACTTTGGAAATTGTCAATGAAATGCTGGAGCGCGGCTATCACTTCGGTCAGTTAGACCTCTATAATAGTGAAGCAACCGAATTCAAGATTGAAGGCGATACTCTCATCCCGCCATTTGTGGCTATGGACGGACTTGGTGAAAACGTTGCTAAACAGATTGTTGCTAGCCGTCAAGAAGGAGAATTCCTATCTAAAACCGAGCTACGCAAACGCGGTGGGGTTTCAACTACTCTAGTTGAAAAAATGGATGAAATGGGTATTCTAGGTGATATGCCTGAAGATAACCAACTGTCGCTTTTTGATGATTTCTTTTAATTGACCTCCTTTTTGCTTCTAAAAATTTCCACGGGTTAAAAAGTAGTTTCTGACACGGCTTTAATCAATCAATTAGCCTTAGGTTTATCTAAGGATTTGATCCTTTATTTGAAAGAAGGATCAGATCCTTTTTATATTTCCAAAATAAGATGTTTAGCTTGCGACTCTTAGTCAGAAATGCTACAATGAAAGAACTTAGAGGTCATTTTAGGAAAGTAAAAAAGCTGAATATAGCAGCTTTAACAAGGGAATTGGTTTCATTTTAAACTATTTTTTAGCTCTTGGTAGAACCCTTAATAACCAAGCGATAGTGACCAAGGCCAGGCGTCAGGTTTGTCTGTAGTTTTGTGGATTTAAGGTGGCTCGTATACAAGGGCGATTACAATTTTTGTTGAGAAGAGGATGTCCTAGTTTCTCCTTTGTTTGTTCAATAAATTAATTGATTCCAAACAGACAGTGCTGGGATTCCGCTTCAACCCATTTGAGGAGATAGTCTATGACAAAATTTAAAAATTCTGCTGTCAAAAGTATGGTTGTCATGAGAAAAGCCTTCCATACTATTGATAGCCGAGTTTCCACAACTTTCCGTGACTTCGATTTGACCCCAGCCCAGTTCAGTGTTCTTGATGTACTTTACAGTAAAGGCTCCATGCGTATTGGAGAACTGGTGAGCAGTATTTTGACGACATCGGGTAATATGACCATTGTCATCAAAAATATGGAAAAGAGCGGTTGGATTCGACGTGAGGCTAGTAAGAGGGACGGCCGTGCCTATATTATTCATCTCACTAAAAAAGGTCGCCGCATTATTGAGCGGGCCTTGCCAGCACATATTGAGGCAGTAGAAGAGACTTTTAGCATATTAACGCAAGAAGAGCAAGAGCAGCTGATTACCCTCTTGAAAAAATTTAAAACTCTTGATCAAAATGATAAGTGAGCAAATTTTTATACAAGATCCTCTGGTTGTGCTATTATTACTACATAGTAATAACCGAAAAATTACTAAACACAATATTTTTAAGGGGAAACCTATATGAAAAACATTTTATTTATTGTCGGATCGTTGCGTCAAGGCTCTTTTAGTCAGCAGTTGGCTCAGCAGGCTGAGCAAGCCCTTGCTGGCAAGGCCGAGGTCACCTATCTTGATTGGGCTCAGGTTCCAATCTTTAATCAAGACCTTGAAACACCGGTATTGCCAGCAGTTCAAGCTGTTCGTGACGCTGTTAAGACAGCTGATGCTATCTGGATTTTCTCACCAGTCTATAACTTTGCGATTCCGGGTTCTGTTAAGAACTTACTGGATTGGCTTTCTCGTGCTGAAGATCTTTCAGATACAACAGGTGCTTCAGTCCTTCAAGATAAGGTTACAACAGTATCTGTTCTGGCAAATGGCGGTAATGAACCAGTAGCAGAGAGCTACCGTAACTTGATGCCATTTATCCGCACACAGTTTGTGGACCAAGTGACTTTCTCAAAAGTTAACGATTCTGCTTGGGCTGATGGTAAATATGTAGCCTCTGAAGAAGTCTTAGCAGATTTGGCTAAGCAAGTCCAAGCTCTTCTTGCAGCTATTGGCTAAATCCTAATCTATATAAAAGAGAGTAAGAGATGATCGATACTTTAAAGAAATCGATTTACCTCTGCTCTTTTTTGTAATATAAGTATAGACATTGGCTTTATAACTTAAGTGGATAAATCCCTACTAGGAGTTATAGGGCCTTTCTTTTTTGATCTTGTTAGTAGCGTTAGTGATAGTTAAAAGAGGAACTCTAAGCTTTTGGTATAATCAATCGCCGTTTTCACCTTAGCATTATAGGAATAAAAGGCTAAATTACAGCGAACTCAGCTAGAATTAGTTATAAACGAATAAGAATGCTGCGACCTCAGTGATCTATCAATAAAATTACCCATTGCACTTTTTCTTGACAAATTTCAGTTCCTGCTTTATAATCATTTTAACTGATAATCAGTAAAGATGATTATATATAAAGAATGGAGGTGAACTCTTATAAGAGTTGAAGAATCATGGGGATTTACCCTAAGTAAAATTGCTCAGTCTATGGACAGACGCTTTAGCAGCCATTTAAGCCAGCATGGGTTGGATTACAGGGATTCCAGATATTATGGTGTCCTCTTAGCCATATTTAATTCTCCCAATCATACTCAGCTTAAGATTGGTGAGAAAATGAGCATAGACCGAACTAGTATTGGGCAAATTATTGATGTGCTTGAAGAAAAAGAATTGGTGAAGCGAGAGCGAAATCCTAGAGATCGCCGTCAGAACGTGCTCGCCTTGACTGCAAAAGGTGAGAAGCTGGTTTCCGATATGTGGTTGGTTATGAGACAGGCTGAGCATGAAGTGATAGAGGAATTATCAGACAGTCAAAAGGCTATCCTATTGCAAATCGCTGAGCAAATAAGCTGAATCAGCTTCAAACGTGCAAAATTAGTTTTTTTCTGTTTGAGCAGAAGGGCAGTGTACTCTTAAGCTCTTTTGTCGCTGCAGAAGTTGAAGTGAGGTAGCCAGTAACCGCAGCTGTACTCTCGCTTCTTTCTTGCCATTCTTAGTGGTTCTTCTGGATTTTCGAAGGGGGGTAAATTGGTAAATTCAACTGCCTGTAAAAAAACTAAAATAGAGAACCGTTAAAACTTGGGTTGAAAAATCCCGACAATATTATAAGGAGAACTATTATGACAAAAATTGAATTACTGGAAACCTACCTTAGCCTTTATATTAACCATTTTGAGGTATTAAAAGCCATGGAAGATGATGACTCACCTTATGTCCTCCTTGACGTCCGCAATGCACCAGCTCATGTTAAAAAAGAGCAGATAAAAGGAGCCAGAGCTCTACCTGCTAAAGATTTAGCCCAAGAATTAGGGAGCTTAGCCAAGGATAAAACCTACGTAGTTTATGACTGGAACAGCGGCACCATATTAGGCAAACAGGCACTGTTACTTCTCTTATCAGCTGGGCTAGAGGCTTATGAATTGTCAGGCGCCCTTGAGGGTTGGAAGGGGATGAATTTGCCTACTGAAGCTGTCATATAATCTCCTCTATTTAATCTTATTGGACTTTACTTTTAATATGTGTTAGAGCAGCATGGAATGAGAGTTGTTAGGAGAAGGCTCCGTGCCCTGCCCTTTTATTTCCGAGTGATGAGTGTGCGGAGTAACTGGAGCTTATGCTGCCATCTATAGCTCTTCAGAATTTTTCAGCTACCTAGCGCAACCTGTAAATTTGAAGCAACTTATAGCTGCCCCAACCTGACACACAGCGGCAATCAATGGAGTTCGAACTGGGTTATGGCTAGCACTTATTTTTATACTTTTGCCATCGCGATAAATAGTGGAAAAATGGTATCGCGATTGCTATTTCAGCCTCTAATTATTCTAGCTAAAGAAGCGTATGAAATTTGGAGCAGAGAGCTATCAGCATAAGAAGCGTATAAAGATGTCAATTGGACCTTTATACGTTTTTTATTTTGCTCTTCCTGATAAAGTCCTTAAATTTATTGTTTATACTAAGAATAGGTAAGGAGGACTACTTATGACAAAATTCAAGAAGCTGACGGGCTTTCAGCTCAAATACATCGCCTTGGTGCTTATGCTGCTAGACCATATTCATTACTTTTTTGACTATACAGGAAAGATCCCCCTGTGGTTCACTCAGCTTGGGAGACTATCCGCTCCTTTGTTCTTATTTACGATTATCGAAGGGTTTATTCATACGCATGACCGCAAGAGATATTTTCTGAAGATTTACAGCTTAGCTATTGCCATGGGACTGATTCAGTTTGGCTTTTATAATGTGCTGCAGCCTTTGGTACGGGGAGATGGCTTCTTTCCTAAGAATATGATGCTGTCCTCCTTTGCCATTTTGCTGGTTGCTCTTCAAGGGATTGCTTGGATTGAGGAGAGGAAGTACCTTCGAGGCATTCCGACCCTTCTTTTTCCGATTCTTCTGCCCTTTCTTTTCATGCCTTTTTACCGTATCTTTATGGTTTCTGGTAATCAACTGGGCATGTTCGTTGTTAACCTGCTCAATTTTACGATCCTGCCGCTGCATCTTTCCATTATGGATGGTGGAACGGCAACTTTGATTGTAGGCATTGCCATGTATCTCTGCCGAAAAACGCTCAAAAGGGAAGTTCTCGCCTTTGTCATTGTTTCGCTGCTAATTGAGTTAGGCCGTAGTCTTCTGGTGGGTGCACCGCTGACGCTTCACGCATTTTTATTTCTTTATTTTGAATGGATGGAAATTTTTGCAGCACCGTTCATGCTTATGTATAATGGCAAACGAGGCAAGGGCAGTAAGCATCTCTTTTATATTTTCTATCCGCTGCATATTTACTTGCTCTATGGCTTGTCAGTATTACTTTATGGATGATATGATAAGAATGGTACGGATAACATAAAAAGGAAAAAAGATGACACGTATTTTGGTAATTGATGATGAAGCAGATATTCTGACTTTGGTAAAAAATACCTTAGAGCTGCAAAGCTATTTGGTAGAGACTTTTACCAGTGCTGAACAAGTTGAACGTTCAAAGTTAGTAGATTATGATTTGATTTTACTGGACATTATGATGCCTGATATCGATGGCTTGAGTTTTTGTAAAGAGATCCGCTCTCTGGTGGACAGTCCGATCATTTTTCTGACAGCTAAGTCACAGGAAGCAGACATTGTCACAGGGCTTAGTTGCGGAGCAGATGATTATCTGGTTAAGCCTTTTGGTGTCCAAGAGCTTTTAGCGCGTGTTAATGCCCACTTACGTCGGGAAAGGCGTGAACATCATACCAGTTTAGTCTTAGGAAATATTCGGTTCGATCTGTCTGCCAAAGAAATTTCTATCAGCAATCAAGTACTTGCCCTGACTAAATCAGAGTACGAAATTTGTGAGTATTTGGCCAAGCACCGCGGTCAGGTTTTCTCTAAAGAGCAGCTTTATGACTATCTCTATGGATTTGAAGAACGCGGAACACCTGCAGCCATTGCTGAGCATATCAAAAATATTCGAGCAAAATTTCGGATGGCTGGAGCAGAACCCATTGAAACAGTTTGGGGGATTGGTTATAAATGGCAAACAAACAATTAAACCCATCCTTGACCAGTATTTTCGTAGCTTACTTCATGAGTGTTGTTCTGGGAGCCATAGGAATGGGGCTTATAGCATACATTGGTTTGATAGTGGCTTTTAGAACCGGATTTATCTTGCCAGCTAATCAGACAGAAAATGAGTTGATAAACTTAACACGCTCGATTGAGACAGATTCGCATTTTAAACTATCCAATCTTCCACAAGGGACTAGCTATCTGCTCGTGGATAAAGATGGACAGGAACTACAAACTAATATGAACCCCCAATTAAAGAAGAAGGCATCGTCGTCTCGAGATTCTTACAGTCTTGACCATGGTCGCTATGGGTATTTCAAAACCTTTAGGAGGCCTGACGGCAGCCATCTTATTGTCAATTATAAACTCAGGCAGCGTTACCGTGATCCTTGGTTAGAGCAGCATTTACCCCGTCTGAGCATAGTTATTATTGGTTTATTGAGTCTAGGACTCTTATTCTATTTTATCTTGACCAGCCTTTTCTTTGGCCGTTATGTCAAGCGCCAGTTGAGGCCTATTATAAGGATGACAGAGAAGATCCAAGAGGAGGAGTTAGAATTTTCTTTACCAAAGACTAGAATCAAGGAGTTCGACCAAATTATCCAGAGTTTGGACAGACTGCGTATTAGTTTGAGAGAGTCTCTTCTTGAGTCTTGGCAGACAAAGCAGGACCAGAGCTACCAGATAGCCGCCCTGACTCATGATCTCAAAACTCCCTTGACAGTTATCAAGGGTAACACCGACCTTCTGGAATTGACGGACTTAACTGAGAAACAAGCTGATTTTCTGAGCCATACTAAGAGAAATATCCAAGCCTTGGATGACTATCTTCAAGAGCTAACAGAACTGTCGCAGACGCAGAGCCAGCAGGTCTTTTCTCCTCAGATCCTTACAGTCAGAGACTTTATAGAGTCTCTCAATCGTGATCTTAAAGGACTGGCTACTGTCAGAGGCCTTACATTTGATTGTCTGGTGTCGCTAGCATTCACGGATCAAGCAAGCTGGGATCCCAAACTGCTCAAACGAGCGCTTATCAATATTGCTGCTAATGCTATAGAGCATAGTCCTTTGGGGACTAACGTTTCCATACATTATCTGAAACAAGACAGTCAATTAATCATCACCTGTACTGATAGTGGACCTGGTTTCAGTCAAGAAGCTCTAAATTCAGCTAAAATGCCTTTCTTTACTGTGAATAGCAGCCGTAGTCGCAGCCAATCTCATCAAGGACTAGGCCTAGCTATTGCGGATAATATTATCCGCCTGCACAAGGGCAGGCTTGAGCTGTCAAATACAAAACAAGGCGGTGGCCGAGCTACCGTTATTCTACCGATTGTAAATGAACTTGGGAACACATAGCAGACCCCGATTTTGGGATATAGTGAAATTATTCTTACTGTTATCATTATCAAAATGAAAAAGAAATGGTACACTATATCTAAATAAAATTATAAGGGGATATGATGAAACTATTTTTTAATATTCTTAAAGTTATTGGTTTACTGGTTCTGGCCATATGCTGCAATATGGTTCCTATCTTGCTTTTACGAAATCAATCCTATTTTTCTCTGCCGCTCAAGTGGGGACTGGGTCTGCTCTGTATCCTTTTTATCATTGCCGTTTTCACATTGCTCTGGCGAAGCTATAAAAAGCATGAACCCGAGACCGTCAAGCTTCAAAAGATGACCTGGGGGGATATCGGGTACAATTTTCTCTTCTTTTTGGCGGCCCGAGCAGTGGCTGTTTTTGGAACCTTGATTCTCGCTTGGATATCTGGTCAGAGTCAGACAGCAAATGACCAAGCGCTTGCCAAGTTGACAGACTTCTTTCAGGGCGGATTCTTTCTCTATACGGCTTTATATTGTCTGATGATTGGTCTGATGGCACCGCTCATTGAAGAGCTGGCCTTTCGCGGTTTTCCGCAGGTACTTCTCTTTAAACAGCGTAAAATATTAGCTGGTTTGGTAACCTCCTCGATTTTTTCCTTGGGGCATGCTGCGACCATTCCGGAATTTTTTCTCTATGCCCTATTAGGAGCAGTCCTCTATAGCGCTTATCAGCGTCGTGGCAATATCAAGGACTCTATGATGGTTCATATTTTTAATAACCTGCCAAGTGCTATCTACCTCCTCCTTATTGGCTTCGGACTGCTTCATTAAAGGTCCTGAAGTAGATAGATTCCATAATACAGGAAAAAGCATAAAATCATGTTGTTGCAGCAGTGATGTTATGCTTTTTTGTTGGGCTAAGTTATTTGATTTTGACTAGAAATCTTAAATAAAGGGGAGCTTCTCATAGATAGGGGTGGGACAGCCTTATCTAGCTAGCTTTTTCAGTCCAAGATTAAAAATCATTTGCTAGAAAGAGCAGGATCGGAGCAATAATGCAGGCAAGGCCTTCAGTTTTAAAATAGCTTTCTTTGGCTTTAGAGCTGTCCTAGAGAAATACCCCCATCTCCTCAACCCCCTTACCTGTGAAGGTCTTTAGCTAGGCTTGTAAAATTGTGATAAAACCTAATATTTATTAAGAGTTAGCGTATAAATTTCGAAAGATTATCAACTGCTAGCAAATAAAAGCCAATTAGCTTGTTTAGTTCCTAATAAAATGGTAATATGACATCGGTGTAACTAAAAAAATGAAATGTTACAACTCGATTAAAAGGAGTAAATAAGATGAAACACAAGGAAACTTTTGGTTTTCGCAAGAGTAAAATCAGTAAGACCCTTTGTGGTGCCCTGTTGGGAACTGCTATTATTGCGTCTGTAGCAGGTCAAAAGGCATTTGCTGAAGATACGGAGATCAGTACAACATCTACTGTTGATACAGAAGCAGTAGCTGGAACAGAGACTGGGAATCCCGCAACCAATCTGACAGAAAAGCAGGCTGCTCCTAGCTCGCAAGCAGAGACTAGTCAAGCCCAAGCAGAGCAAAAAACTGGTTCAATACCTGTCGATGTAGCGGCTACTGAGCTTGATGAGGCTGTAAAATCCGCTGCTGAAGCTGGCGTGTCGGTGTCACAGGATGAGACTGTTGACAAGGGGACTGTGGGAACGTCCCAAGAAGCAGATGAAAAATTAAACGAGATTCAGGCTGACTACAGCAAGCAGGCGGAAGCTATCAAAACCACAACAGAAACCTACAAAGCTGATGTGGCTGCTAACCAAGCAGAAACTGATCGTATCAATCAAGAAAACGCAGCTAAGAAAGCTCAATATGAACGAGATTTAGCTGCTCATCAGGCAGAAGTTGAGCGGATTAATGCTGCTAATGCTGCTGCCAAGGCGGACTATGAAGCTAAATTAGCTCAGTATCAAAAAGAGCTGGCCCTTGTCCAACAAGCCAACTCAGACAGCCAAGCTGCCTATGCAGCAGCTAAAGAAGCCTACGAAAAAGAACTGGCTCGCGTGCAGAAAGCCAATGCGGATGCCAAAGCGGCTTACGACAAGGCTGTGGCTGAAAATACGGCAAAAAATGCTGAGATTGCAGCAGAAAATGCCGCCATCAAACAGCGCAACGCCGATGCTAAAGCTCAATATGAAGCGGCCCTGAAGCAATATGAAGCCGATTTAGCAGATATCCAACAAAAGAACAAGGATAATGAGGCGGATTATCAAGCTAAACAGGCCGCCTACGAGCAAGAGCTCGCTCGCGTGCAGAAAGCCAATGCGGATGCCAAAGCGGCTTACGACAAGGCTGTGGCTGAAAATACGGCAAAAAATGCCGAGATCGCAGCAGACAACGAAGCTATTAGACAGCGCAATGCAGATGCCAAAGCTCAATATGAAGCAGCCCTGAAGCAATATGAAGCCGATTTAGCAGATATCCAACAAAAGAACAAGGATAATGAGGCGGATTATCAAGCTAAACAGGCCGCCTACGAACAAGAGCTCGCTCGCGTGCAGAAAGCTAATGCGGATGCCAAAGCGGCTTACGACAAGGCTGTGGCTGAAAATGCAGCTAAGAATGCTGAGATTGCAGCAGAAAATGCCGCCATCAAACAGCGCAATGCGGATGCTAAAGCTGACTATGAAGCCAAATTAGCCCAATATCAAAAAGACTTAACCCAATACCAAAAAGACTTAGCTGACTACCAAACCAAGCTAAAAGCTTACGAAGATGAACAGGCCGCTTACAAGGCTGCCTTAGCAGAGCTAGAAAAACACAAAAATGATGATGGATATTTACCATCACCAGAATCGCAACCTTTTGTCTTTGAGAAGGAAAAAGAGGCCTCCCTTGAAATTACATCGGGAGATAAAGTCTATAACGCTGACGAATTCTACGCCGAAGCAGATAAAATGGACTATATTAAGGCAGATACGCCATTTAATACAGAAAAGAGACGAGTTGCCTATAGCCACTTTTGGGGTGGAATTCAAGATAGTGCAGATTGGCCGGGCAAGCGAGTATTTTTGCCAAAAGGTAAACCTGTTGTTGCAAAGTACACCAACTTAAAGAATTCAGAGCTGAATGGTATAAAAATTGCTTCTGCAGAATTCATATATACGCTAAAAGATACCAGTCTTAATGCCGATAAAATACCTGCCATGCTATATGATGATCCTACCGCAACGATCTATTACTTTGAGTTCTTTGGCTCACAGAGTATTGATGTAGAAATTAGGTTTTATGATGAAGATGGAAATAAAATCGATGCGACGGGTGCATTGCTAGATTTCTCTTCACTTAATAGAGGACATGGTTGGGCACAGTATGATGGTGTAAATGCCATTGAGAAGGTTGATTATCACACAGGGACGGCCATTGAAATAAACGGTTCTTCTGTAAAAGACAATGGAGATGGCTTATACGCCGCTACTCCAAACTATACTAAGACCAATCAATCGAGATTTGAAAGCGGTGAATGGGATAGTTCGGATTCCCCATTGAATTGGTACGGAGCCATTGTTGGTAAACAAACGGGTTCCGATATCAAATTTACGATTTCTGCTGAAAACGCTTCGGGAATATGGTTCGCTTTTGATTCTAAGATAAAGGCAAAGGATATTCCTAATAAACCGATGGAATCTGAGCCAACACCGCCAGTAGCTCCAACTCAGCCTTCAGAACCTGTTTACGAGGTCGAAAAGGACTTAGAGCCAGCACCAGTAGAACCCAAGTACGATCCAGAGCCAACGCCTCCAACTCGTACACCGGATCAGCCGGAACCTAATAAACCACAAGAGCCTAACTACGAAGTAGAGAAGCCACAGGAGCCAGCACCAGTAGAACCAAAATATGAGCCGGAGCCAACACCGCCAACTCGGACGCCGGATCAGCCGGAACCTAATAAACCACAGGAGCCTAACTACGAAGTAGAAAAGCCATCCGAACCGGCACCGGTAGAACCTAACTACGAGCCGGAGCCAACACCGCCGACCCGTACACCGGATCAGCCAGAACCAAACAAACCGCAGGAACCTAACTATGAACCGGAGCCAACGCCTCCAACGCCACCGATTCTAAAACGCTTCCCTGGAGCACCCGCTGTTCCAACGGTTCGTTACCACTATGCTAGCTATGCCATCCAGCCTCAGGTTAACAAGGCCATCACCAATAACATAGGAGTCGATATCGACAAGACCCTGGTCGCTAAGCAGTCAGTGGTCAAGTTCCAACTGAGAACGGCTGAACTGCCGGCCAACCGTGAGGAAACCACCTCCTTCGTCTTGGTCGATCCCCTGCCAAGCGGCTATCAGTTCAACCTCGAAGCGACTAAGGTGGCCAGTCCAGACTTTGAGGTCACCTATGACGCAACCACGCATACCGTGACCTTCACAGCCACCGCGGAAACCCTGGCCCTGCTCAATCAGGACTACACCAAGGGCATCACTGCCCCCGTCCCAACCATTGTCGGTCAGGTCATGAACGACGGGGCCACCTATGAAAATAACTTTACCTTAACGGTCAACGATGCTTATGGGGTCAAATCCAATATCGTTCGGGTCACTACCCCAGGGAAACCAGAAGACCCAGACAATCCCAATAATAACTACATCAAACCGCACAAGGTCAATAAAAATGAAAATGGCACCGTGATTGACGGCAAGACCGTCCTGGCTGGTTCAACCAATTTCTACGAATTGACGTGGGATCT
>NZ_JBZFUL010000002.1:0-226619 GCF_058314515.1 Streptococcus sp. ELY_137
GAGGAATTGTATTCAGCTTTAGTTGAAATTAACCAACGCCCACGAAAATGTTTAGGTTACAGAACAGCTTTTGAGGCACTGTTGAATGAGTTTTAAAAAAGTTGCACTTATTATTGCAATTCATCATAAAAACTTGGCCAAATTGACCAAGTTGATATATTGAAAAATTAGAGATTTTTTTTCTTTTTAGCCTTTTTGCTGATAGTAACATCAAGTCCGCCGATGCTCTTTAAAAGTGTTTGGTTAAGCTCAAAATCGTGTACATCAGACTTAAGATCGACTTCATACACTAAATTCAATTTCTCGTCTTGCTGGCTACTGGCGAGAGAAATCAAGTCATAGGTGGTACAGAGCTTTTTAAAAACAGTCAGTAGTTTACTTTCGATATCAGGCTGCTGAGTCACTGTCAGAGTTAAGAGCCGCCGTGTTTGACTGTCCGAGATAGCTTTTGTGCGTTCTAATACAAACCAGATAAACAGAAGAAAAAGGGTAAAAATGCTTGCTAACACAAGGAATCCCATACCCGAAGCTAGGCCGATAATCATGGATAGAAAAATCGCAAGCAGTTCACGTGAGCCACTGGTCGCAGAACGAAATCGGATCAAGCTAAAGGTTCCTGCGACGGCAACACTGGTTCCTAGATTGCCGTTGACCAGAAAAATAACGAGCGTTATAAGGCTGGGAAGCAGGGTTAGTGTCACGACAAATTCTCGTGTATAAAGAGTACGGTATTTGTAGACCCAAGACAGACAGCTTCCTAAAATCAGACTGACTAAAATGGCTAAAACCAGCATACTAGCATTAACGGAGGGGGGGTTATCTGTTGGGAATACTGAATTAAATAAAGTTGCTAACATACTGTTCTCCTTTAGAGTTTAAATAGGGTTAATGGGAAGTCCCTGTGATTTATGATAGGCAGTATTATATTTTGAAAAATGGCATTCCTTGATGCCGTATTTGTCGAGAATGGACTGAAGCCATTCAGGCATATTACCTGGAGCTTTGATTTCCATAATGACCTGATTGTCATCCAAAAGAGGATAGCCATGATGCCCTTCAAACATAGTGACGTGTTCATCACGGTAGGTAATATGCTGATCAATAGTGACACGTATCTTTGTATAGGGGTAGCCTTTGATGGTGTGCTTTTCTTTAAGTGAGTAACGATCGTAGTAGATAAACATACGGGGGATAAGATTTTTATAGCGTTCACGCAGGGTATGGATTTCTTCCACAATGTGGGGATCTGTGATGTGTTCATCAGAAATTCCTTGAGTAATAAGTTTTGTTGCAGACAGTGGATTGGAAACCAAACGGAATTTATGCCCGATACCTTCGGAATCTTTTTTCTTAATTTCCAAAAAGACTTGGCTGTCTGGCTGCGGGTTAGAAATATAGGTGCGCAGACGAATCTTTTCACGATTGTGTCTGTGGGCGATAGAGTCCTTAATAATTTCAAAATTACCGTTGTCAAAATAAATATTAGTAATAGTTGAAGTTGGATAGTCGTCCTCTACCAGATAAATTTTTAGGTCCTTGATTAAAGCACCTAATTGCTCTTTATTAACCATGTACTTGGTTTCAATCCGTTTAAAAGTAGTTTGCAATTCTTTGATCATACCGCTGTCGCTCCTTAGTAATTAGTGGTGCCTAGTATAGCAGGGACGTCTTACGAACTAATTAAGGTCATTTTTGAGTTCTATTGCGATATTAACCAATATCTTACAAATATTAGGAAACTGTGTAACCTTCTAATAAACAATTAATAATTCTTTCGCGACAGCTCCTAGCAAATCTAGGCGCTAAGTGGAGCATCCTGTAAGAGTTTTCCCTATCGGATGCAGATAATACCAGTTATTTCCGAACATTAATTTATTAATTTTTTTGAAAAATGCGTTTTTTGTCTAGCTCTGCTATAATAAAGTCATAACAATCTTTAAGGGAGTCACTATGAAATCTGATATCCAAATTGCTCAGGGTGTAGAGTTGCAACCAATTGCTGAAATTGCTGAACAGGTCGGTATTGATACCGATGATTTAGAATTATACGGTAAGTACAAGGCCAAGCTTTCCTTTGATAAAATACAGGCAGTAAAGGCTAATCCACCAGGGAAGCTGATCTTAGTGACGGCCATTAATCCCACCCCGGCTGGTGAAGGAAAATCAACGATCACAATCGGGCTAGCAGATGCTCTTAATAAAATTGGTAAGAAAACTATGATTGCCCTGCGTGAACCATCACTAGGACCAGTGATGGGAATCAAGGGTGGTGCTGCTGGCGGTGGCTATGCTCAAGTTTTACCCATGGAAGACATCAATCTGCACTTTACAGGAGATATGCACGCCATCACAACGGCTAATAATGCTCTATCGGCCTTGATTGATAACCACCTGCATCAGGGAAATGCGCTGGGTATCGACCAGCGTCGTATCATTTGGAAGCGTGTGGTCGACCTCAATGATCGTGCCCTTCGCCATGTAACAGTCGGACTTGGAAGTCCAATCAATGGAGTTCCGCGTGAGGATGGCTTCGATATTACGGTAGCCTCAGAGATTATGGCTATCTTGTGTTTAGCGACAGATGTGCAGGATCTTAAAAAACGCCTTTCCAACATTGTAATTGGCTATCGCTTTGACCGCAGTCCCGTTTATGTCAGAGATTTAAAGGTTGAAGGTGCTCTGACCTTAATTTTAAAGGACGCCATTAAACCTAACCTTGTCCAAACGATTTACGGTACTCCTGCCTTGGTTCATGGAGGACCTTTTGCCAATATTGCCCATGGCTGTAATTCTGTTTTAGCGACATCGACAGCTTTAGGACTGGCTGATTATACGGTGACTGAGGCCGGATTTGGGGCTGATCTCGGTGCGGAGAAATTTCTAAATATTAAGACTCCTAATTTGCCAACGCAACCAGATGCGGTAGTTATTGTAGCTACTGTTCGCGCCCTCAAGATGCACGGTGGTGTGACCAAAGCAGAGCTTGCTAAAGAGAATGTTGAAGCTGTCAAGTCGGGCTTTGCCAACCTCAAACGTCATGTGGAAAACATACGTAAATTTGGTTTGCCAGCTGTTGTGGCCATCAATGAATTTGTCTCAGATACATCGGCGGAGATTGCTGCTGTGAAGGAGCTTTGTGATAGTATTGGTGTAGCGGTTGAGTTGGCTAGTGTCTGGGCTAATGGTGCAAATGGCGGACTTGAACTTGCTCGAGCCGTCATTAAGACTGTTGAGCAGGAGCGGGCCGATTACCAAAGTCTCTATCATGACGATGATCGTTTAGAAGAAAAAATTAAAGCAATTGTTACCAAGATTTACGGCGGTCGTAAGGTCGTCTTTGAAAAGAAAGCCAGAACTCAACTGAAGCAATTTGTTGATCTGGGCTGGGATAAACTGCCTGTTTGTATGGCTAAGACGCAGTATAGTTTCTCTGATAATCCAGCTCTGTTAGGAGCGCCGGATGATTTTGAGATTTCTATTCGTGAATTTGTTCCTAAGACTGGTGCTGGCTTTATCGTCGCTCTGACAGGTGATGTGATGACCATGCCAGGTTTGCCCAAACAGCCTGCAGCTCTCAATATGGATGTGGCAGAAGACGGTACGCCGCTGGGATTGTTTTAAGAGCTGGGCCTTATAGTTTTTACGATATCGGTTGCTAAAAGAGGTAAATCTTTGACTTTTATTAATTAAAAGGTTAGACTAGATGGAGTATTAAGTTTTGAGTCATGTAGTTGCTTACCTCTGGCCTCTAGGTTTATTACGAGTAAAGAGGAAAGGAAGTGCGGTTATGACACAAGGAACTGTGAAATGGTTTAATTCTGATAAAGGATTTGGCTTTATTACTAGTGAATCAGGTGAAGATGTTTTCGTACATTTTTCAGCTATTCAAGGTGATGGTTTTAAGACCCTAGAAGAGGGTCAGGCAGTAGCATTTGATACCGAGCAAGGTCAGCGCGGACCTCAAGCTGCTAATGTTACGAAAGTTAACTAAATAAAAAGGAGTCGCAGGCGTAAGGCTGCGGCTTTTTACGTAGTGGAATTGAGACAAATAGCCATGAAGCTTGATAAAATAGGATCGTAATAATTTTAACAAATTGGTGCTCCTTGATAATCCAGACCATACGCTGATGGTATCGGGCTTGCTGTATCTCAATACAAACTGCGCTGTACCAACTGAGTATTCGAGATTTTCATAGAGAGTGTGTCTATATGGGGGTGGGGCGTGCCAAGTTTTATTTTGGTCTTGCTTTAGGTGGTATCTATTGCGCAAGCATTGGTTACCAGCTGCTGTGGTTCTGCTGAACTTAGCACCCCCCATTATTTTATGGAGGATTTTTTATGCAAACCTATGATGTTATTGTTATTGGCTTTGGGAAGGCTGGTAAAACTCTGGCAGCTAAGCTTGCTGGTCAGGGAAAGTCTGTAGCCATGGTTGAAAAAGATGTGACCATGTATGGTGGTACCTGTATCAATATCGGTTGTATTCCGACAAAGGTTTTGGTTCATGCGACGCAGATGGGGCATGATTTTACTGAAGCTATGGCCGAGAAAACAGCAGTGGTCGAACGTTTGCGGGCAAAAAATTTCGCTATACTAGATGGGGCGCCGACTGCTGATGTTTACAATGCCAGCGCAAAGTTTGTGGCCAATAAGGTTATCGAAATTACCAGCGGTTCTGAAACGAAGCTATTAACAGCAGAGGTTATTGTTATTAATACCGGCTCTGTTCCCAATCTTCTTCCGATTGCAGGATTATCAGAGGCAGAACAAGTCTATGATAGTACTGGTATTCAAAATCTTAAAGAGCAGCCTAAACGTTTGGGCATTATCGGCGGTGGTAATATTGGACTGGAATTTGCCAATATTTATGCGCAGTTGGGAAGTCAGGTAACCGTTTTTGATCCCCAGAAGCGTATCTTTGCGCGTGAGGAAGCGGAGCTTTCACATATGGCACAGGGATATATGGAAGAACAGGGAGTTCAATTCCAACTGGGGACGGTCATTTCTAACGTTTCCAACCGCGGACAGGCTGTTGTTATTACGACAGAACTCGGTGATTTTGAATATGATGCTGTTCTTCATGCAACAGGGCGGCGGCCAAATACAGATAAGCTTGGCTTAGAGAATACTGATATTGTCCTGACTGAGCGTGGGGCTATTGAGGTGGATGACTTTTGTCAGACTTCTGTACCCAATGTTTTTGCGGTAGGAGATGTCAATGGCGGCTTGCAGTTTACCTATGTTTCTCTGGATGATTTCCGTATTGTCTATGGCTACTTAAACGGTGACAGTAGTTACTCTAGACGCAACCGACATCATGTTCCTAATGCTACCTTTATCAATCCTCCTTTGGCACGTGTCGGTATTGACGAGGCAACAGCCAAGGAGAAGGGACTGAACTACAAGGTTAACAGCTTGCCAGTTGCCGGAATGCCTCGCGGTCATGTCAATGGCGACTTGCGTGGCATGTATAAGGTTGTTGTTGATGCAGACAGTCAAGAAATTTTAGGTGCTACCTTATTTGGACAAGAAGCACACGAACTGATTAATCTGATTACCATGGCTATGGATAACCATATTCCTTATACTTATTTCCAAAAGCAAATTTTTACCCATCCAACGATGGCAGAGAATTTAAATGATGTTTTTAATCTATAGAAAATGAGAGTGGGATAAAAGCTTTCAACATTGTTATTTAAAGTTATAGCAGCTTGATGCAGTGACTGATTAAACCTTCATCTCTTGGTCTGCAGGCGATAGCTGAAACAGCCCACTGAATTTTTAGGTTGACCATAAAAGCAAGGACGTTACTCAATATACTAGGGATGAGCTGAATTTTATTCGACTTATTTCCAACCTTAAAAGACCTCCTAGATTTTTTGAGATATGCGGGGTGGGATTATAAAATCGATTTCTGCGAAATTACGATTTTTGTCCCACTCCCATTTTTTAAGCCAATCTTGTGGTATAATAAATTCACGCTATTATTGTGAAAGGGGAGATTATTATAGACGATTCAAATAAAACAGTACGTTTGTTGGACAGGGGGCGTAGGAGCCTCCTGAGGGGTATTTTTAGCCGTACCACCGTCATTATTTTATTACTTATCCTGCAATTATATGTTATTGCAGCGACTTACGTTTGGTTTGCAGATTATCGTATCCATATCGAAGTTGTTGATGCTATTATTGCAACTATTTCTGTACTTTATCTGGTTAACAGTCGGATGGACAGTACCGCTAAACTCACTTGGATGTTGGTGGTTATTCCCTTGCCGATTTTAGGAAGTCTCTTTTTACTCTATACTAAGATCGACTGGGGATTTACAAATATGAAGCGTCAAATCAAGAGCAACATCAACAAGACGATTCCCTATTTGCATCAAAATGAATCTGTATTAGCGGAGCTGAGGACCTCTCACAGTACCGCCTACAACTTGGCGAATTATCTCAATTTTGCCGATAATCATTACCCTATTTATAAGAACAGTCTAGCCACCTACTTTCCATCAGGTGAAGCTAAGTTCGCTGAGCTGAAAAAGCAGCTGCGTCAGGCTAAGCATTATATTTTTATGGAATACTTCATCATTGATGAGGGCCTCATGTGGGGGGAAATTCTTTCTATTCTAGAAGAGAAGGTCACCGAAGGTGTAGAAGTACGGGTTATGTATGATGGAATGATTGAAATGACTACTTTGAGTTTCGATTACAGTAAACGCCTAGAAAAATTAGGTATCAAAGCCAAGTCTTTTGCCCCTTTGTCGCCATTTCTATCAACCTATTATAATTATCGGGATCATCGTAAGATTGTTGTGATTGACGGTGAAGTGGCCTTTACAGGCGGTGTTAATCTAGCGGATGAGTATATCAATGAAATTGAGCGGTTTGGCCACTGGAAGGATACAGCGATTATGATTAGGGGTCAGGCTGTCGACACTTTCACAATCCTCTTTCTGCAGATGTGGGGAGCAATTGAAAAGACGACCGAAGTCAAGCAATATCTGGGGGATCACGAGCTTCACCTTCCAACAGATGGTTTTATTATGCCTTATGGTGATTCGCCTTTGGATGATGAGAAAGTAGGGGAGAATGTCTACATCGATATTCTCAACCAAGCGCGCGATTATGTGCATATTATGACCCCTTACCTGATTTTGGACAGTGAAATGGAGCATGCACTCAAGTTCGCAGCTGAGCGGGGGGTAGATGTCAAGATTATTATGCCAGGGATTCCTGATAAGGTTATTCCTTATTATCTAGCTAAGACTTATTACAAATCTCTCATGGATTCTGGTGTCAAAATCTTCGAATACGATCCTGGATTTGTTCATGCAAAAGTCTTTGTCGCTGATAATACAAGAGCAACAGTTGGCACTATCAATCTGGACTACCGCAGTCTTTACCACCATTTTGAATGCTCGGCTTATCTCTATCACTCGTCGGAAATTCCTAAGATTGAGCGTGATTTTCAAGATACCCTAAAACAGTGCCATCAAGTGACTGTTGAGACTTTGAGTGACCTACCGTTTTCTGTCAAGGCCATTGGAGCTGTGGTCAAGACTATTGCCCCCTTGCTCTAAACTTTAGGCTGTGTTATAATAGGCACATGCGATGAGTCGATATGGTCTGAAGACCATGGACGCTAGGGAGGTCATTAACGCAAGGAGCGGACCTTGATAGTCTGTGTGAACCATTCTATCACGCTTGAAACAGTGCCCTTATCTCCTGCTTTTTAGCAGGGGATTTTTTTATGGATTCAAACTGACTTTTCTAGAGGGAAGAAGTCAGAGAATCCCTCTCTAAGCTCTTAGTTAGTAAGATTTTGCGTTTCCAATCATTGATGCTTTGTACGATTAAAATATTCTTTAGTGACGATTTATCCAGCTTGAAGTAGATGAGCTGGGTTCTGACTAATCTATTTTGCCCCTTTTCATTCCTTTGGAAAAGGTGTATAATAAGAGGTACTATAAATTTTTAGAAAATTATGAACGTTGTTCATTCAGAAAGGTCTAAACTTATGGGATATACAGTAGCGATTGTCGGTGCTACAGGTGCCGTGGGAACACGTATGATTCAGCAGTTAGAAGCGTCTACCTTGCCAATCGATAAGGTACGCCTCTTGTCTTCCAGTCGATCAGCGGGCAAAGTTCTACAATATAAAGAACAGGATATTACGGTGGAATTGACGACAGAAGACTCCTTTGAAGGAGTTGATATCGCCCTATTTTCGGCTGGAGGTTCTGTATCGGCTAAGTTTGCCCCTTATGCTGTTAGGGCAGGAGCTGTAGTAGTGGACAATACCTCGTATTTCCGTCAAAACCCTGATGTTCCTTTGGTTGTTCCCGAGGTTAATGCCCATGCCTTGGAAGCTCACAATGGCATTGTTGCCTGCCCTAACTGCTCGACTATTCAGATGATGGTAGCTTTAGAGCCTATCCGTCAGAAATGGGGGTTAGAACGTATTATTGTTTCCACTTACCAAGCCGTTTCAGGTGCAGGGCAATCGGCTATCAATGAGACAGAACGTGAATTACGTGAGGTTTTAAACGACGGTAGGAAGGCTAAGGACGTGGAGGCTCATATTCTGCCAGCTGGTGGTGACAAAAAGCACTATCCAATTGCCTTTAATGCCCTAGCGCAGATCGATGTATTTACCAAAAATGACTATACCTACGAAGAAATGAAGATGACCAATGAGACCAAGAAAATCATGGAAGATGATGCCATTGCAGTCTCTGCAACCTGCGTGCGCATTCCTGTTTTGATGGCTCACTCAGAGTCTGTTTATATTGAAACAAAAGAAGAAGCGCCGATCGAAGAGGCTAAAGCTGCCATTGCGGCTTTCCCTGGTGCTGTTCTTGAAGATGATGTAGCCAACCAAATTTACCCGCAGGCGGTCAATGCGGTAGGTTCACGCGATACCTTTGTCGGCCGTATTCGTAAAGACTTGGATGCTGAAAAAGGCATTCATATGTGGGTCGTTTCTGACAATCTTCTCAAGGGAGCTGCTTGGAATTCCGTGCAAATTGCAGAAAGCTTGCATGAACGCGGCTTGGTTCGTCCAACAAGAGATTTAAAATTTGAATTGAAGTAATTATTTGTCCAAGCCAGTCTCGCAATGGGACTGGTCTTTGGCTATAGGAGGGCAATCAGGTATGCTCAAGCGCTTGCCTGGTTATCTAGCTTTCTTAGCCTGGATATCCTTGTAGTAGAGATTTACAGTTACTACCATTGCCTAGGTGATTTTTTCTCAACCTCATTTTGTATTATCCTAGATTTAAGAGGAAAGGAATAGGAATGTTATGTCTATTGAACAATTAAGACAAGCAAAACTGATTACGGCTATGATTACGCCGTTTAATTCGGATGGCTCTATTAATTTTGATGCTTTGCCAGGTCTTGTAGAGCATCTTCTGGCCCATCATACTGAAGGGATCCTTTTAGCGGGTACAACAGCCGAAAGTCCAACCTTAACCCATGATGAGGAATTGGAGCTCTTCAAGGCTGTTCAAGATATTGTTAAAGGGCGCGTGCCTTTGATTGCCGGTGTTGGTACGAATGATACCCGCGATTCTGTTGATTTTGCTAAAGAAGTCGCAGCTTTTGGAGGATTCGCGGCTGGTTTGGCGATTGTCCCTTACTATAATAAACCTTCACAAGAAGGAATGTATCAGCATTTCAAAGCTATTGCTGATGCTAGTGATTTACCCATTATCATCTATAATATTCCCGGCCGTGTTGTTGTCGAGATGGCGCCGGATACTATGCTTCGCCTAGCTGAGCATCCCAATATTATCGGAGTGAAAGAGTGTACGAGCCTTGATAATATGGCCTATCTCATTGAGCATAAACCTGATGATTTTTTGGTTTATACAGGTGAAGACGGTGAAGCCTTCCACGCTATGAATATTGGTGCTGATGGTGTCATCTCTGTTGCCTCTCACACCAACGGAAATGAGATGTATGAGATGCTGCAGGCGATTGAGCACAGCGCTATTGCAAAGGCAGCAAGTATCCAGCGTAAATTTATTCCTAAGGTCAATGCTCTCTTTTCAGTGCCGAGCCCAGCACCTGTTAAGGCTGTTCTCAATCACCTTGGTTTTGAGGTCGGTCCTTTGCGCCTGCCTTTAGTTGCTTGTACTCCAGATGAAGCTAAGCGAATTATCAAGGTTGTTTTAGAAGAGGACATTGAGGCAACGCGTCAGACCGTGACAGGTGTAGTGCGCCCAGATTATTAAAGTGGATATGGGGCAAAAAGCTTGACAAATAGGCTTAACACCCGCATAATGTAGTTAAGATTAAAAGGAAAAGAGGCGATTTAATGCAAATTACCAAACGCAGCGGTCAGGTTGTTGAATTTGATCCGGATAAAATCTATCAAGCCATGCTTAAGGCTGCTCAGTCTGTTTATGTTCTTGACGACAAGCTTCGTCAGGATTTAGCAGAAGTGACTAAGAAAGTTGTGATTGATTTGGAAGAAGCCCATGCTGACCGTCCGACTATCAGTATGGTACAGTCGCAAGTTGAAAATCGTCTCATGGATGCGGGTTATATCAATATTGCAGAACATTATATTTCTTATCGCTTGCAGCGTGACCTAGAGCGAAACGGTTATGGCGATCAAATTGCTGTGCATCTGCGTTTTGAAAAGTTAAAATAAAATAGAAGAAGCCTAAGGAAGAATTGAAACTGCCTTAGGCTTTTTGATAGAGTTTGATTAGTTTTTCAATATTAGAAGCAAGGGTTTCGTCGTTGGCTAGATAGAGGTAGGGGAGAGGGGCTGATTCTATTTGGTTATTAGGATTAATAACAGGGATGTGGGCTTGTTTAAAAATAGGGAGTTTTGCACTTGGAAGAGCAATGCTAAGGAATTTAGGTCCTATCTGATAGTCCAGATCTTCTGGTAAGGCTTGGCAGAGTGATCGAGCATTTGCTAGGCGGGTATGGAAAAAATGCTTGAGACTATTGAGATTTTTTGCGAACATACCATTATCTAAGTAGAGTGATAAGGCTTTTTGCATAATTAAACTGGTATCATAGTCCATGAGTTTTTTATAAGCAAGAAAGCCGGGCATGAGAGCTTGAGGAAGAACAGACATCCCTAAGCGTAGAGCTGGAAAAAGTGTCGTGGAAAAGGATTTTAGGTAGATAACGCGCTCATGCGTATCATAGTAGTGTAGGGGCAAATCACCTGTTTTTGTGAAATCTCCCATATAATCATCCTCAATAATGTAGACATCATAACGATGGGCCAATTCGACTAGCCGCTCTTTTTCTTGAGAGTTGTAAGAAAGTCCCAGAGGGTTGGAGATGCGAGGAATGGTATAAAAAAATTTAATGGCTTGATGTTTAAAGAGCTCTTCCAATTTCTGAAGATCCAAACTGTTAAAATGCCTTTCAATAGTCTTATAATCCAAGCCTTGCTGTCTAACTAAAGTATTCATGCGGTGGTAAGTGGGCTGCTCTAGGAGAATGGTGGATTTCTTATTTGGGAAGGCCATTTGTGATAAGATATAGAGGGCTTGCTGAGTTCCTGAAGTAACAACCAGCTGATTGGTTTTAGTATAGATGTCGCGTTCAAAGAGATGCTGCTGCAAGGATTCTAGCAGTTCAGTCAATCCTTGCTGCTGGTGGTAGTAGTTAAAAAGGTACGTTTCCCGTCCTACCAAGGTTTCTGACAGACAAGTTTTAAAGTCTTGGTAAGCACGATTATTGTAGTCTTCCAAACTAATAGTTATGGGAGGAGTGTCATCCTCTTGTCCCAATCCCTCTAGCACATAGTAACCGCTCTTAGGAACAGCATAGATGAGCTTTTGGAATTTAAGTTCAAAAAGGGCCCGCTGGGCTGTATCTTTGCTGCAGTTAAATTCTTGACTGAGTTGACGGATTGATGGAAGTTTGTCTCCTTTTTTCAGGATTCCTTCCTCAATTCTCTGAAGAATAGTTTGGATAATCATTTCAAATTTGCTAATCATAATCTGTCCCCATACAGTTTTTCTATAATCTTATTGTAACGCAATTTATTTTGATGTACAATAGGAGCAGTTCAATTAAGTGAGTTTAGGTTAAATGTAGGGTGCAGAACCGCTAATACCGTTCTTTCTTGCTCAGAATTAGGAAAAGCAAGGAGAAACTTGTAGCTCAATGCTATTCTTGTAGAAGCAAGGCTCTATAATTAAGCAGATGTAGCAGGTATGCTCTTTCTTGGTATTTTGGTTGGCCTTTTATTGAAAGATGATCTATGACTCTGCGAGACTTGATAGCTGGACTATCTACTCAATTAAATCTAGTATCATGGGGCGAGATAGCAATGTGCTGTCCTTAGTCTAGCTCTAACTTTTCATGAGTGCAGAAGCTACTAGTGAGTATTATAAGAACTGGTGGAGGGAGCTTTCCTCCTGCTGCGATAGGTTTCATGGCTTTTCAACAACTTCATGGCTATCCAGTCAATCTCTTAAAAAAGTATTAAGCTACTAAAATGTTTAATGATTTTGAATAAATAAGTTGCTTCAAACGTAAATAGATTAATAGCCAAGAAAATTTATTTTTGTTTGTAACATAACTAAAGCAGCAGCTAAAGCTTTCAAATAGGGAAATAAAGAAAGAGATTATCGGAAAATGGCAGCTTCTCCTGCTCTTTTTTTAATCTTTTTAACAGGATTTTAAAATTACTGCCCTGCATTTTTTAGGAATATTCAGGTATAATAAGACTATTATTAGAATTAACTGAGGAAACAGATGATGACTATTCAATGGTTTCCTGGGCACATGTCCAAGGCTCGACGGCAAGTTCAGGAGAATCTTAAATTTGTAGATTTTGTAACGATATTAGTGGATGCAAGGCTACCCCTATCCAGTCAAAATCCTATGCTCAATAAAATTGTCGGCGATAAGCCCAAACTTCTGGTTTTAAATAAAGTAGATTTAGCTGATCCTGCTATTATTAAAGAATGGCAGGAGTACTATGGCAAGCAGGGAATTCTGACCTTGTTGATTAATGCTAAGGAGCAGTCGACGGTTAAGAAGTTGACGGATGCTGCTAAACGATTGATGTCAGCAAAAATCGAACGCTTACAAAAACGTGGTATTAAAAGGGAAACCTTGCGCACTATGATTATTGGAATTCCTAATGTTGGTAAATCTACCTTGATGAACCGTCTAGCGGGGAAAAAGATTGCAGTTGTTGGGAATAAACCAGGTGTTACCAAGGGGCAGCAGTGGCTCAGGACCAATAAAGATTTAGAAATTCTCGATACACCTGGTATTCTTTGGCCTAAGTTTGAAGACCAGTTAGTTGGTTTAAAATTGGCTCTGACTGGGGCAATTAAGGATAATTTGTTGCCTATGGATGAGGTGACAATTTTTGGACTTAACTACTTTAAGACTTATTATCCTGAACGTTTGTTGGAGCATTTTAAGGGCATTGATTTGTCTGAAGATGAACCGGATATTATCATGGAGATGACGAAAAAACTAGGTTTTCGTGACGATTATGATCGCTTTTACAACCTTTTTGTCAAGGAGGTGCGTGATGGCAAATTAGGACGGTACACCTTAGATAGGGTTAGTGATAACAATGGCAACGATTAAGGAAATCAAGGCTGAACTGGCCACTGTTAATGATTTAAATGACGTTATTTTTACCGAGTTGGCTCACGATAAGCGTTCCGGTGTTCAGGCAGCTGTCCGTAAGCATCGAAAAGCGTTGAAAGCGCAGATTCAGGAAGCGGAGCGCTTGGAGCAGATGCTGACTTATGAACGTGCTCTTTATGCTAAGGGAATAGAGCTTATTGCCGGTATTGACGAGGTTGGCCGTGGGCCCTTGGCTGGGCCTGTTGTAGCTGCGGCGGTTATTTTGCCCCCTAACTGTAAAATCACGGGTCTTAATGACAGTAAGAAAATCCCCAAGTCTCAACATGAAATACTTTACAGGCAGGTAGTAAAGCAGGCTTTAGCTGTTGGTATTGGCCTACAAAATAATGAGGTCATTGATCGCATTAACATTTATCAAGCTACGAAGTTGGCTATGGCGGATGCCGTTACTGAACTTGGGCTTCAGCCTCAACACCTGCTGATTGATGCTATGACATTGGATACTGGGATTGAACAGACTGCTATTATCAAGGGTGACGCCAACAGTCTCTCGATCGCGGCAGCCTCCATTGTTGCTAAGGTAACACGTGATCGTCTGATGGCGAATTATGATAAGCAATTTCCCGGTTATGGTTTTGCCAAGAATGCGGGTTATGGGACCAAAGAGCATCTGGCTGGTTTAGATAAGCTGGGGGTTACTTCGATTCACCGCAGGACTTTTGAACCTATTAAATCGCTTGTGTCCCGTCAATAAATCGCAGTTAAAGCAATTGAAGATAGTAGAGGTAGAGGAGATTAGGCTATGGATGTTACCACTTTTCGCAACCGACTCAATCAGACATCGCTAGTGGAGGTAGGATCGGACTTGGGGCAGGAGTTTCACAACTTCAGCCAAAGAGCACTCAAAATTACTAGTCAAATAAATGGTAGCTACCACACGCCTGAAGAAATTATCGACTTACTGCGTGAACTTTCTGGGCATCCTGTACCAGATAGCCTGCGAATTTTTCCGCCTTTTTCTACAGATTGTGGCATCAATACACAATTTGGCGAAGATGTTTTTATCAATTCCGGTTGTTGTTTCCAGGATCAAGGTGGGATTACCATTGGAGATCATTGTCTCATCGGTCACAATGTAGTATTGGCGACACTTAATCACGATCAAAATCCTAGGCACCGTGGTAATCTGCACCTAGCTCCTATCACTCTTGGAAAGAATGTCTGGGTAGGTGCTAATGTGACAATTACACAAGGCGTGAATATTGGCGATGGCGCTATTATCGCAGCAGGAGCCGTAGTGAATCGTGACGTTCCGGCCAACACAATTGTCGGGGGTATTCCGGCGCGCATTATCAAGGAAGTCGACTTGAAAAACTAATTCGTTATCAGTTTCAAACTGGTAGAATCAGAAGTGCAGTTGAACACGCCTACGTTCCTGTGGAGTTCAGCAGTCTGGGGAGAGACTGCTGAAGCTTGTTGCCTAAAAACTAAAAAGCAACAATAGATGAGGCAGAAATTTTGATTTCTTCGTCAAGCTCGCTAAATTCCTTTGGAGTGCTTACGGCTTTGCGACACGACGTTTAGTTAGTCGATTTTACTAACCAAACGAAGTTAGTGGGAGAGAGAGCCAATTCACTATAGTGATTGGCCGTTGTTATCAAGTGCGAAGTGCTTAGATAACAAACCTCTGCCGTATCTTAATTAACTGAACATGAAGCTAATCTCTTCGGAAAAAAGATCGACTTCCTTGTGTCCAAGGACACGGCGTCTGTCGCCTATTTTTCGGTCAGAGATTTTCGCTAAGCGAACCGATTCTTTGTATTTTAATAATCAAACACGGGCTGCGGCTTGTGCAAAAAGATAGTTTCTTCTTAGGCGCAAGTGTCTTCGTTGAATCTTTTATTTTTGTTTGATCCGCGATCTTAATATAGTAAAAGGAAGAAATATGGTAACAGAACGCGAAAAAATGTTAGCGGGGCGTCTCTATGATGCGGCCGATCCTGAATTGACAGATTTGAGACAACAGGCTCGGGTTATCACTCGTATGTTTAACGCTGAGGAAGATGAGGAGCAGGCACAGGCCCTGATTAAGACTTTCTTTGGTAAGACCGGTCAGAATATCACTATTGCTCCTAACTTTAGCTGTGATTATGGTAGCAATATCTATGTCGGTGAAAATTTTTATGCGAAGACTAACTGTACCTTCCTTGATGTCTGTGAAATTCACATTGGGGATAATGCCCAATTTGGTTCCAATTGCCAGCTTTTAACTGCCTTCCATCCTTTGAATAGCGAAGAAGGAATTGTCGGGAAGGAGCACGGGAAGCCCATCACTATTGGGGACAATGTCCGGTGTGGCGAAGGTGTGATAGTTCTGCCTGGAGTTACGCTGGGCAATAATGTTATCGTGGGTGATGGTTCTGTTGTGACGCAATCATTTGGAGATAATGTTGCTATTGCTGGAAATCCAGCTCAAATTATCAAGCATCTGACAGCTCACAGTTACCTTACGATTGATATTGGCGGTAGTTTTATCAAGCATGGCTTGATCGATGATCGTTTAGAGATGGCTGAGCTGGGCAAAGTTCCTACCCCTGCGACGTTAGAAGATTTTTGGCAAACCTTGATAGATTTAGTAGGGCAATACCGTGATGGAATCAGGGGGATTGCGATTGCATGTCCGGGTGAGATTAGCAAGCATGGTCGAATTTATCGCGGTGGCCTAATTCCTTATTTGAAAAATTTCCCTCTGGGAAAACGTTTGTCTGAGCAGTTTTCCTTACCGGTTTCTGTGCTCAATGATGGTTCTGCAGCTGCCTTGGCAGAAACCACCGAAGGTATTTTAAAAGATAGCAATTGTGGGGCTACGCTTGTTTTAGGAACGGGGGTTGGTTTAGGAATTGTGGCTAATAACCAATTGGTCGGTTTTCCGTCGCGTGATTTACGGACAGATGCTAAAACCAGAACCAGTGAAACTTCTGTCTGGCGGCAGATTGGACAAAATTTGGAGCTTAATCGCATCGGGATTGAGACTCTCTTTGCTAATTCAGGATCAGCAGTTAAATTTGTCAATGAAGCCAGTCGGCTGTTAGGTTTGGAAGAAGCAAATGGTCTGCAAGTCTTTTATGCTTTGGAAGAAGGCGGGCATGATGATCTAGAACAACTATTTGAAAATTACTGTCGTGATATTGCCTATTTGATTTTGAACCTACAAACTTTTGTGAAGATTGAAAAATTAGCTATCGGTGGTGGTATTAGCGCGCAGCCCTTGTTGATACAAGAGATCAATCGGCAGTACAGAAAATTATTCAATAGTGTTCTGGCTTTTAAGCATTTTGATATGCTGGATATTAAGGCATCAGCTAATTATAATAGGGCCAATCTTATTGGTGCTTATATCAATTTCAAAGTAAAGCAGGTAGAAGGAATGGGAAAGGCTAGCTAATAGTCTAACAACCATGTGAGGTGCAGCGGCCTGTAGTCATATGAAAATGGGTTTAAGTGACTATTTTGAGAGTTGCTTAAGCCCTTTTATGTTGCTGCTTGTTTAGTTATTATTTATTGCCCCCATCCATTACTTGAACCGCGAGAGTAAGGAAGCCTAGCTTGTATCACTGAAGTAGGATCCCAAAAGGTATAGAAGTCCTTTTGAGTTGGAAATAAGGCCATTAGACTGACATCTCAAGTCCAAGAATGTACCATGAGATTTTCAAAGAGTATTACAGAAAGGGAGAAAGACGATTTGCTCTGCCTTTTCGTACTAATAAGTAGGGGTGAATGACATGAATAATTTTGAACTCTTTAAACTCAAACAAGCTGGTCTAACTAATCTGCAGGTTAATTATGTTTTAGATTACCAAAATCAGGTAGGCAAGTCCCTCTCCCTGCGCGATATAGCAGTTGTTTCTAAATGCCAAAATCCTATTTTGTTTATGGAAAACTATAAACGTTTGGATTTAAAATGCTTACGCCAAACCTTTAAACAATTTCCCTCCCTCTCTATTTTAGATAAGGAATACCCTATGGACTTAGCCGAAATCTATAATCCACCTGTTCTCTTGTTTTATCAAGGGAATCTGAGTTTACTTTCTGAAAATAAGCTATCTGTAGTCGGCTCAAGAAATTGCTCTCAGATGGGGGTCTCGGCTGTTCAAAAAATTATTAAGGAGCTAGGCAATCATTTTGTTATTGTCAGTGGATTAGCTAGAGGTATAGATACAGCTGCTCATTTAGCCAGCTTAAAAAATGGTGGTAAGACTATAGCAGTGGTGGGGTCGGGCCTAGACCTTCCTTACCCAAAAGAAAATCGTGAGTTGCAGGATTATCTAGCCAAATACCATCTTATTATCAGTGAGTATGAGCCGGGGCAGCCACCGCTCAAATATCACTTTCCCGAGCGCAATCGCATCATTGCTGGTCTGTCACGAGGGACTTTGGTCGTTGAGGCCAAGCAGCGTTCAGGCAGCCTGATTACCTGTGAGCGTGCCATGGAAGAAGGGCGTGATGTTTATGCTGTTCCGGGTAATATTATCGATGGCCGATCTGATGGTTGCCATCGCCTTATTCAAGAAGGAGGAAAATGCGTCATGACAGGCTTAGACATCTTATCCGAATATGGTAGAGGTTAAGTCGCATTTAACAGACTCAAAGACAATCTCAACAGATAGATGTAGAAGAACACCAAGAATGTTTGAACTTGGTGTTTTTGATTTTGAAGTGCTGATCGCTTGTAATACAGGGGTTTAGAAATATTTTATGTGATTTAGAAAATGGCTTTTTCCTATAGAAAAACTTTTTTTATTGACAGCCCTAAAAAAGTAAGTTATCATGCTAGGAGTTTGAATAAAGAAACAGGGAGAGTGATGACGATGGCAGTAGCCACAGTATCTAAACCAGCAAAGAAACCAGCTGCTAAAAAGCCGGCTAGTAAAAAGAAACGGGCAGCACCGAAGAAAAATTTGGTCATTGTGGAGTCACCAGCCAAGGCCAAGACCATTGAAAAGTATTTAGGGCGCAATTATAAAGTCGTAGCGTCAGTCGGACATATCAGAGATTTAAAAAAATCTTCTATGTCCATTGATTTTGATAACAACTATGAACCGCAATATATCAATATTCGTGGTAAGGGCCCCTTAATCAATGACCTAAAAAAAGAAGCCAAAAAAGCGAAGCAAGTCTTCTTGGCAAGTGACCCGGATCGAGAGGGAGAAGCGATCTCATGGCACTTGTCACATATCCTTGATCTGGACAAAAATGATAAGAATCGCGTTGTTTTCAATGAGATCACGAAGGATGCTGTCAAGAATGCTTTCGTTGAACCGCGGACAATTGATATGGACCTCGTTGATGCCCAGCAGGCTAGGCGGGTCCTTGATCGGATTGTGGGTTACTCTATTTCTCCGCTTCTGTGGAAAAAGGTCAAAAAAGGCTTGTCGGCAGGGCGAGTACAATCAGTAGCCCTCAAGCTGATTATTGATCGTGAAAATGAAATCAAGGCTTTTAAGCCAGAAGAATATTGGACTATTGACGGTGCCTTCAAGAAGGGAAACAAGAAATTTCAAGCTAGCTTCTACGGAATTGATGGTAAGAAAACCAAACTGAGCACTCAAGATGATGTGCAGGCGGTTTTAGCTAAACTAACGAGCGATGATTTCCATGTAGATAAGGTTGAAAAGAAGGAGCGTCGTCGCAATGCTCCCCTGCCTTATACAACATCGTCCTTGCAGCAGGATGCTGCTAATAAAATTAATTTTCGTACGCGTAAAACCATGATGATAGCCCAACAGCTTTACGAGGGAATCAGTCTAGGCCGCGGTGGGCAACAAGGCTTGATTACCTACATGCGTACAGACTCGACGCGTATCAGTCCGCTTGCTCAAAATGACGCCGCTGGTTTTATTACTGAGCACTTTGGCGAGAAATATTCCAAACATGGTAGCCGAGTACGTAATGCTTCGGGAGCACAAGACGCCCATGAAGCTATTCGTCCATCCAGTGTTTTCCATACACCAGAATCCATTGCCAAGTATCTAAATAAAGATCAGCTAAAACTTTACACCTTGATTTGGAATCGCTTTGTCGCCAGTCAAATGACAGCAGCTGTTTTTGATACTATGAAGGTAACCTTGGGGCAAAATGGGGTCACTTTCACAGCTAATGGCAGTCAGGTGAAATTTGACGGGTATCTAGCTGTGTATAATGATTCCGATAAAAATAAAATGCTGCCGGAGATGGCAGAAGGTGATCAAGTCAAAAAGATTTCTACCGCTCCGGAACAACATTTTACTCAGCCCCCTGCCCGCTACTCGGAAGCGACGCTGATCAAGACTCTGGAGGAAAATGGTGTCGGTCGCCCGTCTACCTATGCTCCAACCCTAGAAACCATTCAGAAGCGCTACTATGTACGCCTATCTGCTAAGCGTTTTGAACCAACAGAGCTGGGAGAAATCGTCAATAACCTTATTGTTGAATTTTTCCCCGATATTGTTGATGTTGCCTTTACTGCTGAAATGGAAGATAAACTGGATGGGGTCGAAGTCGGCAAACAAAAATGGCAAACTGTTATTGACGACTTTTACAAGCCATTTGAAAAAGAGTTAGAAAAAGCGGAAGATGGCATTGAAAAAATTCAAATCAAGGATGAACCAGCCGGTTTTGACTGCGATATCTGCGGTCATCCCATGGTAATTAAATTAGGACGTTATGGTAAGTTCTACGCCTGCAGTAATTTCCCAGATTGCCACAATACTAAGGCCATTACCAAGGAAATCGGTGTAACCTGCCCGACCTGTGGTCAGGGACAAGTCATAGAGCGCAAAACCAAACGCAACCGTATCTTTTATGGCTGTGATCGCTATCCAGACTGTGACTTCACATCTTGGAATCTGCCGGTTGGCCGCAACTGTCCTAAATGTGATCACTACCTTGTAGAGAAAAAAGTCCGTGGCGGCGGTAAGCAGGTAGTCTGCAGCAACGACAGCTGTGATTATCAAGAAGAAAAGGTGAAATAAGGGATGAGGAAAGCTTCTTGTCTTTCTAGTTTTAAACTTAACCAGCTGGCGGAATAGACCAAAATCTTATCTCCTAGCTGCCAACTTGGTTGATGAGTCTTTTGAAATCCAACCTTGTAGCACACCGTTATCGCCATATAAGTTTCAAGAATGAGGGTACCGTCACAGATCATGAAGGAAGTATTGCTTTGCTAGCGCTAACTAAGTTGTCCCATGGTTTTGTTCTAATATCATACTATCCCAGCCTCTTTTTGCTGCAAGAATGCTAAGAAGATAACTTTGCAAATAGACTTAAAAGATGCTAAAATATAACAGTATTTAGTTAAGTTAGTCGAATTGTAGAGTGAGATGCGATTCATAATATCTCAAAGAAAAGGAGACCGCGATGAATAATAGAGAAGAGTGGGTAAATCAATTTGAAGCTTTGACTGGCCGTAAGCCAACAGCAGCTGAGTATGTACAGGCAAAAGAAACGAATTTTGATTTAAGCCAGATTGCCGCTATTGCAGGGCTTGTTAATCCAAGCCAAACATCGGAAACTGGGCAGGTCCCAGGGGCTTTAGGAAGCCAAGAAGCTGTGGAAAATGTTGCAGAAAGCTCTCCTCAGTCGGTTCAAAGCGCTATTCCTCAGTCCGCGCAAGCAGATCAAGAAGATGTTAAGACCCTTCAAGGAAAATGGGTCAGCCAATTTGAGGCACTGACTGGTCGCAAACCAACCCCCGATGAGTATATGCAGGCCAAGGAAACAAATTTTGATTTGGCTCAGGTGACAGCTATTGCGGGGCTTGCTAATCCAAGTCAAACACCAGAAGCTGGGCAGGCGATTCAGCCGAATATGACTCAGCAACAAATTCCATTTACTGAATCAGGGCAAATGCCCCAGCAGCCACAAGTTCAAAACTTTCAACACCCTGCTTTCCAACCAGCAAATATGCAGATGCCCGGTCAAGTTCCTACAAAACCAACAGGTTCTGGCATGGTCTTGAATCTTATTCTACCAATTGTATCCTTGGTACTGTCAGTTATTTTTGCTGGTTTGTCGTTCACAGGAGCTGCTCCTGTTTTCCTTGGTCTTGCCTTTTTAGGATTGATTTTTGCCATTGTCTTGTTGGTCATTAATCTAAAAAGTCAGAAAAAGCTCTTGTCCATCATTGCTGCTGGTGTTGCTGCTTTTGCTGTCCTTATCAGTATTGGTGGTGTTATCGTTAATATTAGCCGTCATTCGTCAGAAAGCACTCTAGCCTCAACAGAACAAGGTGAAAAATCTGGGGCTAAGGTTGAAGATGACAGTGATGATGCCGATGATTATGTTGATAAAAATTATAAATTCGAGTGGAAAAAGGATGAAGTCGAAGATATCAAAGTCGACGATGATACGGTTGCCGATGTTGTAAGCGAATATGGAAAAGCTTCCGCCGCTAAGATTTCGGATAAATCCTTGGTACTTCGTTATGAAGATTCTTCTGATGAAGATAGTAAGCAGTCTGTTGCCATCTCGTTTGTAAAGGAACACGATGGCACTTGGGTTGTGCGGTATGTTGATGCTAGTCTTGAAGCAAATGATATCGATGTGAGTGGTGATAGCTACAAGTCGGACTGGACTAAATCCGATTTTGATGCCTTAAAAGAGGGGGATTATAGTACTGGCGAGGGTGGTACATCGTGGTCAGAAATTAAAGGCAAGCACGATAAGCCATCAGAAGCTTATTATACTTTCTCAAATTATGGTAATGGTGATACCAATAAAGGTTTGACAGTCTACTATATCGACTTTGATACTGATGATTCTCATGCAGATTATGTAAGTCTCGATTTTGTACTCCAAGATGATGGTAAGACTTATAAAATGAATAGTAAATATGGTTCGGGTGCTGGTATTAGCAATGACTAGACTATAAATAGCATCTTGAGTGTATAGATGATAAAGTGTACAGAAGGCTTTGGCCTTCTTTTTTGTTCCTATCGCTGAACGAACTATTTGTTTGACGGATGATTATTAGTTAACTGCTTTTAGCCCTCCAACCTCCCTCCTTGTTCATTATGCTAGTCAATTACTGATTTTTCTGTTAGACTAAATTTATGATGCTTGAACCAAGAAATAATTCTAAACTGACGAACCATCAAAACGAACGCTGCCGCCAGTTCCAGACTGAGAAGGCCAAGGAGTCCAGTCTTCTATTTATAGGGGATTCTATCGTTGAATTTTTCCCTTTGAAAAAATATCTAGGCCACCACCTCAATCTTGTTAACCATGGCATTGCTGGTATTTCAGCCCATTGGCTGGCAAATCATGTCCCAGAAGCTTTGGGTAATCAACGGCCCGGTAAAATTTTTTTGCTGGTTGGTACCAATGATATCGGTATGGGCTACGATGTCGCTGTTATTGCTGAAAAAATCGAAGAATTGATTCACAATTTACAGATGGAAGTTGTTGGCTGTCCTATCTCGATTTTATCTGTTCTGCCAGTTAATGAAGCGGAGAACTATCAAACCAAGGTTAAAATTCGACGAAACCAGACTATTCAAACGCTGAATAAGCACTTACAAGGCTTACCAGCCGTTGAGTTTATTGATCTTTATAAGACTTTGCTGGATGAGCAAGGTCAGTTAGCAGAACCTTATACCCAAGAAGGTCTACATTTAACTCAAAAAGGATATCAGGTTCTAGCTCAAGCTTTAAAGCCTTATATTTAAAATGGGCAGGCCAGTTTTAGATCCGACTTAAAAGCGACAATCTGAGAAAAGATTGCTAGGCTCATGCTTTTTTCTGCTTGGATGACTAAGATTCTGTAACTGGGCCTTTGCTTTTTTGTGCTGGTCAGTCATGAACAGGCTTTTTAAAAAATTTGCTATAATGAAAGAAAGATTAAAGAGGAGGGTAAAGATAAGATGCGAGTGGGACTGGTTTTAGAAGGCGGGGGTATGAGAGGGCTCTATACAGCAGGAGTGCTGGATGCTTTTTTGGATGAGGAGATTCGGGTCGACGGTGTTGTTGCTGTCTCAGCTGGTGCTTTATTCGGTGTTAATCTTCTATCCAAGCAGCGTGGACGCGGTTTGCGTTATAACAAAAAATATATCGGACGTAAGGACTACATGAGTATCTGGTCTTGGCTGCGAACGGGAAATTTTGTCAACAGGGATTTTGCCTACTATAAGGTTCCTCTAGAGTTAGATGTTTTTGACCAAGAGGCCTTTGAAGCATCCGGAGCAGACTTTTATGCGGTAGCAACAAACATCGAAACCGGGAAACCAGCCTACCTTAAGGTATCGGATGTTTTCCATGAAATGGAAATCTTACGAGCCAGCTCGGCTCTGCCTTTGGCTTCTAAAATAGTGGATTGGCAGGGAGAAAAGTACTTAGATGGCGGTCTGTCGGATTCTATACCAGTTGATTTTGCCCGAGGACTGGGGTTTGATAAATTGATTGTTGTTTTGACGCGGCCGCTTAATTATCGCAAGAAACCATCGAGCGGTCGTATTTATAAGCTTTTTTACCCTTCTTATCCAGAATTTATCAAGATAGCCAGTCAGCGCTGGAAAAATTACAACAGAGCTGTCGAACATGTCCTAGATCTAGAAGCATCAGGGGAGCTTTATGTTCTGCGGCCTGAACAGGACTTAGATATTGGACGTTTGGAGACAGATCCCGATAAATTTGAGACAATTTACCAGCTGGGATTGACCGATACTAGGGCATCCATGTCTGGTCTTAAAAGTTACTTAGACTTAGCTTAGACTAGTTTATCTTTAGAGTGCTGTTTGCTGGGCAAGTTGCTTCGCCTATTGGTAAAAGTTTGAGATTTACGTTCAGTAGCCTGCCTATAGGCAGATGATGTTGCTTTTTGGAATTCTAGTGACCTGAGGTGGTTTATTTCGCAGACCTTATTGTTGCTTTCAAAGTTTCAGAAATGGCTTAAATATCTTATAAAAGGAGTAGGATGAGAGATTACGCTAAATTTTACAGTCAGCTGACAAGGCATTTACGCCAAGATTCCCGGGCCTTGAAACTGCTTGCCTTACTCAACCAATCCCTAACGAGGTTGATGTATGTTCTTTACCCTTGTTTGCTAGTCTATTTAATTTGGGCACGCCAGTTTGAGCAGGCTTTGGCCACATTTCTGATTCCTGCCGCATCTTTTATCGTGGTTAGTCTACTGCGTCATTGGCTCAATCATCCCAGACCCTATGAAACGTGGACTATAGAACCTCTTATCCATAAAGAGAGCAAGGGAAATTCGATGCCTAGCCGTCATGTTTTTTCAGCTAGTATTGTTGGTCTATGCGTCTGCCAATTATCACCTTATTTGAGTGGAGTCTGCCTTTTTCTAGCGGCTCTTTTAGCTGTCTGCCGTGTTTTAGGTGGAGTCCACTATCCTAAAGATGTCCTCGTTGGGTACATCTTAGGGTTGATTTGCGGTAGTTTCGTATTACTGGCTTAATAGCTTAGTGGCCCTTCTACGGTTTCTTTTTTTAGATTAAATTAAGTAGCACATTTGAAAGAATAAGTTTTCAAGTGTGTTTTCTTTTGGGAATCTAGTCTATTTGATTTCTACCCTATTACTTATGATCGGATGCTATCTACCCCATGATTATTTAAAAGCATCCAAGTTTATTTAATCGAAATAACAAAAAGAAGTAATTTTTATGTTATAAGATGATGGTAGAGTAATGTAAGATGATGTTTTTTTATTAAATGAAAGAGATGTCATACTAAAGATTAAACGTGAATTAAAATAAAAGTGTCAAGGAAAGGAATAGGACTGCTAGTTTTTTTAAAATCCAGTAGCTTAAAATGATTGGTTTCGCAAGTTTTATAGGCAACTTCTTTAGCCTACTGGATTGTTAAAGGGAAGGAAATCTAGTATCTTGATAAGCGCCTACGACTCTACGAAGTTCAGCAGTCTAAGGAGAGACTGCTGAAGCTTGTTGCCTAAAAACTAAAAAGCAACAATTAGTGAGACAGGAGTCAGAAATTTTGACCTCTTCGTCAGGCTTCCTAATTTCTTTGAGTCGTTTGATGCTTGCTTGGCAAGCTCAAATTCCAATCTATAAATTATTCCCTGGATAATTAGAGTGGCTTTACGACACCAAGTTTTGGTTAGTCATCTTACTAACCAAACGAAGTTAGTGGGAGGGGCACCCAATTCACTATGGTGATTGGCCTTTGTTATCAAGTTCGGAGCCCTTAGATAACGCGCCTCTGCTGTATCTTATTTAATTGAACACGGGACCAAACCCCTTGAAAAAACAGCTTGTTTGGGGAATCAGGATTTCCGACCAACCGTCCATTTTTCTAGCGGGAATTTTCGCTAAAGCGAACCGGCCCTTGGTATCATAGTAAAAGGAGATAGGATGAAAGCAAGTTATAAAGGAAAGTTAGTAGAGGTCTGGCGGGTTAGTCAGCAGCGCCCTTACCCGAGCTGGGTCGCTGAAGCCTTTAAAAAGCAATTATTGACCTGGCGAGATAGCAAAAGAGTACGGGTGCTAATTCCGGCCTTGAACCCTGAATGGGCTAGTGAGAGCCATTACTATGGTTACGGAATGTATGATACGGCTCAAATTGGTGATGTCATTGACTATACCAACAGAAAGATTGTTCCTGCAGAGATTTTTAATAGATATTACAGAACAATAGGAAACTGGTAGGATGATAGGTCGATTGGTAATGTCAGTGAGCAAAGCTGGCTTACTTACCAATCATTGATCGGTTTAAACGTCCGTTTAAAAACAGAAGGATTGGATTAATTTTTATCCAGTCTCAATGAAGCTATACTATATGCCAGCTTCGAAAAAAGTAGGAGTGAGTAGAGGGAGTCAAAGAGCGATGTCACTGACTTCTTTTACTCATTTTTTAAGTAGTCTGACTGGAAAAACTCTCAGGAAAAAGGTAAGATGTCAGTAATGGGAGATAGTCTATCTTACGACCGAATGGGTAAGCATCAGGTAAAACAGGTTGAGGAAGGATAGGAGTTAATGCTGTATATCTATGTCTTGGAGGATGATTTTCAACAACAGGCACATATGGAAAAAGTAGTCGGTGACTATGTGCAAAAGCATGGCCTTGAGCATGAATTCATGCTTTCTGGCAAGCCTGAGCAGCTGTTGGAAAGTGTTAAAGGAAAAGGTAGTCATCAAGTTTTCTTTCTTGATATTGAGATTAAAAAAGAAAAGATGAAAGGGCTGGAAGTCGCACGAGCTATCCGTGAGCGAGATCCTAATGCCATCATTGCTTTTATCACAACGCATTCAGAACTGATGCCGTTGACCTTTAAGTATCAAGTATTGGCCTTGGACTTTATTGATAAAAATCTTAAAGAAGCTCTATTTGTAGAGAAAGTTGGAGCTGTGTTGGACTACGCTCAAAAAAGTTTAACGAGTACCGTTGCAGATGATGCTTTCTTCTTTGAAAATAGATATTCCCGTGTGCAGCTGCCTTTCAATGATATCCACTATATTGAGGTTTCCAGCATTTCTCATAAGTTAATTCTTCACGGTAAGCATGACTATATGGAATTTTACGGAACCTTGGATGAAATTGAAAGGGATAAGCGCTTTTTGAGGGTTCATCGCTCTTTTGCCATTAATCCCGCTAATGTTGTTAGGCTTGACAAGCAGCAGCGAATGGCTTACTTTCCCAATAAGGGGAGCTGTCTCGTATCCAGAACCAAGATGAAGGAGCTGGAACGCCAGCTGAGCAAACTGCATAAGGGGAAGGGGTGAGCTCATGGTTGCTGCAATGCTGATGTGCTTTAATGTTGTGGTCACTCTGTTAACCTGCCTGATTATATTTGAGAGAACCTCCGGAATTAAGGTGCCTTTTATCTATAAGGGGTTATTTCTGATAATAGGAACTATTGGCTATCTTCCAACTAGGCTACTACTTTTTTCAGATTACCTCTTCCATGTCGCTCTTCTCTATTTCCTAGCCAATAAATTTGGAAAGTTTGGATCCAGTATTTGGCTAAAGTTATTTGTGGCTTTCTATCCCAAGGTAATGTTTGAGATTATTTCGCGGTTTTTAGTTCTCAATATTTTTTCGATAGTTTATCCAAATGTTGTTGAACTTGAATCTTCGAGCCCTTTGCTCATCATATTTGTGACTGGTTTGCAGTGTCTGGGCACAATTATGCTGAATGAAATCCTCATCAGGCTGTTGAAAATGGATTTTAGACGTATGACTGAGGTAGAAGATCAGACTGTTTTAGTCCCTATTATTAAGCCGACGGTTTTTATCTTAAGTGTCTACTATGCTATCCAGTGGTTTTCTTATAATTTAACAGCCGCGCACTTGGTTTCTAATGATACAACAGTGACCATCAGGAAGTACCTCAGTCTCATTTTTATGGTCTCTGTTCTCGTTTTTATCGCCGTTCTCAATCAGCGGATAACGGTTTATCTGGAAGGAAGGCTGGCTAGGCAGCAGAAGGATGAACTGGAGCGCCTGACGGATTACAATCATCAGATTGAACATCTTTATCGTGATATCAGAGCTTTTCGGCATGACTATATGAATATCCTAATCAGTCTGCAGCAAGGCATTGATCGTAATGACATGGTCAGTGTTCGCAAGACTTTTAACAGTGTATTAGCGGATTCAGGAAATTTTCTTCAGTCAGATCAGTTTGCCGTAGCAGAGCTCTCTTTAATCGACAGCGATGCTATTAAGAGCGTTTTGATTTCTAAGCTGCATCAGGCTGATAATCAGGGGATTAGCGTAAACGTTGAGGTTATTAAAGAAATTGGTGAGCCCAATTTTCCAATGCTTGATTTTATCCGTGTGCTGACAATTTTATTGGATAACGCGATAGAGGCTGCTGCCGAGTCTGAAAATAAGTGGCTAAGTCTTTCTTATTTTTATGACAAGGGTAAGACTGTTTTGATTATCGAAAACAGTTTGTCAGATCAACCAGATAGCCTAGACCAGCTTTATCAACGTGGAGTTTCCTCTAAAGGAGAAACACGCGGCTGGGGTCTCGCTAATGTCAGGGAGCTTTTAGCTGCCCATCCTCATGCTAGCTTAAAGACCAGTGCGCGGGATGGCAGTTTCCAGCAGATTATTGAAATTGGCGATACGATATAGGTAGGTTATAATAAAATGAGACCCAGCTAGGGGTCTCATTTTATTAATCTTTCATTTTAAATACAGTGACTGTGGCTTTTTGGGGTCGATAACTTTTAAACCAGTTTGTAAACCAATTACCGCCGCCAGTGATGGCTGCGCTTTCGGCAGGTGTGAGTTCGGTAAAACGATCTAAAGATGATAATGTAGTTTTGTGGGACATAAGTATACTCCTTTATATTTTATTAGTCTAAGTATAGCACAGGTTTTTCTTGATGAAAGTGAAATAAGTCTTTTTGGTAGAAATGTAAAAGTACAGAAATAAGACTAATAATTCTCATCTTGGTGTTTTTAATATGAGCAGGCAGCTAGCCAAAGGAAGCAAGAAGCTTGTCTTTGTAGTAGTTAAAATAGGTCTTTTTGCCAATAATGCTCGTGACCCTTCCTTGAAGGCCATATTTTATTTGCGAGCGCTCTTTATCTGATAGCTTGACTGTAGCAGTAACTTTAAAGAGGTTTGCACTTTTAGTAACGGTAGCAGTAGTGTCAATGCTCGTGACCTCGCCAGTTATCATGAGATTTTTGTGTTCGACATTAGTCAGGGTCAGTTGAGCGTGCTGGCCTTTTTTAATACTGGAAATGTAGTTCGAATCGACATAGTAGGTGATAGCAGCTTTTTTAACTTTTTTGATATCTGGATAGATGCTGCCGACAGTAGTCCCAGCTGCAATGTTTGATTGACCAGTGAAATCTTTTTCTAGGTGCAAAATCCCATCGCTGGGAGCTGTTAGCTGGATTTGGGTATTGGCTGGTTGAAGGGAGCCTTGCCCATTAGCATTCAATATAGGCATTTGCTCGCTTGGAGAGGGACTGGTGTATCTTAAGAGGACCTCCCCCTTCTTTACGCTCTTGTTATTTACCAAGTTATTCCTAGCAATAGTGTTGTCACTGACGGATTGCAAACTAATCACATCACTAGTTGGAGTAACCTGCCCAGTTGTAGTTACGACGATTTCCTTAGTGGCAAAGAGCGAAAATAGCGTAATGAGGGCAAAAAGCAAGGCTGTAGGAATGATTGTGAGGGTAGCAAAATTTTGATAGCGCCGTCTGTAAAATTCTGAACTACTGAATAATTTAGAATCCATCTTTACCTCCTTATTTATGAAAGAGTTGGTAATAGAAGCCCTTTTGTTTTAAAAGTTCTTCATGGTTACCGGTTTCGATAATGCGTCCCTGATCTAAAACAATAATCCTGTCTGTCCTTTCGGAAATACTGAGACGGTGGGCAACAAAGATGATTGTTTTTTCTTTCATAGCTATTAGGTTATCGATGACTTTCTTTTCGGTCAGAACATCAAGACCGCTAGTTGCTTCGTCTAGTACTAAAACGGGTGATTTAGTCAGGAGCGCTCGTGCTAAGGCAATGCGCTGTTTTTGCCCGCCAGATAGTCCCGCACCATCTGATAGTTCTGTCTGATAACCCAGAGGCATCTCTTCGATGTCTTTACGAATCTCTGCCCATTCACAAGCCTGTCTGATCTCGTCTGAGGTAATAGTGTCGTCTGCCCCAAGCGTAAGGTTCTCAAGAATGCTGCCACTAAAAATATAGGCCTGCTGCGGTAAATAGTTAATATGCTGTCTCAAGATTTTTTTGTCAATGAGACGGCTATTTAGACCGTTGATGGTGATATCTCCTGTATTAGGCTGGAAAAAGTTGACAATCATCTTTGCTAGGGTTGTCTTACCCGAACCGCTGATACCAACTAGACTGATTTTGGAGCCCTGCCGGATCGTTAGGTTAATATCGGATAAGGTATTTTTACCAAAACCATATTTATAAGAAACATCTGAAAAAGTAATGTCACCCGTGAGAAGTTGAATATCTTTTTCTGTCGCTTGCTCATCATCAAATTCGGATGAGACGAGGTAGACTTCATTCAGGCGGTTGTTGGCAACTTTGGCAGATTGTAGTTTTGTCTGGAGGTTGATGATATTCTCCAAAGGATTAGTAAAATACGTTAAGAGGGTGTTGTAGGCAATCAGCTGACCGATAGAAATTTTATTAGAGATGATCAAGGTCGAACCAAACCACAGAATAAGGACATTTAGGATAAGCTGGGCTCCCTTTTTTAAAGCTGTTTGCAGGATTTCATATTTACTGCGTTTAAATGATTTATCCAGATAATCAACAAATTCACTGTCAATATTGCGGTAGCGCATTTCTTCGCTTGTGAGAGATTTAATAGTCTCAATGCCATTGATGTCTTCAATGATAGCCGAGCTAACCATACTATTAGCTTCCATAACATCTTGATTCATTTTTTCAAAAGGCTTCATGAAAGCAAAAATGATGATGGTATAGATGGGGATGGAAAACAAGGTCAGGAAGAATAAATTAGTATTTTGCAAAAGCAGAACACCACCGACGATAATGAGAATAGAACAGTCGAGAAAGATGGAGAGAATGGTTGAGGCTAAAGCGTCAATGATAGAGTTAGCATCGGAAAAGCGTGAGGTGATTTCACCCGTCCGTCTGGTCGCAAAAAAGGACATGGGCAGAGAAAAAATGTGCCTGATGTAAGATAGAATAACGTCAATACTCAATCGCTGGCTCAATACCACGAGTAAGTAATCACGGGAAAAGGTCAGGATCTGCTGAATAATATAAGTGATGATCAATCCAACTGATACAATTCCCAAGGTCGATAGCATGCGATTTGGAATATAATTATCCAAGATTCCTTGCAGATAGTAAGAACCAAGGATATCAATTAAAGTGACAAGTAAACTAGCTAAACTAATCTGGAAGATGAGCCCTTTTTGACGCAGGATAAGGGGAATAAAGCTCAAGAGACCATTTTTCTTATCCTTGTGAGGTCTGTAGTGGGGCTGAGGTGCGAGAAAGATAGCGACCCCATCCCACTCGTCTGCAAAAACCTCTTTTTTCATCTTGGTGATTTTGACGCTGGGGTCAGGATCACCAATAATGAGATAGTCTTTTTTAGCCTTGTAAACGACGTAATAATGCTGAAGCTTTCCCTCCTTATTAACATGGACGATAAAGGGATAAGGCACATCATCCATATCAAACATCTCCATATCCGCCCTAATAGCGCGTGTTTCAAAGCCCATCTTTTTGGCAGCTTCTACAATTCCTAAAGCAGTCGTCCCTTCCCTGTCGGTCTTGGCCAGCTCGCGCAAGTGGGCTAGGGAGTAGTTTGAACCATAATGTCTGGCGATTGATGCCAGTGCTGCAACCCCGCAGTCTCGAGCATCAATTTGTGGGATAAATTTATAGAACATTAATCCTTTTTCCTTTCTGTTAGTTTTGTCTGATTTTTATCATGTCAACATCCTATTATGTCATAATGACTAGGAGTCTGCTTATCCATGTCGTGAATGGTTCCTATTTTGTCGCGAATGGTAAAAAATCCGATTTTTCGAAAAAAAATTACCATTCAGGGTGAAAAAACGACCGTTCACGACATAGACGTGCACAAACCAAAATTTTGGGTATACTAAGGGTGTCGGTTGGCCAACCAAATAAAATAAAAATTCAAAGGAGGTATTCGTTATGAATACGACAGTATTTGAACAATTTGAAATGATGGACAACGAAGCCCTCGCTGCTGTTGAAGGTGGGAAAGCCTCTTTAGGGTGTGTTCTTGGTACTGCTGGAATGGCTGGTGCTGGTTTTGCTTTTGGAGGAGGACCTGCAGGAGCAGCCGTTTTAGGTGGTGCAACGGCTTTAAGACTATGTCAATAATATAAGGAGAAGTAAATAATGAAAGCTTATAAAGAATTGGATAATCAAACGTTGGAAAGTATTTATGGCGGTAAGATTAACCCTGTTTGTGCCGCAGCTGTAGCTGGTTCTATTTATGGGGCAACAGCACTTGGAACAGGGGGAGCAGGAATTCCGCTTGCCATTAGTGCAGGTACAGTTGCAGCAGCTAGTTTTTGCTAATGAGATTGAAGAAATACATAAAAGTGTTTCTGGTATTAACTTTATTTGGCGTAAAAGCGTTGATATCATCTTTCGATGATATTTTAGTGCTGCTAGTGGTTTCGGTATCTCTTCTTGTAATTGTTCTTTCCATTTTAAAAGAAAAATAACTATATAATAGAAACGAGATGTCGACTATTGTGTGCAATTAGTATCTACATCAAATATAGAAAAGTACTAAAAGATAAATAATCCTGCCATAACGAAAGTATGATAGATTTTCTTAGAAATAGAGTTTGTTATGATTAAAGTATTTGAACAATTTGAAATGATGGACAACGAAGCTCTCGCTGCTGTTGAAGGTGGGAAGGTATCGGGTGGAGAAGCAGTCGCAGCTGTTGGAATATGTGCAACTGCTTCAGCAGCAATTGGAGGACTGGCAGGTGCAACTCTTATTACTCCATATTGTGTAGGTACTTGGGGGCTCATTCGATTTGTGCGTCGAATGGTGTGTGGCATCCATATGTTCTTGCTGGATGTGCCGGAGTTGGTGCAGTTGGATCTGTAGTTTTTCCACACTAAATTGAGCAGTGGAGGGCAATGCTAATTGTAAATTCAGGATTAAATTTCTGATTGATACAGTGGCATTGTCCATTTCTTCTTCAATAGAGTTTTATTTCAGCTTAGCTTACACTATTTAGAATATCAAGTGTCCATGTCTCTGCTGTTAAAAATCGGGTATAATGTGAATTTATTAAGAACTTGATTCAATTCTGATAGAAAAATTAATAGGAAATAATATGAAAAAATTAAAGAGTATCTCCACTCAGAGTTTGCGTTGGCTCTATCTAGTTTTAACAACCGTAGCCTTTATAGCTGCTCTGGTCACATATAATTGGTTATATTATGGAAAATCTATACTTTTTTGGTTACCGGCAGCTCTGGTATTATTGGCAACTGTTTTGTTGTCCTATTTGGTAAAAAAGGAGCTGGAAGCGAGATCTGAACCCTTATTAATTTTTAATACACTTCAGCAAAATGTAGCGGTGTTAATAGCTTTGACGCTCTCTCTTATCGTTTTGATTTTCAAAATGTTAAATAATACGGATAATGATGTAAATAAAGTCTATTGGTTGCTTATAGGCATTGTCTTACTCATTATTCTCTGGAATAGCATAGAACTGTGTAAAGAATTTAAGCGAAGAAAGGTAGAAAAAGATTCTAGAAAATAAAGTATAGAAGTCAATTATGTGGCAGATGTTTTGAAAAAATATTAGTACAGCCAGCATAGCTAAAAGGGCTGACTGAACTAGCTATAGCTAAAGGTATCATTGCCAATTGAGGAAGTGAGGAAAAGGTATGGCGCATCTGTTGCTTTTTCCCTCCTTCCTCTTTGTTTGATGTGTGTTGAAAAAATGAAAATAATGAAATCTTCGGATTCGGAATCATTAACCTTTGGTAAGGAGGTAGCTATTTAAAAGCTGCTGCTTTATTTTTTAGGTTGAATCAGGTCTAATTTTATATCATGGACCAGTTGGATTTGAGAAAAATTCAGGTAAAATTTAACCGTTCTGGGAATAGGCGTGCACGGGACAATATTCGAGGTATACTAAGAGTACTGACAATCAAATAAACGAAAAACATATGAAAGTTATGGACTGATTAATAAAGAATAATGGAGGATTAGTTGGTGAAAAAGATAAGAAAGCTTTTTAATATAACTCCAACTCAAACTAGCTCAGCTGAATATACTTTAATAAAGAGAGTTACGATTTTTCTAGGTATCGCCTTGCTCATAGTATTCGCTATAAATACCATTATAAGCATCGTGAAAAAAGTTCCTCTTATTGATATGAATTTGATTTTTATATTTGTTATATTTTTACTAGATCTATTGATTCTTTTAAGCTATAAATTAAAATGATTTCAGATTGGAGTTATATTGGTAGATATTCTTGCAAGAGAACTATAGTTTAAATAGTGATATTAGCAATTTTAATAAATTTGGGCGTACTGAATTTTTCTAATTTATATAGTATGGTTGGATTAAATAGAGGGGATATAAAAGTGATAGAAGGTAAAAAGCGTTCCAGTCATCGTTTCGATTTCAATAAAAGTAAGGTTACCGTCGTTTTACTTATTTTATTTCTTGTTCTTATGGGCATAAAAGTATGTGTGAGTTTACAAAAAAGGACAGATATTATGGATCATCTTTTGGCCTTTGAATTCGTGTTTTTTATTTGTTTATTGATGGAATTTATTTTGACAAAAGCTTTTGAAATAAAATCTAGTCGTTTGTACGTCAGTCGCCTATCAGCACAAATTTATCTATCTGGCTTTATAGGATTTGCTATCATAAATTTTTTATTGTACAAGATAAAGCAGGAGCCTTTGATGAATACCTACCTTGTCTTAATGTTTTTGATGGCTATTGCTTCATTGTTAGACTGGACTATTGAGAAGTTGAAAAAGTAATTGTTAATAAAATTATCTTTTTATGTTAGTTTAACGAAGTTTTCCATAGGTGTAGCGTTAGCTGATTCTAAATGGTTTTATCTTATATATAATAACGGCAATCATGATGATGTTTATTTTATTATTGCTAAAGAGGACAGGAAGGCTAAGTTCAGAAAAAATAATATTTGATAGCTTTAGTGCTGATCATGTATTTTACTAATTTTGTTGTTAAGCCTATTTTCCCCAGTTAATAATTTTATGAATCCTAATAGCAGCTCTTTTTTGGATGAAAACGATTGTTTATTCAAAAGAAATATGGAGAAAAATTATTATTACAATTAGTCTTCCATTATTTTCATATACAATCTTACTCATAAGGGAGGGGGTAAGTGTTACTGCCTTGATTTCCATTTAATATTAGAATCAAAAGATAATAAGGTGATAGTAATTTATAGGGAAATATTTATTCTTGTTGCGAATGGTAAAAAATCCAATTTTTCAAAAAAAAATTACCATTCAGGGTGAAAAAACGACCGTTCATGACATAGACGTGCACAGTCCAAAATTTTGGGTATATTAAGGGTGTTGGTTGACCAACCAAATAAAACAAACATTCAAAGGAGGCATTCGCTATAAATATGACAGCAAAACTAAGATTATTTTTCGCTCTTTTCGTTACACTTTGGGGAGTTCATTTGTTATTTGATTCACCAGAATTATGGCGGAAAGTTCTAGGTGTAGTAGGAACTGGATTATTGCTATTTGGTATCTACTCTAAGGGTAGAAGAACGCTAAAAGATAAATAAAACTATCGTAATAAAAGTAAAGTATGGTAGATTCTCTTTGAAAATTAGGAGTTTATCATAATTAAAATATTTGAACAGTTTGAAATAATGGACAACGAAGCTCTTAATAGTGAGAGGAGTGAGTTATGAAGCAATTTACTCAGACTTCAGTAATGATAACATCTTTAGCAGGGTTCGCAGTAGGAATGGTTTTTGGATTGTGGGGCGAAAAAATTGGTTTTCTTTTTGGCCTAGTTTATATTCTGGCGGCCTTACTATATAAGTTTATTTCAAGAAAAAATAGACAGAATGGTTAAACTAAAAGCGCATCAAACTAAAAAGATTAAAGCTAAATGCCGTAGTGTCAACGAAATGTATTAATTTTTGATAAATTACTGAGCTAAGAGTTAAAAAATACTTGACTTCTGCTCAGATTGGTGTACAATAATTTACAAATCAGAAAAGTACCTCTTGGCAGTTTTCAGAGAGCCTGTGGTGGTTGTGAACAGGTAGCTAATAGGAGCGAAATTGGGCTGATTATCTAAAAATGGAAATAAACAATAATTTTCAGGTAGGCACTCCTTATCGTGCAGCTCCTTGTTGGAGGAGATAGAGACGGCAGAAGAAGTGTAGAGATTTTCTGCCAATTGAGGTGGCACCGCGTTATTGATATAATGCCCTCACACAGATGTTTTTTTCTGTGTGAGGTTTTTTATTACCATTTTAGCAGGTGAAGATAAAGCATAGTCTTCAGGCAGGCACTCCTTATCGTGCAGCTCCTTGTTGGAGGAGATAGAGATGGCAGAAAAAGTTTAGAGATTTTCTGCCAATTGAGGTGGCACCGTGTTATTGCTATAACGCCCTCATGCAGGATATTTTTGTCTGCGTGAGGGCGTTTTTGTATTACATGCCTTAGTCCCATTTAACAGTCTGGGTTACTAGCTGAAACATAGGTTCATCTCCTTTTCCAAGACTCATTTAATTTTTTAGATATAGGTGATCGTTATGACAAATATCCAGAAACTCCGAAATCAGATTGATCAATTAGATCATCACTTATTAATCCTTTTAGCACAGCGTCAGCAGATAGTCGAGAGAATTGGGTGGCTAAAATCTGTCGGAAGCAAAAGAGCTGTCACTGCCTCTGAGCGAGTGAAGCAAGTCCTTCTAAGCAGGCAGCAGGAGTCAGAAGAGTTAGGCCTATCAGCAGATATTGCGCTTGCTATCTGGCAAGTTATGATTGAAGCCTTCACTGCTTTAGAGTTGCCAGTCAATAGCAACACCAATGAGATGAATAGAAAGTGAGATTAATCATGAAAAAGGTATTAAATGCTGATATTTTAACCCCAATTCTTGCTTACATGCGCGTGCAAGGTGAGCATAAGGTGATTTTGGAGTCCATTCCGCGTGAAAAGGAGAATGCTCGTTTTTCAATTATTGCTTACAATCCGGTCTATAATGTTATCTACAATCACGGTCAGCTAACCTGCAATGATCAGCCGATTGCTCAAGACCCCTTTGACTACCTTCACGAGCTAACAGTGACAGGGCAAAGTAGTGATCTTCCTTTTGCTGGCGGTGCAATTGGATTTGTCGGCTATGATATGATTAGTCTCTATGAAAATATTGGGATGCTTCCTCAAGATACTATTGGAACACCGGATATGCAATTTTTTATCTATGAATCTTACCTGATTTTCGACCATAAAAAAGAAAAGGTTTACGTCGTTGAGGATAACAACTATAGTCAACGCTCGCTTGATGAACAGCGTCTAGCCCTGACTAAGGTTATTGATGACTTACAGACAGCAGCACCCAATGAGTTTTCCCCCCAAGATTTGCAAACCTTAAATTTTAAGAACCATATTCAAAAGGAGCATTTTGAAACAATGGTGGCTCAAGCCAAAGATTTGATTCGTCAAGGTGATATGTTCCAATGTGTGCTTAGCCAGCGTTTTTCAGCTGATTTTAGTGGTGATCCGCTTGATTACTATCGTCATTTAAGGGTGACTAGTCCTTCTAACTATCTTTACTTTTATGATTTTGGTCAGTATCAGGTGATTGGGGCCAGTCCGGAAAGTCTAGTTTCTGTTAGAAATGGCGTGGTTACAACTAATCCGATCGCTGGAACTAGGCCACGAGGGAAAAACGAACAAGAGGATATCTGTCTGGCTCAGGACTTGTCTAGTGACGCTAAGGAAACATCTGAGCACCGTATGTTAGTTGATCTGGGACGCAATGATATTGGCAAAATAGCTCAGGTAGGCAGTGTCTGTATTACCAAACTGATGGAGGTAGAGTATTTCCGCTATGTCATGCACCTAACCAGTGTTGTCAAGGGGAAGCTCCTGCCTAATTTGACAGCTATGGAGGCTCTTAAATCTACCCTACCAGCTGGTACTGTTTCAGGAGCCCCTAAGATCCGAGCCATGAAGCGAATTTACGAGCTGGAAGAAGAAAAGCGCGGCATTTACGCTGGAGCTATTGGCTATCTATCAGCAACGGGTGATATGGATTTTGCTATCGCTATCAGGACAATGATTCTTAAAGATCATAAAGCTTACGTTCAAGCTGGGGCAGGGATTGTCTATGACAGTCAACCGGAAAATGAATTTTATGAAACCATTAATAAAGCAAAGGCTATGACCAAAATAGGAGATCAGCTATGATTCTATTAATTGATAACTATGATTCCTTTACCTATAATTTAGCACAGTATCTAGGTGCATTTGCAGATATAGAAGTCGTGCGAAATGATGCTGATAGGCTGCTAGAAAAAGCAGAGCAGGCTCAAGCCTTGGTTTTTTCTCCTGGCCCCGGCTGGCCGGTAGAAGCAGGTGAGATGGAAGATATAATTAAGCGTTTTGCCGGATCTAAGCCCATGTTGGGGATCTGCTTGGGGCATCAGGCCCTAGCAGAGGCCTTTGGCGGACGCTTGGGTCTTGCTAAACAGGTCATGCACGGTAAGCAAAGCGACATGGAGCTTATTGAGGACTCACCTCTTTTTACAGGTTTGAACCAAACTGTTCCCATCATGCGTTACCACTCAATTGTTATTGAAGATCTACCCAGAGATTTTGTCGTAACAGCTAAGACTAGAGATGACGATGAGATTATGGCTATACAGCATAAAAAGTGGCCAATTTACGGACTTCAATTTCACCCAGAAAGTATTGGGACACCAGACGGTTTGCGGATGATTGAAAATTTTGTCCGCTTAGTCAGCTAAGATAAATAAGGAGACAGCAATGGAATCATTAAAGCAGATATATCAAGAATTAAGCAGACAGGAAGATTTAACACAAGACGAAGTAAAAGGCCTCTTTGATGCTATTCTGCAGGATCAGCTGACTGAAAGTCAGATTGCCGCTTTTCTACTAGGACTGGCGGTTAAAGGAGAGACGGCAGATGAGATTACAGGGATTGTTCAGGCGCTTAAAGCACATGCCCTTGTACTGCCTGAGGTGTTCACAGATGCCATGTGCAATTGTGGGACAGGGGGCGATCAATCTTATAGCTTTAATATCTCAACGACGGTCTCATTCGTTTTAGCGGCAGGCGGCATTAGGGTTGCTAAGGCTGGAAATCGTTCGATCTCATCGAAATCAGGTTCAGCCGATGTGCTGGAAGCCTTAGGTATCAATATTGCCGCTAGTCCAGAGACTTTGGCAAAGGCCCTGGATCAGGTAGGGCTCGCTTTTATCTTTGCGCAAAGTATGCACCCTGCCATGCGCTTCATAGGTCCGGCTAGAAAAGCCTTGGGAATCCCAACAGTGATGAATCTTGTCGGTCCCTTGGCTAACCCACTTGACTTGGAGACACAATTGATGGGGATCTATCGTGAAGAATTACAGAAAATGGCTGTTCAAGTTATGCAAAAGCTAGGGCGTAAGCGTGCCATGGTTATAACGGGGCCTGATCACATGGATGAAGCAGCTCTCTACGGACAAAATACCTATACTTTATTGGAGAATGGCCAGATTAGTCAGGGTCAGTTCTCTTATCGAGATTTAGGAATGCCAAAAGTCGAATTAGCGGATATTCGCGGGGGTGATGCCAGAGAAAATGCTGAAATTTTGTTGAGTGTCCTTAAGGATGAAGACAGTCCTTATTTAGAAACAACAGTTCTCAATGCAGGCCTAGGTTTCTACGCCAATGGCAAAGTTGCTACTATTCAAAAGGGTATAGCCTTAGCACGCCAGCTTTTGGCTGATGGGTCAGCCTTGGCTAAATTACGTCAATTACAAGAGGTACAGGTATGAATCAGACATTTTTACCCCGCATTTTAAAGGAAAAAGAGCAAGAGGTCGCCCAGTTAGCGCTAGAAGATATAAAGCCTTTGCGCCAGACTTATTCGTTTTATGAGTTCTTACAAACTCATCAGGACAGGGTACAGATCATTGCTGAAGTAAAAAAAGCCAGTCCTAGCCTCGGAGATATCAATCCTGATGTAGATGTTCTGGCTCAGGCTAAGTCTTACGAAACAGCAGGAGCCAGCATGATATCGGTTCTGACTGATCCTCAATTTTTTAAGGGAGATATTAACTATCTGCGTCAGATTTCTAAGGCTGTCGGTATTCCGACCTTAGCCAAGGATTTCATTATTGATGAAAAACAGATTATTCGCAGTCGCAACGCTGGTGCCACTGTCATTTTGCTGATCGTGGCAGCCTTAGCAGAGGAACGCTTGAAAGAGCTTTATGCTTTTGCTAATAAACTGGGACTTGAAGTGCTGGTGGAAACCCATAATGCCAAGGAGTTAGCGATTGCTCACCGTCTAGGGGCTAAAATTATCGGGGTTAACAACCGAGATTTGGTTAGCTTTAAAGTCAGTTTGAAGACAACACAAGTTTTGGCTGACCATTTTAAAACAGCTCCTGTTTATGTGTCCGAGTCAGGTTTCTTCACTGGTCAAGATGTTGAGCAGGTAGCCCCTTATGTCAATGCTGTCCTTGTTGGTACAGCCTTGATGACCTCAAATAATTTATCAGCAAAAGTAAAGGAGTTGCAAGTTGACAAAGGTTAAAATATGCGGACTGTCTACCGTAGAGGCTGTGGAGACAGCTGTGGGAGCAGGTGCGGATTTTATTGGTTTTGTTTTTGCCTCAAGCAGGCGTCAGATTAGTCTGGATAGAGCCAAACAACTAGCTCAAGTAATTCCAGATAGGGTGGGTAAAGTAGGAGTGTTTGTCAGTCCCAGCTTGACAGAATTAGAAAAGGCTATTGCGACAGTACCTCTGGATATGGTACAAATCCATGGACAGTTAGATGAGGCAATTGTGAATCAAGTTTCTCTTCCTATTATTAGAGCGCTGCCGGTTTCGGCAGAAAAAGGTAGAGCGGGAAAAACTAAAGGCAAGTGTAGGGACAGGATGCATCCTGGGTCAATTGACGATTATCAAATAAATGCGGACTTCCTTCTCTTTGATGCTCCAGTTTCTGGATCAGGGAAGACTTTTGATTGGCAGCAGTTGGATATCCATGGCATAGAGCTTCCCTACTTTATTGCTGGAGGATTGACAAGTGCGAATGTTAAGGATGCCATAGCGATTTTCCAGCCTTATGCTGTTGATGTTTCATCAGGTGTTGAAACAAATGGCATTAAGGATTTAGCAAAAATTAGACAGTTTATAGAAAGAGTGAAAGCATGACATATCAAGGACCAGATACCAAGGGATTTTTCGGAACTTATGGCGGTCAGTTTGTTCCGGAAACCCTGATGACAGCGATTATTGAGTTAGAGGAAGCTTATCGAGCTGCCCAAAAAGATCCAGCTTTCCAAGGAGAGTTGGATGCCCTTTTGAAAGATTATGTAGGTCGCGAGACTCCCCTGTATTATGCTGAGCGCCTGACTAAACACATTGGTGGCGCGAAGATTTACCTTAAACGTGAGGATTTAAATCATACAGGAGCTCATAAGATTAACAATGCCTTAGGACAAGTGCTGCTGGCAAAACGTATGGGCAAGCAAAAAATTATTGCCGAAACAGGTGCAGGTCAGCACGGAGTCGCTACAGCAACGGCTGCAGCCCTCTTTGATATGGAATGTACCATCTATATGGGAGAAGAAGATGTTAAGCGTCAGGCTTTGAATGTCTTTCGAATGGAACTTTTAGGAGCCAAGGTGCACGCTGTTACTGACGGTTCGCGTGTCCTGAAAGATGCCGTAAATGCAGCCCTTCGAGCTTGGGTTGCTAACATTGATGATACCCACTATGTTATGGGTTCGGCATTAGGGCCAGCTCCATTTCCAGAGATTGTCCGTGATTTTCAGTCGGTGATTGGTCGGGAAGCCAAGCGTCAGTACGCTGCTATCTCTGATGGCCGTTTGCCAGATGCGGTTCTTGCCTGTATTGGTGGTGGGTCAAATGCTATTGGACTTTTTCATCCTTTTGTCAATGACCAAGAAGTAGCTATGTATGGAGCAGAAGCGGCCGGTCTGGGATTAGATACGCAAAAGCATGCGGCCACCTTCGCAAAAGGTCGCCCTGGTATTTTACACGGAGCGCTTATCGATGTTCTTCAAGATGCTCACGGTCAAATTATGGAGGCCTTTTCGATCTCTGCTGGTTTAGACTATCCCGGTATTGGACCAGAGCATTCGCATTTCAAAGAGCTAGGCCGTGCCAGCTACTACGCTATCACTGATCAAGAAGCATTAGAAGCTTTCCAGCTCTTATCGCGTTTGGAAGGAATTATTCCCGCATTGGAGTCCAGCCATGCTATTGCTTTAACACAAAAGATTGCTAAAGATATGGATTCAGACCAATCTATTATCGTGTGTCTATCGGGGAGAGGTGACAAAGATGTCGTACAGGTTAAAGAGCGTTTGGAAGCACAGGAAGAAGGGGGCAGAAGATGAGTAAAACATTAACCAAGACGTTACAAACTGTTAAGGATCAAGGTAAGGGCATCTTTGTTCCTTATATCATGGCCGGTGATCATGATAAGGGGATAGATGGTTTGTTTGAAACACTGGATTTTTTAAAAGCCAATGGGGCTTCGGCTATTGAAGTTGGGATTCCTTGGTCCGATCCGGTTGCGGATGGTCCAGTTATAGAGTTAGCAGGTCAGCGTAGCTTGGCTAAGGGAACAACCCTGACAGCAGTTATTAACAAACTGCAGGAAGAAGCCACTGCAGTTCCTCTCATCATCATGACCTACCTTAATCCTGTCTACCAATATGGGATAAAAGCCTTTATTCAAGCGCTGGCGGATACATCCGTTAAAGGGCTGATTATTCCGGATTTGCCTCACGAAAATGAAAATCTGCTCAAGCCTTATCTAAAAGAAACAGATATTGCTTTAGTTCCCTTGGTCAGTCTGACTACAGGCCCAGAGCGCCAAGATCTTTTGATTGATGATGCAGAAGGTTTTATCTATGCTGTAGCAATCAATGGGGTGACTGGAAAATCTGGTTCCTACCGCAATGATTTAGACAGTCATCTGGCCCGTCTCCACCAAACGGCTCAGATTCCTGTTTTAACTGGTTTTGGTGTATCTAGTAAAGATGATATTGTTCGCTTTAATCAGGTATCAGATGGTGTTATTGTTGGAACAAAAATCGTTAAAGGTTTGCATGAACATCAAAAGGAAGAATTGGCCGACTTTATCCGTTATGGTTCACAATTGAAAAAATAAAAGTTTTCCCACTATGGACTGACCCCCAAAAAGTTGGACAGTTAATTTATGCCAAGAAGCAAGTTTTGTATTGAGCTGAATGGCTTTCCAAAAGTTAGACAAAAGATCTACTAGATGGGGTGCAATTCACTATTATCCTTTGTCAGGAATTGATCTCGAAATAAATAAAAGCAGTGTCTAAAATTGCCTAGTCAGGGACTTAAATTTTTGAACCGTAATTTTGACCGTTGAGACCTACTCATTAAATAGGAAAAGACAAAAAATTCCAATATTTCAGAAAGTGCTTGCAATTGTTAAATTTTTCTTTATAATGTCTCTAAAGAAAGGGATTAAATTATGAAGAATGTTACATTATCATCTTGGCAATTTGCCAAAAAACACCTAGTCGAGTTATCATGCGTAACAGCCCTAGCGGCTGCCGCAACCTTTGCTGCAGATCCTGCTTCTGCAGATACCCTGTCATCGGATACCGATAAAGGGGCTGAAACAGTTGCCAATCTTAAAGAAGCAGCTCTTAGCGAAAAGGTACCGACAACTCAACCTCAAATGGAAGCCTCCAGCGCAGAGACTGCAGTGGCTCAGACCTCCCAGCCTGTAACACAGACAATATCCAGCGAAAATTTCGGCGATAGAGAAGCGGCCGAGAAAGCCAGTTCTAGTGAAGTTGCCAGTGATACCTCTTCTGCGTCTACTAGTGAAACGGCAGAACAGCAGGGAGTAGGTGTGGCTAAAACCAATACCAGTAGTCAAATAGCGACTGACGCTAATACTAAAGCAACTACCGAAAGAGATGCTTCTCCTTTGACAGCCACTAGTGAGCCTCTCTATCAAGGTTTTCACGGTGATGACCAAGGAAATTGGTATTATGTAGATGAAAAAGGCAATAATCTTACTGGTCTTCAAGTTATAGATGGTCACACTTATTATTTTGATGATAGAGGTGTCCAAGCTAAAGGTAAAGAAGTAGAACTTGATGGTAGTCTCTACTATTTTGATGAAGATAATGGTCAAAAATGGGCCGATCGTTTCCGCCAAGCTGGTAATAATGTTTGGGTATATTATGACAGTAATGGTGCACGTGTCACGGGTGCTCAAATTGTTAATCAGGCAAAGCTTTACTTTAACGATCAAGGTGAGCAAATCAAGGGTGATTTTGCAGTCGATGGTCACTATTATGATAAAAACAGCGGGGCTATGCTGACTAAGCGTTATGTAGAGCATGATGGAAACTGGTATTACGTAGATGAAAAGGGAGATAAGCTAACCGGAGCACAGACGATTGACGGTGTTAAGGTCTACTTCTTTGCGGATGGTCGGCAAGCTAAAGGAGAATTCTCCGGTTACGGCGATACCGGCCAGTACTATGATGCTGATACTGGTGCGCAAGTAACGGATGTGGCAGGGACTCCGAGGTTTATCCAAACGCGGGAAGGTTATCGTTACTATGTTAATGAGAAGGGACAAAGAGTAACAGATCTTCAGATTATTGATGGTAATATTTATTACTTTGGTTCACCAACCAGAAAGTACCACAGTGGAGCGCAAGTGCGAGGTGACCTAGCCTACGCTCTTGACTATAACGATCCGATTCCGGGCAGCAGCCATATTTATTATATGGATCCAGAAACAGGAATAGCTTGGAAAAACCGCTATGTTGAAAAGAATGGCAACACTTATTATTTCGGTACAGAGGGCTATGCCTTGACAGGCGAGCAGACCATTGACGGCTTATCTGTTTATTTCCGTCATGATGGCCGGCAAGTCAAGGGAGAGCTTGTTAAAGAAAATGGTGTAACTCGCTACTATGCACCTGACACTGGTGAACGTGTCCGCAATATGACCCTAACTATTGGCGGAGTAACCTACCATTTTGATGCGGAGGGCAATGGAACGATCGTCCCCCTTTAAGAGCAAGTCAGTTATCTATGTAGTAAAAAGCGAAACGAACTTTAAAAACAGACTTCTTCTGAAAAGAACTAGGAGAAGTCTGTTTTTACTTGTCTTATCCACAGGCATCTACTTTTATAGAACTTAGGATAAATTACTTTAATACCGGCTTTTTTCTCTTAATTGTTTTCTTCGTGATCCCTAAATTCAGCCAAGCTCCTTTGGACTTGAGTGATGAAGGTATCGATAATAGCAGCATTTTTAGCTTTTTTTGGCCGGACGTAGCCCAGTGTATGCAAGGGGCTGTCTTTTAAAGGAATAAGCACAATCTGTTCACGCATAAAGCTATTAACGATACCAAGGCCAGAAGCGTAAGCCTCAGAAGCCCGCAGCAGATTCATGACAGTTCCGCGGTCATTGGAATAGATAATTTTTTGATAGTGGTTGATTTCTAAAGGATCCTCGTCAAAATGCATACCAGTTTTTTCCTGCTGAAAACGAATCTGTGGGTAGGTCGTCAAATCTTCCTCGCTGATGACCTCTTGGTCTGCCAGCGGATGATCCTTACCTAAAAAGATGCGTGTTTTGAAATCTCCCAGAGATGTGAACTCCAATCCCAAATCGGCTATATGGCGTGTAAGAAAACGTCGATTTTCATCATTGAGGTAGATAATGCCTAAATCACTTTCGTAGGAGGCAACACTTTCTAAAATTTGGCGAGTGGTTGTCTCAATTAATTGAAAATCCTGATAGTCATCTTCATAAACTTCCGAAACATAGGCCAATGGTTCTGACAGAAAGTCATAGTGGTGACTAGAGACGGTAAAACTTTTGAGATAATCTTTCTGGTAGCGTTCTTCCAGAAGTTTGACTTCACCTAGAATACGTTTGGCATACTTGAGAAAATCCTGTCCTTCTTCAGTTAGAACCATACCGCTATTAGTCCGCTCAAAAAGATGAATGTCCAGTTCTTTTTCAAGATTGCGAATAGCACCTGATAGATTGGGTTGCGTCATATAAAGGGCGATAGCAGCCTTGTTTAAGGATCCATGCTCAGCTACCGCGACCATGTAGCGCAGTTGCAAAAGGTTCATACACGACCTCCTCCTAAGATACTAAGTCATTAAATGATTCTAAAGAAATCAATCTTCTTTGTTATGTTTGTCTTTTAGCAATAGACTTCAGAAGCCTCGTCTTCTAGACTGTCGGCTCTTACGAAAGGCGAACCCCTATCGTTCACAAGCAAAGCCCAGAGAGTTCAACAAGATAAGAAAATTAGTGATTACCATAAGCATTGCAGCCCAGTCAGGGCTTTTTTATATGATAAATGCGAGCCAAACTCATATATGAAATACGGTGGCATAAGTAGTCTTCTTGTGAGTGTTCTTATTTTAGCATAAAAGTTTTGGATATAAAGAAAACTTATACTCAGTAATAATAAATATAGATTAGGCAAGAAAAAGGAATTTCGATATGATGGGAATAAATTTTTTTAATTGGTAAGGGGGAGTTGTGATGGCAGATGAATTTTATAACAAACTTCAGAAGATCCGCCGTTATATTCACGAGCATCCAGAGATTTCGGAGCATGAATTTGAGACAACAGCCTATCTAAAAAGGAAATTAGAAGAACTGGACGTTAGGGTAATTGATAGTGGATTAAAAACAGGTTTAATTGCTGAAATTGGATTCGGTCATCCTATCATTGCTCTGCGAGCTGATATAGATGCCCTTCCTATCCACGAACGAACAGGATTGGATTATGCTAGTAAGAATGACGGTGCCATGCATGCTTGTGGGCATGACTTGCACCAAACCAGTCTCCTAGGAGCAGCCGAATTACTAAAAGCTAGGGAAAAAGAGCTCAAAGGGACTCTGCGCCTCATTTTTCAGCCTGCTGAAGAAAATTTTCAAGGCGCGCATCAAGTGATAGCTGCTGGTGGTCTGGATGATGTAGCCGCTATTATTGGTTATCATAATAATCCCCACCTAAAACCAGGACAAATTGGACTGCGCCCCCAGGCTATTATGGCAGGAGTAGAACAATTTGAGGTGAGCATCACAGGCATTAGTGGTCATGCTGCCCGCCCAGATTTAGGGGTCGACACAATTTTAACGATTACAAGTATCGTAAACAATTTGCAGTCTATCATCTCTCGTACCGTATCTCCTTTTGACTCTGCAGTTCTTTCGGTTACGCATATAGATGCTGGAACAACCTGGAATGTTCTACCAGATACTGGTTTCTTTGAAGGGACCATTCGCACTTTTAGTCCTGAAATTCGAGAAAAGGTGATCGCGCGCTTTACCGCCATCGTAGAGCAAACGGCAGCGCAATTTGGTGCTCGAGCAGAGATTACATGGGGAAATTCACCAAGAGTAACCTATAACGATGAAACTTTAACACCGCTGATCTTTGAGAATTCCAAGACATTTGCGGAGGTTCTCAGCGTTCTACCTTCTACGGGAGGTGAAGATTTTGCTGCTTATCAGGAAAAAGTTCCGGGTGTCTTCGCTTTTATTGGCTCTAATGGGACAGATGGAGCTCCTGACTGGCATCATGATGATTTTTTGGTCAAGGATGAGGCCCTTCCTATCGCGGTAAATTACTATGTAGAAAATGCTCTGTATTTGTTAGAGTATTTTGGAGGCTAATTATGGTAAATAGGATAATCCGACTCAGCCCTTCGGAATATATCAATGAGCCAGGGGCTCTGGCGCAGCTGCCTGAGATTATTGATAGATATAGTTTAAAAAATCCCCGGATCTTAACGGACACAACTGTTTACCAAGTTATAAAAGACTATTTACCAGATAGGTTTCTGGAAATCTATCCTCTGACTTACTTTGAGGGCAATTGTACTTTTGAAGAAATTGACCGCCTTGTGGAAATTTTTCAAGAGCATGATGCTATTCTTGCTTTTGGCGGTGGACAGTTAATGGATACAGCCAAAATGGTTTCAGATCACCTGAAAATTCCAATCATAGCTTCTCAGACAGTGCCATCAAATTGTGCTGCCTTGACCACAAAGAGTATCATCTATTCACAAACCCACGAAAAAATTGATAACGTGAGGCATAATAAAAGTGTCGATGTCGTCTTACTGGATCCTGAATTGTTGGTGCGTTCACCACGTTCCTATGTACTGTCAGGGATTGGTGATACTCTAGCAAAATTTTATGAGATTCGGCGACGGTTGACAAATGATAAGGCAGATCTGTTATCAATAGAGATTGGGCGTTTTTATATTGAGCTGTGCCGGCGTGAGATGTTGAGCGTGACAGACTACCAGTCATTGACTGGAAAAGCTCTCATCAATTTTATCGACACAATTTTTCTAGTAGCTGCCTCAGTAGATGGTATTGCTGATAAAGATGGTATGAGTGTTGCTGCCCACGCTTTTCACAATGCGTATGTCAAAGTTAAACCGACGGATCGTAGCACACATGGTGAAATTGTAGCCTTGGGGAATCTTTTTCAGGTTTTACTGGAAGGCAATCGGGAATTAACTCGAGAAATTATCACTTATTATCGCCAACTCGGTTTGCCCCTGTCCTTGGCCGATTTAGATTTGACAGATGAAGCTGCTATCGAAGCATTGGTACCTTATCTGGCTAGGCCTGAGGATTATCGCTTTCGGACAATTTTTCCTGATGCCACAATAGGGGAGATTGCCAGTGTCATTCAGCAATTAAAGGAGGGCAGCTATGGCTATTAAAATTAGTGCTTCTCAACGAATGGCCAGTAAACAAGCTCACTATACCTCGCAGCAGCAGGAGATTATTCGAAAGTTGAAGGGCGATGGGAAAAAAGTGATCAATCTGGGTCGAGGCAATCCAGACCAAGCTACCTTTCCTGAAATTGTAAAATACATGCAGAAAGCTGTTCAAAAGCCAGAAAATCAAGGTTACCCTCCTTATGGTGGGAAATTAAGTTTAAAGGAAGCTATTATTGATTATTATAAACGAGAATATCACGTTTCCTTGACTAGCGACGAAGTGACTGTTTTTAGCGGTTCTCTAGCCAGTCTGACAGCTTTACCGATGGCTTTAATGGATCCTCAGGATTTTGCTTTGACACCAGATCCCGCATTTTTTGCCTATGACACAGGTATTAAAATGGCCGGGGCTGATGTCTACCCCTTGCCCTTGCTAGAAGATAATAAATTCTTGCCCAAATATGGCGATATTCCTGATGATGTTTTAAAACGAAGCAAATTGATGTTTTTAAATTATCCAAACAATCCAACTGGTGCCGGAGCCCCTCTTTCTTTTTTTGAAGAGACAGTTGCTTTTGCCAAACAGTATAATATTCTTGTTGTACATGATTTTGCTTATGGCGATATTAATTTCACAGAACCTGCTCCTAGTTTTTTACAGGCCAAGGGCGCTAAAGAAATTGGTGTAGAAGTGGCATCGCTCTCCAAGACCTTTAATATGGCCGGCTGGAGGATAGGCTACGCTGTGGGGAACAAAACTATAATTGCTCTACTAGCTGATTATATAAAAAACTCTGTTGGTGGGACTTTTGGCGCAGTTCAGGATGCAGCCGAGTATGCTTTGAACCATACACAAGATCAGCGGGCCAGCTTAAGGGCTCTCTATCGGAAAAGGCAGAGATTGGCTGTGGATTTCTTAAAGCAGCACCAATTGCCTGTATACGAATCTGATGGAACCTTTTTTCTTTGGCTCAAATTACCCCAAGGGGTAGACGATCAGGAATTTGTACGAGAACTTCTGGAACAAGAGTATGTTGCCCTTATCCCTGGCAGTGTTTTTGGTCCATCGGGGAGGGGATACGTTCGTATCAGTTTAGTGACTGATAGTCAAACAATTTTAGAAGGTTTGGAAAGGGTGCTGCAAGTCTATGAAAGATTTACGACCTCACATTTATCAGCTGATTGATTGTTTAGAGAAGCCTCTGGTTTCAGATGAGTTGACGTCTAGTCTATATCAAGCGCGTCTAGCCTTGATGGATTATCTCGCCTGTTACTACAAAGGGAGCAGACACCCACATGTGAGCGCCCTGCACCGCTTTTATCAGCAGGAAGATTTTTCTTTTAAAAATTTATGGGCAGCAAGTGAGAATAGGGCTGCAAGAGAGAGTGCTGCCTTGCTCTTAGGTATGGCTGCCCACTATGATGATTTAGATGATGTCCAAGCCAATTATCGAGGACATCCCTCCAGTGTTATCTTTTCTGCCTTGTTTGCTGTCGCGGATGCCCAGAGTGACCTTGAAGATTTTTTGCTGGCTTACCTTACAGGAGTTGAAGCTGCGGGTTTAGTGGGACAGCAACTTCAACCGCAGCATGCAGAGATGGGCTGGCATTCGACAGCGACGATTGGAACTTTAGCAGCAGCACTAGCTATTGTTAAATTAAAACGCGTAAGTGGTGATGAGGCTGCGATGCTTATGTCCCTAGCCATAAATCAAACTAGTGGCTATCTCCTTCAGGAAGGTACTGATGGTAAGCCTTTAAACGCTGGCTGGGCTGCTCAACGTGCGGTCAATGCCTATCATTTGGCCAGTTCAGGCCTCACAGCTAATGTTGATATCTTTGATAGTCCCAAAGGGTGGCCGCAAATTATTGGTGGCCAGCTAGACTTCTCACTGGTTAATCAACACTGGTTTTCGCCACCTCAGATACTTAAGCCTGGACTTTGGTTTAAGCGAACCTCATTTTGCTCGGCTGCAAATTCAGCATACGATGCTTCTCTTGAACTATATACCAAAAAAATTTCTCCGTCAGATATTATAGCCGTTGAGATTGGTTTCCCGGAAAAGGGCGATCTGGCTCTGACAAAGACAAGTCCTAAGACAGGGTTAGAAGGCAAGTTTTCTGCAGAATACATTGTTTGGCTAGGACTGACCAAGGGCGAAGCCACCGAAAATGATTTTAGCGCTAAGCCTGTGTTGCAATCTTTTAAAGACTTTTTACCCAAAATTAAGCGTCATCATCCTCTCCCCTTGGCTCAGACTGATGAACGTCCAGCAGAAGTCACCCTTACGTTATCGACTGGCTCAAAGGTGACTGCCAAAGTTCAATTTCCTAAAGGCTCTCCTAACAATCCTTATAGTTTAGATGAATTGATGGTGAAGTGGCAAGCGATTATAGGAGAGAAGGCCCCATCTCTGTGGCAGACTTTACAGTACAGGGAGGTTATATTAGAAGATATTTTCAATTAATTGGAAAGGAAAGCAGGTTATGTCAGAAGTTTTAGTACAAGCAGGTCTGGCAGAGGTCGTCGAACTAAAAAATCTTTTTCAAAAAGCCTATGCGGATAATGAAGCGCGGGGGATTCATTTCGCAGCTGCTACAATTAATGAAGATGACTTGCAAGACCATCTGTACTCTACGCCTATCTTTGTAAAAACGGAGCCGTTGGGTAGAATTGTAGCGTCAACGGCTGTCCGATTTCCATGGTCTAAAAATCCCGGACCCTATTGTTTACCACACTTGGGCTGGATAGCGACTCTCCCTGCTTATCAGAATCAGGGATTGGCCAAATCATTAGTCATGGATGTTATTGACCACTATCTTTCCCGACAACTTAGAGCACCAGCTGTTACCTTAGGTACGGCTAAAGAACATCCGTGGTTGATAGAAGCCTATGAACGTATGGGTTTCGCTTACCTAGATGAGAAACAACTGTTTTCTGATCATAAAACAGTCTACCTGATCAAGATTTTAGATAAAAGAGCCCTAAACCAAGTAAAAGATGACGCGTTAAAGCTATTGTTAACAGAAAGGAATTTAGTATGAATTTTGATTGGGAGTATTTTTTCAGCTTATTTGCAAGGCTAATCGCCTACCTGCCCATTACTTTGTTTTTAGCCATTATTGCTATGGTTTTGGCTATCCTCGTTGGGGCGGTCATGACGTGGTTGCAGTTAAGCCGCTGGGCTCTTTTACGCTATTTTGCAAAATTTTATATTTCTCTTTTTCGGGGAATGCCGACCTTGGTTGAACTTTTCCTTATTTTTTATGGACTTCCCCAGATCTTTCCTGTCTTTCAAGGGATGACTGCTTTGACGGCAGCTATTGTCGGTTTAGGACTCAAGCAGTCAGCTTATTTGTCAGAGATTTTTAGAGCGGCTGTTAGCTCGGTGGATAAGGGTCAGATTGAAGCTGGTCAAACGTTGACTATCTCCCCTTGGAAGTTATTCCTTCATGTTATCCTACCTCAGTCGGCCTTAAATGCTCTACCAGCTACTGGCAATACCTTTGCTAGTCTTATAAAGGAGACCTCATTAGCTTTTACATTAGGAATTACAGAACTGTTTGGCAATGCTAAGATGGTTGCAGGAGAGTCTTTTAAATACTTTGAAACTTATTTAGCAGCTGGTCTACTTTACTGGTTGGTGATAGTACTTTATAGTGCTTTGCAAAACCAAATCGAAGAAGAACTGGAAAAACCGTATAGGAGGACTACCGATGGCATTCATTGAATTAGAGAATCTAGCTGTTACTTTGGGAGGCAGACCTGTTCTCGAAGATATCAACCTGTCGATAGAAGCAGGCAAAGTAACAACCCTGGTAGGCCCTTCTGGTTCTGGGAAAACTACCTTGCTTAGAATTTTGAATCTGCTGCAGGAACCCTCTCAAGGACAGCTGACAGTTGGTGATACTACAGTAAAGGCTGGTAGTATTGGTAAGCGGGAAATTCATAGTATTAGGCAGTATTCTACAATGGTATTTCAGCATTTTAACCTATTCAAAAACTATAACGTCTTGGATAACGTTGCAAAACCCTTGATTCTTTCTAATAAGGCTAATCGTAAAGAAGCTGAAGCTATCGCTCAAACATCATTAGAAAGGGTTGGTCTGTCACAATTTATTGAACAGTACCCAGCTACTTTATCTGGAGGACAGCAGCAGCGGGTTGCTATCGCACGTGCCATTGCCTTTAAACCCCAAATTATTTTATTTGATGAACCAACATCATCATTGGATCCTGAGATGGTTGAAGGGGTTTTAGATGTCATTGCAGATTTGGCCAAGGAAGACATTTCCATGGTTCTAGTCACCCACGAAATGAACTTTGCCCGTAAAATTTCGGATCAGGTGATATTTCTTGAAGATGGAAAAGTTTTAACTCAGGGCCCTGCAAAGTTACTCTTGTCATCAGACAGTACCCATGATCGTGTCCGTTCATTTGTCAATTCACTTTATCATGGATCAATGGAAAGTGCTGAGTTATAGGAAGGGGAGAGTTATGGTAAGTGTACTAGATTCAGTATTGCTGCGAGGCAATTTCTCAACGCCTGAAATGCGTGAGGTATGGAGTGATACTAATAAAATAGCTAAGCAGCTGATGGTTGAATCTGCTTTAGCCCAAGCTGAGGGCGAGCTGGATATTATTCCTCAAGAAGCAGCTCAATTGATAGCAGAGAAAGCACATGTTGAAAACTTTGACTTAGTCAAGCTTCAGAAAAAAAGTGCTGAAAAGCGCCATTCTTTGATTGCTCTTATTCAGGGATTACAAGAAAAGGTAGGAGGACAGGCTGGCGAATTCGTCCACTATGGCGTAACAACTCAGGATATTGTTGATTCGGGGACGATGCTGCAGGTCAAAGAAGCTTATGCGATAATACTCCAGCATACGCAAGAGCTTATTACTGCCTTGGCTAATTTGACTAGAGAGTATCGTGCTACCTTGATGATTGGCCGAACTCATGGTATTCATGCTATCCCCATTACATTTGGTTTTAAGTTGGCTATCTGGCTAGATGAGTTGTTGCGCAGTAAGCGGCGTTTGCGTCAATTATCTGAGAATGAGGTCTTTGTTGGCAGCATCAGTGGAGCAGTTGGGACCTATGCCTCTTTCTCTGGTCAAGGTCAAGCTGTTGAAGAACTGACACTGTCTAAGTTAGGATTAGCTGTGCCCAATATCTCTTGGCAGCCAGCGCGTGATCGTTTTTCAGAATTTGGATCTGTATTAGCGATTTACTCTGGATTACTTGGAAAAATAGGGCGTGAGCTGTTTACCATGATGAAGACTGAAGTTGATGAGGTTCATGAACCTTTCATCGCAGGAGAGGTTGGTTCTTCGACGATGCCTCAAAAGCGTAATCCTGCCCTGATTGAAGGATTAGCCAGCCTGACCCAGCCAGTATTTAAAGATTTTGACTTACTGCTGCAGTCCTTATTGATGGATGGAGAGAGGGATGCTATCCACTGGCGCAATGAGTGGGTTGCCCTGCCGGAAATCACTAATTATCTTGATGCTCAGATTGTCAATGCTACTTATATTCTGTCAGAACTTGACGTCAATTCTCAAGCCATGACAGATAATTTAAATAAGCAGGGAGCCCTGCCTTACGCTGAGCGTATCATGTTTGAGCTAGGAAAGATACTGGGCAAGCAAACTGCCCATCACTTGGTTTATGAAGCTGCCATGACTTCCATTGAGACTCATCAAGATTTTATTTCCTTACTTTATCAGCTCCCTGAGGTTCAAAAATACGTTACTAGAGAAGAACTTCTCAGCTGGGTCACTCCTGAGAATAATATTGGGGAGAGCCTAGCCAAGATAGATAAGATCCTTGCCCAATTGGCAGAGTAAAGAAAGAGGTATTTATGAAGAAAAAAACATTTTTAACACTAGCTAGTCTCATTATCCTAGTCGTTATCGCTATTGTTGGTTATCAATCTTACACTAAACAACACACCGCACATTCGGGGGACGATAAAACTCTGAGAATTGCGACAACTGGTGTCAGTTTCCCAGGTTCTTATAAGGACGGTTCAAAATTAACAGGATTTGATGTCGAGGTTGCTCGAGCAGTCGGCAAAAAAATAGGTTATAAAGTTAAATTTACAACGACTAGCTTTGATGGTTTGTTCGGTCTTCTAACTAGTGATAAGGTGGACGCCATCGCATCAAGTGTGGCCATAACAGGTGAACGTAAACAAACTTACGATTTTTCAACACCATATGCAACTTTTAAATATGGCATTGCTGTTCAAAAAGATGCTGCTTATACCAATGTTGAGGAACTTCAGGGAAAAACAATCGGTGCAACTGTCGGTTCAAATCAAATCAATGTTGTTAAGGAACATTTCAAGGATGACGTTACTATTCAAACCTTTGATGATCGGGAGGCAGTCTTACAAGGGCTGCTGAAAGGACAAGTTGATGGCTATGCCAATGCTCAAACGATTTTATCAGCTGTTATCCAGCAGAAAAATCTTGACTTAAAAGTGCTTGATGGTGATCTTGGTCAAGAAAATATCGCCTTGACCTTTGCCAAAGGAAAAAATAAGGATTTGCGCAAGAAGGTTAACGCTGCCCTAGCCGACCTTGAAAAAGATGGGACCATCGCTAGGCTATCTAAGAAATATTTCTCCGGTATCGATGCTTCTTATGGTAACCAAAAGTAATTAAAAAGAATATTGAAGTGGCTGCCTCAGCTTAAATGGGAATCAGGACATTCTGGGGCTTAGAATCAAGAGGGTGTCACACTGCTGTAAGGATTTAGGGGTTCTTTTGTCAGCTGTAGTGGGTAGAATCCCACCAGAAGCTATAGAGCCGATTTAGGTTATTAGTAGTGTGGCCTCTTTTAGTCTCAGAATTTTTTTTACAAAAAGGTCAAACTCTGTTTGCCTTTTTATGAATGAGGCTGGGACAGCACACACATGGTAACGTCGCCATCATGTATGTGTGCTGTCCTTTTTTCGTAATAATCTGCCTTTTTCTATGCTATAATAAGGGAAAAAGCTATTAGAGGGTGCTGCTATGTCTAAAAACAGCGTTGATATTGAAAGGTACCGTGAGCTAGCCTTGCAGAAGCAAAGGGAACATCGTAAATTTTTGTCGGGTCTAAAGAAAAAGGCACCGAAAAATCTAGATAAAATTGTGCAGGAAGTACATACCGAAGTTTTTAAGGAAATTGATTGTTTGGCTTGTGCGAATTGCTGCCGTACATTGGGGCCAGACTTTACTGAAGCTGATATCCAGCGGATTGCTAAGCATTTTCACATGAAGTTACCGGCTTTTGAGGAGATGTATCTACATACGGATGAAGACGGCGATAAGGTCTTTCAGAGTATGCCTTGCCCCTTCTTAGGTGAGGATAATCTCTGTTCCATCTACGATGTGCGCCCTAAGGCCTGTGCCGCCTTTCCCCATACTGATCGTAAAAAGATTTATCAAATCAATCACTTGACTATCAAAAATACTCTCTTTTGCCCAGCGGCTTATCTCTTTGTTGAGAAGCTGAAGGAGAGAGTGTCAGTTTAATCCATACGAAAACAGCTACGCCTTACTAGACGCAGCTGTTTTGTGTATTTTGGCCTACTCTACTGAAGAAAACTATGGTGTCAGATTGGAAATACTACTTTCTTATTTCTCCAGTATTAGGATCAATAATCCAAGTTTCCCCTTTTATTTGTCGGCCATCGTTGTCAAAAAGATAGGTTTTGCCATCAATGGTTTGAAGGCCGGTAACTCGTAAACCATTATCTTTATCGAGATAATACCAAGTTTTACCAGCATCAGGAGTAACAAAGCGCCCCTTAATTTGCTTACCAGTTTCATCAAAAGTGTAGCGCTTGCCACTGAAGATTTGCTCACCAGTCAAGACATGCCCATCGTCCTTATCGAGATAGTACCAAGTTTGTCCGCCGTCAGGTGATGCGAAATCTCCTTTGACTTGGGAACCATCAGCGTTAAAGTAGTGGGTATAACCATCAATAGTTTGAAGGCCGGTAACTCGCAAACCATTATCTTTATCGAGATAATACCAAGTTTTACCAGCATCAGGAGTAACAAAGCGCCCCTTAATTTGCTTACCGGTTTCATCAAAAGTGTAGCGCTTGCCACTGATGATTTGCTCACCAGTCAAGACATGCCCACTGTCCTTATCGAGATAGTACCAAGTTTGTCCGCCGTCAGGTGATGCGAAATCTCCTTTGACTTGGGAACCATCAGCGTTAAAGTAGTGGGTGTAGCCGTCAATTTGCGCTAAGCCCCTTGCCAGCTCCCCATCAGCTTTTCTGTAAAACCAATGATTATCAGTTTCAAACCAGCCTACTTGTGGCCCTTCTTGAGTGAGAGGTTTAAGGTAAAGATTTTGGAAGGCCACGGCACCGTCCCAGAGCCCAACTCCTACATGAGCTTTATTGAAGTACTCCTTAGCATCGTCAAATTGATGCGTCATGACCACTTGACCGTCAATGCTCAGTGAGACGGCATTTTGGGTTTTAGAAATAAGAAGGTGATGATATTGATTGTCATTTAGGGCCTTGGCCAGAGGTGCCTCAGCTATCGTATCTCCTTGGAAGTAATAGAGTCTAACACTAGCCCCCTCACCGAGTTGGAAGGCGTAGGCATTAGCAGGGTCGGCCGCAGGAGAAGCGAAGAAAATATTTACCAGTCCTTTTTGATATTTAACATCGGCTTCTAAGGTGTATTCAGAATAAGGTACCTGCTCCGCTGTCATAAAGGCATCGTTGGCGCTAGAATTACTATCCAATAATTCCTTATCATCAATCACCCATTGACCTGAAATAGCTTTAAGATTGTTGAGGTTTGTTTTGAAGTTATCTTCAAAAACGGAAATAGTAAAGGATTTAGTCAGACTCGGATTTTCTTTCGCCGTCGCTGTAACCGTTGCTGTTCCAGCCTTAATCGCTCTGGCAGTTAATTTAGAACCGTCTTGTGCGATGTTAAGTACTTCTGGATGATCCACTGTCCAAGTAACTTCCTGCCGAGCAGTTCCCGGTGCCAGCAGAGCGTTAAATGTAGTCGCTTGACCGACATTTAACCGTGTTTCTGCTTGACCAATACCTGATAATTTAAAAGGAGCATCTGTTTGAACTTTATCATTCCAGATGGATTTGAGCGGGTAAAAGGCAATATCAGCTTTGGTATCGCCGCCTTCTGCAAAGACACTGGCACCTAAGCTATTAGGAGATGGGAAAATTTGATTAGCCCCAGTGACTGTATCTCCCTTGGTAAAAACTTCAACACTTGCTCGATCAACAAAAATATGTAGGGAAATACTACCATCTGCATTGGTTGTGACTGTTTGTTTATTGATATCAGCAAACTTATCATTGATAATAACACCAGATTTTGTCCGATCAATAGAAAGTTCCTGAGTGGTCAAGTCATAAATGACAACAGTCTCTTCATCCTGCGATTGACGAAGTTTAAAGCCAAGTTTTGTAGTCGCAGCGCTAGGCCTAAAGGTCGATACAATTTCATAAGTATCCGACTGCACATTTTTGAGCAGATCGTTTTGGGATGTTACTGCAACATCCTTGTAGATAATCGCCTTGTCCGTATCACGCAGGCTTTCATAAGCTTCAATTGGTGTTTGCGTCAGGTAGTAGGTTCCGTTTTCCTTTGTCAGTCCAAGTTGAAGGTTTAGATTATAGGTACCATTGAAATCCTGGTCTACAGTTTTAGCGATTAGATTGCAGTAATCCCAAGTATTCATCCAGTTTAGCTCAGTCAGTTTGGGAATCGTTGGGTGGTCATCAGTTCCAAAGTCCTGAACATAATAAGTCATAGCAGCATAGGAATCTTTCCCAAAATTCATGATGCCATCGGAATTTTTATAGGCTTCATCAGCGACAAAAGTCCATTTACCGTCAACAGGCTTGAAATCACCAACTTTATAATAACGGCCACCGCGGGATAATACCCATTTTACAGTTCCGTCATCTGTTTGGATAGGGTAGAGATCAGGACACTCAGTGTGGAGATCAGGATAAGTAGACTCAACTGTCCAATCTCTTAAGTTATCTGAAGAGTAGATGCGAAGCGGACCGCCAGCTAGTACCATAAACCATTTGTTGTTCCAATGGAAGACTTTGGGATCGCGGAAGTCTTTCGTTTGCAGCGGATCATTGGACCAATCAGCAGCGACTTGATCAACCTTAGTCCAAGTTCGTCCTTCATCAGAACTATAAGCTAATTTGATACGTTGGCCATTACCATCAGCTGTTACTAAGGCAACTAATCCTCCTTGTCCCTCCTTAAAGAATCCAGAGGTATTGTGTTCGTCAACAACGATACAGCCAGAAAACATGGTTCCATTGGCATCAGGATAGAGAGCCATCGGTTGTTCTTCCCAATGAATTAGGTCAGTGCTGGTTGCATGAGCCCAATGCATCGGTCCCCAAACTTGATCATCATAAAACTGGTAGAAAAGGTGGTATTTCCCCTTATAGTAAACCAAACCGTTCGGATCGTTACCCCAACCGTCCTTGACAGAGTAGTGGTACTGATCTCGAAAGAGTTCATTGTAATAAACTTCCTTAGCTTGACGCCGGTGAACATTGATACGGTAGGTTAAGGTTGCCTGATTGCCAGCCTTATCAGTAACAGTACTTGTCACAGTCAAATAATTGGCCCCCACAGCGACAGGGATATCATCGCTGACTTGATACTCTTTACCTGAGCTATCTGTAATCGTGATTTGAGACTTATCGCTCTTAGGGCTAATGGCTAATTTGACAGTTGCAGCAGCGTTATCAACATATTGGATATGAATCGGTGCATTGGGTAAAAATTGTCCTTTAGCTTCTACCTGACCCTTGTCTGAGGTCACGCTAATATCGTTAATCTCAGGTGTGAAGCTCTCAGAAATAGGACTGTAGTAAGTGTTTTGGAAGATCATCTCGCCATTCCAGTTAAGCAGACCCAAGTAACCCTCTTTGATAACAGTATTTTGACCCTTGTCCTCTTTTTGAATGGTATAATCGCCAGTAGAAGCGACTAGATGGCCATTAATATAGCAGGAAATCCAATTGTTAATAGACACAACTGTTAAATGGTAAGTAGCATCTGCAGTAGGTTCGATAGAGCGCTCGTCGATTAATTGCTGATCTTGCCCCTTGTCCCAACGCCAGAACTTACTCTTTTTATTGCCGCCGTCGATATTTAAGGCATAACTATTTTGAACGTTGTTAGGATCCACACTCCTAAAGATTAAGGTTGCAGCCCCTTGGTCTTTTAAAAACCTAACATCTGTTGAGTAGACAAAGTCACTGGCTTTAACATCGGATAAATACCAGCTGTCTCCTTGACCAAGCGCATTGCTATAGAGCCCTTCGTCGCGCTCTTCCCAAGTACCATTAGCTGCTGTGAAATTGGTCAAATTTGTATGATAGCCAGTATCTTGAATGGCAGGAGTAGATGCTGGTTTTTCTACGGCAGCTTCAGCAGCTGGGTTTGTCACTTGGCTTGTCGACGGTTTGCTATTACCTTTTGTATCTTCTGCTGTCGCCTTGTCACCTTCTTGCTGACCATTGACAGATGCCTCAGAGTGAGCGAAAGAAGAGGCTGCTTGTGGAGCTTCAACAACAGTTTGTGAATCAGCAGGAGTGACTGTTTCTTCTGTTGTCGGTTGTTCCAAGTTTGCGCCATCCTTTATGGATTCATTAGACACTAGATTTACAGCACTATCCCCTGATACTACCTCATCAGCTAAAACTGGGGTGCAGAGAGCTAGACCACCTATAATGGTTACTAAAGCACAGCCGTAAACCCATTGTTTACCACGCTTATGCATGTACCAATGCTGGGGTTTTGTCTCTTGCGAATAGACTTTCTTCATAACACATCACCTCATTTTTAAATTTTACAAACAAATTATATTTTTAATGTAAGCGCTTTACAACTCACGCTAGTCATCTCTTGCAATGACAAATGTCATGTAAAAATAGGCAGAAACCTTCCACTATATCTTTTCTGCTTTTCAGAAAATATTAGAAGGAATTATCATTATCTGGTCAGTGGATCTTGATTGCATTATTCACTGAGAAAACAAAAATCCAAGAATTTATCGAGTACTGAAGATAAATCTGTTCAGAAGCTATGTTTTCCTTATTGCATGCAGGAGCAGTCCCAAGCCAATTAGCTACAAGGATTCAGTTTCTCTAGTATAAAAAGGCCCCTTTCTGTTCCTGATAAAAATCTAGGGCCAGACTTACTTCCCTTTATTATTCGCCATAGACTGACGACAGTGCCAGGAAGAAAAAAAGGATCGCAGTTGATCTACTGATAACAACAAAAGCTTTATTTTTTCTGGAATCTGCCTTGCTCAGGGATCAGGCATCATAGGGTGGATTTAAAAAATTAGGGAAGGTAATTCAAATGCTTGAAAACGTTTTCTGTAGTGCTATAATAAACCTGTAGGCGCAGGTGGTACTTACGCAGGTCCTCTTGGTTCTTAGTCGTTGAGTGCAGGCTTAATTTCCTTAAACAGGTCTTTTTGTCTCTCAATCTCGTTTGTTATCAAGAGCGAGCGCTTAGACAAGAAGTCTCTGCCGTGTCTTAAATATAAGGAGGAATAATTATGGCTTATAAGACGACTTATCCTTACACGAATGAGGTGCTGAACTCTTTTGATAATGCAACTGATGCAGATTTAGAACAAGCTCTAGCCAATGGGCATGCGCTTTACAAGGAATGGCGGGCAAAAGCTGATTTGCAAGAACGCAAGGAACAGCTGCACAAAGTGGCTGAGTTATTGCGTCGCGATCGTGACAAATATGCTGAAGTCATGACAAAAGATATGGGAAAGCTTTTTACTGAGGCGCAAGGAGAAGTAGAGCTCTGCGCAGAAATCGCTGATTATTTTGCAGATAAAGCTGAAGCTTTCTTACAGCCTAAGCCTCTTGAAAAGATCAATGGCGAAGGCTACTATATTAAGCAAGCCACGGGTGTCTTGTTGGCAGTAGAACCTTGGAATTTTCCTTTCTATCAGGTGATGAGGGTGTTTGCTCCTAATTTTATGGTAGGAAACCCCATGATCCTTAAGCATGCTTCTATTTGCCCAGCCTCTGCTCAAGCCTTTGAAGATTTAGTAGCTGAAGCGGGTGCACCAGCAGGTTCTTTTAAGAATCTGTTCCTAAGTTATGATCAGGTCTCCAAAGCTATTGCTGATCCACGTATTGTCGGCGTCTGTCTGACAGGTTCTGAACGTGGCGGTGCTTCTATTGCAGGTGAAGCGGGAGCAAATTTGAAGAAATCTTCAATGGAGCTAGGTGGCAATGATGCCTTTATCATTCTGGAAGATGCTGATTTTGATCTTCTGAAAGAAACCATTTTCTTTGCTCGTCTCTACAATGCAGGACAAGTCTGCACCTCATCCAAACGGTTTATTGTTGTTGGGGATCATTATGACAAATTTGTGGATATGGTAGTTGAAGCCTTCAAATCTGCCAAATGGGGCGATCCAATGGATCCAGAGACTACTCTGGCACCTTTGTCTTCTGCTGGAGCTAAAGAAGAGGTACTCGGTCAGATAAAATTAGCCGTTGACAGTGGGGCAACTGTCGTTTACGGTAATGAAGAGATTGATCATCCTGGATACTTTGTCCAGCCAACTGTGTTAACTGATATTACCAAGGACAACCCTATTTATAATCAGGAAATCTTTGGACCTGTCGCTTCTATTTACAAGGTTGATTCAGAGGAAGAAGCTATAGCGTTGGCTAATGATTCTAGCTACGGTCTAGGTGGCACTGTCTTTAGTAAAAATCTTGACCATGCCAAAGCCGTTGCTGCTCAAATTGAGACTGGCATGAGCTTTATCAATTCTGGTTGGACCTCCCATCCAGAGCTGCCATTCGGTGGTATTAAGAATTCTGGCTATGGTCGTGAACTCAGTGAGCTTGGTTTTGATGCCTTTGTTAATGAACATCTGGTCTTTGTGCCAAACAACTAATGAATTGGATTTGAGGCCAAGGGTTGAAAAATAAGTGTTAACTGGGATGGATTTATAATCACCCGTTGCCAATAAATAGGCCGAGTATCTAGACAGCGCCTTGGCCTTCAATTTAAAAAGAAGCTGAGTTTAAATTCAGCTTCTTTTCGGTTTCATAAAAAGATAAGGAAGTGTCAAGGAATAACTGTAATGATGCTATCTCTAGCGGCTTAATCACTAGGAGGAGCAGCAAATAAGCTAGGCAAGAGGATATACTTTGCTTGGTTTCTCCTAGCAATTTGCCAGGTAGGGGCCATAATTGTTCAAATGCAAAAATCGCTTCTAGTTTTTGTTATAATAAACCTATGAATGAACTGATAAAACATAAACTGGAACTGTTGCCAGCTAGTCCTGGCTGCTACATCCACAAGGACAAAAATGGTACTATCATCTATGTGGGAAAGGCTAAGAATCTGAAAAATCGGGTGCGATCTTATTTTCATGGCAGTCACGATACGAAGACGGAGATGCTGGTCTCAGAAATCGCCGATTTTGAGTATATCGTCACGGGATCCAATACCGAAGCCCTTCTCCTAGAAATCAATCTGATTCAGGAGAATATGCCCAAGTATAATATTCGGCTCAAGGATGACAAATCCTACCCTTATATTAAGATTACTAACGAGGTTTATCCTCGCCTCATGATTACCCGTCAGGTTCACCGCAAAGATGGGATTTATTTTGGTCCTTACCCCGATTCAGGAGCAGCAACCGAGATTAAGCGTCTGCTGGATCGTATTTTCCCTTTTAAAAAATGTACCAATCCAGCTAATAAGGTTTGTTTTTACTATCATTTAGGACAATGCAATGCCCACACTGTTTGCCACACTGATCAGGCTTACTGGGACGGTCTCAAAGAGGATGTCAAAAATTTCCTCAACGGCAAGGATAATAAGATTGTCGATCAAATCCGCGATAAAATGCTCAAAGCTTCAGAGCTGATGGAGTTTGAGCGAGCTGCCGAGTACCGTGATCTTTTGGAAGCTATCAGTACCCTGCGTACCAAGCAGCGAATCATGAACCAAGATATGATTGATCGCGATATCTTTGGCTATTATGTCGACAAGGGTTGGATGTGTGTACAGGTCTTTTTCGTCCGTCAGGGCAAGCTCATTCAGCGGGATGTCAATATGTTTCCCTACTACAATGAGCCTGAAGAGGATTTTCTCACCTATGTCGGTCAATTCTATCGTGAGAGCAAGCACTTTCTACCTAAAGAAGTTTTTATTCCGCAGGATATTGATGCTGAGCTTGTCAAGGCGGTCGTAGGAACCAAGGTTATTAAACCACAGCGTGGCGAGAAGAAGCAGTTAGTCAACCTAGCGACCAAGAATGCCAGAGTCAGTCTGCAGCAAAAGTTTGACCTTTTGGAAAAAGATATTAGAAAGACCAAGGGAGCTATTGAAAATCTTGGAGAATTGCTCAATATCCCAGCCCCTCGCCGTATTGAGGCCTTTGATAATTCCAATATTCAAGGAACTAGTCCAGTTGCTGCTATGGTCGTCTTCGTTGACGGTAAACCCAATAAGAAAGACTATCGTAAGTTTAAAATCAAGACGGTTGTTGGCCCAGATGACTATGCCAGTATGCGTGAGGTTATTTATCGGCGCTACAGTCGGGTCATGCGAGATGGTTTGACACCACCTGATTTAATCGTGATCGATGGTGGACAAGGTCAGGTCAATATTGCAAAAGAGGTCATCCAAGACCGTCTAGGCTTAGACATTCCTATTGCAGGTCTTCAAAAGAATGATAAACACCAGACCCATGAGTTGCTCTTCGGTGAGCCTCTGGAAGTTGTTGATTTGCCACGGAACTCCGAGGAATTCTTTCTCCTTCAGCGCGTACAAGAAGAGGTCCACCGCTTTGCTATCACCTTTCATCGTCAGGTTCGCAGCAAAAATAGCTTCAGCTCCAAATTGGACGGCATTTCTGGCCTTGGACCGAAACGCAAGCAGCTCCTGCTCAAACATTACAAGAGCCTGACTAAGATTCAAGAAGCTGATATTGAGGATATAATCAATTGTGGTGTCCCGCGCAAGGTTGCAGAGGCAGTTAAAGCAGCGCTAAGTAAGGAAGTTGTTGAGAAAAAAAATGAAACCGAGTAGACAGCCTCGGTTTTTAGCGTAGCTAAAAATTGCCTGCCTTCCCTATTTATGATACTCTAAGTCTACTGAAACGATAGAAAGGGATTCTTATGGTAAAAGAATACGATTATATTGTCCTCGGCGGCGGTTCTGGTGGAATCGCCTCAGCAAACCGCGCAGCCATTCGCGGCGCTAAGGTTCTCTTAATCGAAGCTGCGGAAACTGGCGGAACCTGTGTCAACCGCGGCTGTGTACCCAAAAAAGTCATGTGGTACGGGGCGCAGGTAGCTGAGAGTATCCACAAATATGCTGGTGAGTATGGCTTTACTGTTGGAAATGTTGACTTTGACTTCATGACCCTTAAAAATAATCGAGAAGCCTATATCGACCGGATTCACGGCTCTTATGAGCGCGGCTTTGCCGCCAATGGTGTTGAGGTTCTCAATGCCTATGCTACCTTTATCGATGCCCACACGCTGGAAGCTAATGGTGAAACCTATACAGCACCACATGTCCTTATTGCAACTGGCGGTCATGCCCTTATTCCTGAAATTCCAGGGGCTGAGTATGGTATTACTTCCGATGGCTTTTTTGAGTTGGATGAAGTACCTAAGCGCGTGGCTATTGTGGGAGCTGGCTATATCGGTGTTGAGATTGCTGGTCTCCTTCATACCCTAGGCAGTGATGCCCATCTTTTTGTTCGCAAGGATCGGCCGCTTCGCAATTGGGACAACTACCTGACCGATGCCCTCATGGAAGAGATGACAAAAGACGGTCCAACCCTGCATAAATACTGTATACCAAAGGCAGTAGTGAAAAATGAAGATGGCTCTTTAACGCTCAGCTTTGAAAATGGTGAGGAACATACGACTGACGTCATTATTTGGGCTATTGGCCGCGTTGCAAACACTAAGGGCTACGGCCTTGAAAATACAGGCGTGGTTCTCAATGATAAAGGATTTATCCAAGCTGATGAGTATGAAAACACCAATGTTTCAGGTGTCTATGCCATCGGTGATGTCAATGGTAAGATCGAGCTAACGCCGGTTGCTATCAAGGCTGGCCGCCAACTGTCGGAGCGCCTTTTCAATGGTCAAAAGGTAGCTAAGATGGACTACACTAATGTCCCAACAGTGGTCTTTAGTCATCCAGCTATGGGCAAGGTCGGCTTGACGGAAGAACAAGCCATTAAGCAGTATGGGAAAGATCAAATCAAAGTCTATACCTCATCCTTTACTTCTATGTATACAGCCTTGGCTGACAATCGCCAAGTGGCTCGCATGAAATTAGTTGTTCAAGGTGAAGATGAAAAGGTTGTCGGCCTCCACGGTATCGGCTACGGTGTTGACGAAATGATTCAAGGCTTCGCGGTTGCGATCAAGATGGGAGCTACCAAAGCTGATCTTGATAGTACAGTTGCCATCCACCCGACAGGTGCGGAAGAATTTGTGACCATGCGGTAAAGCTAAGAAATCTGCACTAAATAGCCCAAAGATAAAAGACGAAAAATCCCAGATCAATTCATGATTTGGGATTTTAGCTAGTTCTTTTAATCCAAAAGATAACGGCGGACTTCTGAAATAAAATAGAGAGAGCCTGTCACGACAAAAAGATTACCTGAATCCTTGGCTCTATCCAGCCATTCGCGAAAATCAGCAACCTTTGAGTAGATTTCAGGATAGTCTGCTAAGTCAGCTGCCTCTGGGAAAGCAAAAGTAGTGACACTGAGCTCCAGACCCTCCAGCAGCGCTAACATTTCAGAAAGATTTTTTCGCTTCAAGCCTGCAAAAAGCAGCTGTTTAGAGTAGCTTGAAAAATCTGTTTTTAAAAGGTCAATCAGGGCAGCAATTCCTTGAGGATTATGGGCTCCGTCCAGCAGAATGTTAGGTTTGATTAGTTCGCCGCGACCGGGCCAGAAAGCAGAACGTAAACCAGTCCTGATTGCATCCTCATCGATCTTAGGGAAATTTTTTTGAAGAAGGAGACTGGCCTCAATGGCCAAGGCTGCATTATTTTGCTGGTGAGACCCGAGAAGACTCAGGCTTAAATGTTGCAAACTGCCCAACGGACCTTTGAAATCAAAGCCATTGCTGGTATCTTCAATCCGAAAGTCCCGACCAGCTTGATGGAAGGGAGCTTGTAACTGCTTGGCTTCATTTTCAAAAACGATTTGAGCTTGCTGAGGGACTGGTCCAAGAATTATCGGCCGTCCAGATTTGATGGCTCCTGCCTTATGCCAGGCGATGTCTTCCAGACGATTGCCCAAAGTATCCAAATGATCATAGCCAATAGAAGTGCAGATGGTTGCTAAAGGGGTGATGATATTAGTTGAATCAAAACGCCCGCCGACACCGGCTTCGAGGATGGCCATATCAACTGGCTGTATACGCTCAAAATACAGAAAAGCAAGAACAGTGACTAATTCAAATTCTGTCAAAGTTCCCAGTTCTGTCTCAGCAAGTTTCTCTAACCAGGGGCGGACTAAATCAAAAGTTTTTACTAGATCCTGGTCGCCGATAGGCTGACCGTCAACAGCTATTCTTTCATTAAAGCGAGTGATAAAGGGCGAGGTAAAGGTTCCCGTCTTGTAGCCTGCCTGGCTAAAGACAGCTTGGAGCAGGGCAGTAGTTGAGCCTTTGCCATTAGTTCCGACAATATGAAGACTGGGAAAGCCTGTTTGGGGCCTTCCCAGCTTATCTAATATCCAACTTAATCGCCTGATATCAGGCCGGCGTCCATTAGCTTTGTGGCTGTGGATAGCCTGTAAGGTTTCTTGATAGGTTAGCATTGGTGTTATTGTTGAGGTGTTTGGCCAGCATCTCCGCCAGCTTGCCCTTGGTCAGCCGTGTTACCAGCGTCTCCACCAGTTTGCCCTTGGTCAGTCTGACCTCCTTGGTCGCTTGCAGATTCTGCCGTGCCTCCGTTTTGATCCTGTCCTTGACTTTGATCCCCTGTTTGCTGGCCATCTTGTGTTTGGCCGCTGTTAGCACCACTGGAACTTGCTTGACTATTACTATCCTCTTTTTCTTTAATAACCGTTGTTGTAGAAGTGTCAGATGATTTATCGCTATTTGAACTATTGCGGGAAATGGCAAAATAACCCAGTGCCCCCGAAATAGTTACCAGCCCTGCTGCAATGGCCACTATTTTTTGCAGTGCTGAGAAACCTTTCTTGGCACCTCGGGTAATTTTCTTAGTAGCTCTCGCCTTAGGGATAGATTTTTTGGCTTCTCGACGGATTGGAGTGTGGCTAAGTTCTGTATTTTCTTTCTTGCTGCGTTGTGAACGTGAATATTGAGACATGGCGAATTTTCTCCTTAAAAAGTTTTCTAGCTACTAGTTTACCAAAATCTGGAGAAAATTTCTTATATAAAGTAGTACATGCTTTCCTCTTTCTGTCTGAGCCTCGAATCGGTTTTCTGCCTGTCTCTTGCTTACTAAATTATGCTATAATAATGCTAATTGACTATTAAAGGAACGACTATGATTTATTTTGATAATTCAGCAACAACCCTGCCCTATCCCGAAGTTCTTCGCAGTTATCAAGAGGTGGCCACTAAGATTTTCGGTAATCCTTCCAGCCTTCATGGCCTTGGTGAGCAAGCGACCCGCTTGCTTGAGGCTTCTCGCAAGCAGATTGCTCAACTATTAGGCAAGTCAGCTGAGGAAATTTTTTTCACCTCTGGCGGGACTGAGAGCGATAACTGGGCGCTCAAAGGATTGGCTTTTGAAAAAGCCCCTTATGGTAAGCATATTATTGTTTCAGATATCGAGCACCCTGCTGTCAAGGAGTCGGCTAAGTGGTTGTCTACCCAGGGATTTGAGGTTTCTTATGCCTCTGTTGATAGCCGGGGCTTTGTAGATGTAGAACAGTTGGCTGGCCTCCTGCGACCGGATACCATCTTGGTCTCAGTCATGGCCGTTAATAACGAAATCGGATCGATTCAACCTATCCACGCTATTTCAGACATTTTAGCTGATCGGCCGACCGTCTCTTTCCATGTGGATGCTGTTCAGGCTATTGGAAAGATACCAATTGCCAGCTATCTGACTGACCGAGTTGACTTTGCTTCCTTTTCAGGACACAAGTTTCATGCCGTCCGTGGTGTCGGCTTTCTCTATAAGAAGATTGGCAAGCGTATCAATCCTCTTTTGACGGGCGGCGGTCAAGAAAAAGACCTACGATCAACTACTGAAAACTTAGCTGGCATTGCAGCTATGGCTAAGGCCTTGCGACTGACTTTAGATAAAGAGGCGGAGGCGCTTTCTCGTCTTGCCAAAATGAAGAAGATCATCTATGATGAATTAACAAATTATGACGATATTACTGTTTTCTCGGATATCAGTGATGATTTTGTGCCCAATATTTTAACCTTTGGTATCAAGGGGGTAAGGGGAGAAGTAGTGGTGCATGCTTTTGAAGAGCGTCAAATTTATATCTCCACGACCAGCGCTTGTTCCTCTAAGGCTGGTAAACCTGCTGGTACACTGATTTCGATGGGAGTACCAAGCAAGGAAGCTCAGACAGCCGTTCGAGTCAGTCTAGATGATGATAATGATATGAGTCAGGTCGAGCAATTCCTAACCATTTTCAAACAGGTTTATGCAAAGACAAAAAAGGTCCGTTAAGGATTAGTAAGAAGAAAGGGTGTCCGGCAGTTGATCGTCGGACTTTTGAAAGATTATATGCAGTATTCTGAAATTATGATTCGCTACGGTGAGCTTTCGACTAAAGGGAAAAATCGCATGCGTTTCATCAATAAACTCAAGCGCAATATTGAGGATGTCCTTGCTATCTATCCTGATGTCAAGGTAACAGCTGACCGCGACCGTGGTCACGTTTTCCTCAATGGGACTGACTACTATCCCGTTGCAGAAAGTCTCAGGCAAATTTTTGGGATCCAGGCTTTTTCGCCAGTTTATAAGTTAGAAAAGGATATGCCAACCCTGCGGAAGGCTGTTCAAGATATTATGACTGACCTCTACCATGAGGGCCTGACCTTCAAGGTTGCCAGCAAACGCAGTGATCACAAGTTTGCCTTGGACAGTCGTGAGCTCAATCAAGATCTTGGTGGAGCTGTCTTTGATGTCCTCCCTGCTATCGAGGCCCAGATGAAAAAGCCTGATATTACCCTCAAGGTAGAAATCCGTGATGAAGCGGCTTATATCTCTCACGAAGAAATCAAGGGAGCTGGGGGTCTGCCAGTTGGCACAGCTGGTAAGGGAATGCTCATGCTCTCAGGTGGTATTGATTCACCTGTAGCGGGTTATTTGTCTCTCAAGCGAGGAGTAGATATTGAAGCGGTCCATTTTGCCAGTCCTCCTTACACCAGTCCGGGCGCCCTTAAAAAAGCTCATGATTTGACACGTAAACTGACAAAGTTCGGCGGTAATATCCAGTTTATTGAAGTTCCCTTTACGGAAATTCAGGAAGAAATTAAGGAAAAAGCACCCGAAGCTTACCTCATGACCCTAACACGTCGCTTTATGATGCGAATTACCGATCGGATTCGTGAGCAACGCCATGGTTTGGTCATCATAAATGGCGAAAGTCTCGGACAGGTTGCCAGTCAAACCTTAGAGTCAATGCAGGCTATTAATGCGGTGACGACAACTCCTGTTATCCGTCCAGTGGTTACTATGGATAAGCTGGAAATTATTGACATTGCTCAGCAAATCGATACCTTTGAGATTTCTATACAGCCTTTTGAAGATTGCTGCACCATTTTTGCACCTGACCGCCCTAAAACTAATCCTAAAATCAAAAATGTTGAGCAATACGAGGCTCGCTTGGACATTGAGGGCCTCACTGAGCGTGCTGTTAAAGGCATTACGGTTTCTGAGATTACCCCAGAAGAGGAAAATGATGCTGTCGACGAACTGATCGAGGATCTGCTGTGACAAAACCAGTACAGAATAAGGTAAAGCGTCTATCTGAAGTTTCTCTTGCGTCCGATTCCAAATATCTTCAAATAGTTAAGGAGCTCTATGAATCTGCCTTCCCAGAGTGGGAACGTCTGCCACTTTCTTGGCTGATAAACTGCCTTATGGGCGGATATGCTGACTTTACAGCTTATTTTGACGGGGGTAACTTTTGCGGCTTTACTTACAGTCTGAAGTCGGACAAGGTCTATTATCTCTTATTCTTAGCTGTTCCGAAAGACCTGCGCTCAAAAGGTTATGGCAGTACTATCCTTAAGGCAGTAGCCCAAAAGGCTGGAGACTGCCCCTGTATCCTAGTGATTGAGCCTTTGGATACGAGCGCAGGCAATTACTCTCAGCGCCTGCGCCGCCTCGCCTTTTATCAAGCCAACGACTACCACTTGATCCCTTATTATTATTACGAAGACAGCCAGCAGTATCAAGTTATGGCTAGCCGTTCCAATGTGCTCATTGAAGATTTTGTTGAGCTAGCTAAGCAGATTGAAGCAGCTAGGATTAAGGTCAGAGTGGAAACTATTGATCATTAAAAAAGATAACCAACCTTTCTTAGGCATGGCTACAAGCACTGTCATTGGGAAGGTTGGTTGTTTTTATCAGTCCTTCAAAAATCATATTAACGACCTCTTTTTATGGAAGCGTAATCATGATATAATGATGGGCAAGAAGGAGGACCAAAATGAAAAAGAATTCAATCCCGAAGGCCAGCCTAATCTGTCTGACCCTGATTTTAGCCATTTTAGCTTTTGGAGCTCTTCACGATGTTATCAAGATGCAGGGGAAGTCCAAGGCCTCCTCTGTTCAAACTGCTCGTGTGGTTGCTAATGGTGATATTTTGATCCATGATATTCTCTATATGAGTGCCCGGCAGACAGATGGCTCTTATGATTTTGCCCCTTACTTTCAGTATGTCAAAGACTGGATCTCCGATGCGGATCTAGCACTAGGAGACTACGAGGGAACAATTAGCGCTGACCACCCCTTAGCTGGCTATCCCCTATTTAATGCTCCAAAAAGTATAGCTGATACTATGAAAGAAACAGGCTATGACGTTGTCGATTTAGCACACAATCATATCTTAGATTCTAATTTGGATGGCGCACTTGAAACAGCTCGAACCTTCAATGATTTAGGAATAGATACTATCGGCATTTATCAGAAAAATCGTCGCAAAGAGCCCTTTCTTATAAAAAAGGTTAATGGGATTAAAATAGCTATTTTGGGCTATTCTTACGGTTATAATGGCATGGAAGCCAATGTCAGCAAAAGTGATTATCAAAAGCACTTATCTGATCTTGACAAAAAGCAAATCAAGTCGGAACTAAAGGAAGCGGAGAAAGAGGCAGATGTCACTATTGTAATGCCGCAGATGGGAGTGGAGTATCAGCGGACTCCGACCGATGAACAAAGGAGTCTATATCATAAGATGGTTGAGTGGGGAGCAGATGTGATTTTCGGAGGACATCCCCATGTGGCAGAGCCATCAGAAGTGGTAACAAAAGATCATCAAAAAAAATTTATTATTTATTCCATGGGAAACTTTATTTCTAACCAATGTCAAGAAACGGTAGATGATATTTGGACTGAGCGAGGCCTATTGATGGATGTCACGTTCGAGAAAAAGGATAAGACGACCACGATTAAAACAGTCAAGGCCCATCCAACCATGGTTTGGCGGCAGGACACTGGTCAGACTGTCGATGAAGGCTACCAAAAGTATGCTTACAAAACTCTAGTTTTGGAAGATTTTATTAAAGGTGGGAAGTACCGAAAAGACCTTGATGATAGCATGAAAGAAAAGGTTGATGTAGCTTATCAAGAGATGAATGAACTCGTTGATTTGCATTGGAAGTGAGCTAATCACCTAAATGAGATGTTAGCAAAAACTTATTCGGGTGAAAGCTTCAAACATAAAAAATACTTTAATCTTGAAAAATCATTTCTGATGTGCTAAACTAAGAACGTTGACTATATGCACATCCTGTGCAACCGCTCGATCACTGTTTTCAAGTAGTTTCGTACTCACGGTGTTAGGCGAGTCTTCACATGAGGGAATTTCCTTCACAACAAAATCTTATAGGAGGTGCATAATGAGCACATACGCAATCATCAAAACTGGTGGAAAACAAGTTAAAGTTGAAGTCGGTCAAGCAATTTACGTTGAAAAACTTGACGCTGAAACAGGAGCAGAAGTAACTTTCAATCAAGTCGTTCTTGTTGGTGGTGATTCTACTAAGGTCGGTAGCCCACTTGTTGATGGCGCTACAGTTGTGGGTACCGTTGAAAAACAAGGTAAGCAAAAGAAAGTTGTTACCTTCAAGTACAAACCTAAAAAAGGTAGCCACCGCAAACAAGGTCACCGTCAACCTTATACTAAAGTTGTCATTAACGCTATCAACGCTTAAATGTTTTGCCTATCATGATTAAAGCAACTTTTACAAGAGACGCTGATGGCTGGTCAGAAATGAAAATTTCAGGTCATGCTGGCAGTGGTGAGTATGGCTTTGATGTGATCTGTGCTTCGGTTTCTATGCTGACGCTCAACTTTGTTAATTCAGTTGAAGAGCTGACCGGTATGGAACTAGAATTGGAATTAGCAGATAGCGGAGGCTTCTTGCGTGTGATTAAGCCGCAGGAGATGACTCCTAATCAAGATCAGGTTTGGCAGACACTCTTCGCTTCGGTTGTTATCGGCTTAGAAAATCTGGCTGAAAATTCTTCCGAATATGTGGCCAAACCCGCAATTCAATAAGTTTTCAACGAAAGGATATTATTATGCTTAAACTTAATCTTTCTAACTTGCAATACTTCGCCCACAAAAAGGGTGGAGGTTCTACATCAAACGGACGTGACTCAGAAAGCAAGCGCCTTGGTGCGAAAGCTGCTGATGGTCAAACGGTAACAGGTGGTTCAATTCTTTACCGTCAACGCGGAACTCATATCTACCCTGGTGCCAATGTAGGCCGTGGTGGAGACGATACTCTCTTTGCTAAAGTTGAAGGTGTTGTTCGTTTCGAACGCAAAGGACGCGATAAGAGACAAGTATCTGTTTACCCAATCGCAAAATAATTAATTTATTTACTCAAGACAGGCTCAATTGGGCCTGTCTTTTCTTTGTAATTTTTTACTGATACTAATACTAAAAAAGTTTTAATGACTTTGTAATAACAAGCGGAGCAGTAACTGCCCTCGAAAAACGATCTAATAGTCGCTTAAGCGGTCATAATGAAAGTAAAATAGTAGGGAAATCATTTAATGATTTATAGTAATATGGTGTTAAAAAAGAAAGCGATAACAAAAATTAATTTTTCAGAAAATTATCCTATTTTTTTGAAAAAATAAAACTAAAGCTATTATATCAATAAAAAATTTCTCATAAAAATTATAAATAACTAGAAATAATTTGTAAAAAATGTTAAAATAACTTGACGCTTGAAATTTTTTAATCTTTAAAAATTTTAGGTGCGCGATTTATTTTCAAATTAGGAGGACTCCATACATGGAGAAGAATGTACATTACAAGATGCATAAGGTTAAAAAGAGATGGGTAACTGTCTCTGTAGCCTCTGCCACAATGCTAGTCTCAGCTTTAGGTGCTTCAAGTGTCAGCGCCGATGAGACAACTGAAGAAACAGCTAATCAGGCTGTTGTTGCTAGCGATCAGGTTAATGCTGCGCAAGATGCTCAAGCCCAAGACCTGCCTGCTACAGCAACATCTGAACAGCCTCAAGCTGTTGCTGCCGATGAGGCCGCTGCTAATCAAGCGGAACAAGCAAATGAAGCTGAAACTCCTGCCAGTGCTGAAACGGTTCAATGGGATGTCGCAGCCAATGCGAATCCTGAGGTATCAGCTGATGCCCTTGCTGAATCAAAAGCAGTAGCGGCCCAAGAACAAGCTAATGCAGTTCCTGAAGCCTTAACTTCTTTGTCTAATGTTAAACAGGTGGACGGCAAATATTATTATTACGATGAAGATGGCAATGTTAAAAAGAACTTTGCTGTTAGCGTCGGTGACACTATCCTTTATTTTGATGAAAATGGTGCTTACAAAGATACATCGAAAAGCACTGCTGGAAATACCTCTGAACTCAATCGTGCGGAAACTGCTTTTACTAGCAACAACCGTGCCTACAGTACAGCAGCTGAAAACTTTGAAGCTATTGATAACTACCTGACAGCTGATTCTTGGTACCGTCCAAAATCAATCCTCAAAAATGGTCAAACTTGGACAGAATCAACTAAGGACGATTTTCGCCCGCTCTTGATGGCATGGTGGCCTGACACAGAAACTAAACGCAACTATGTCAACTACATGAACAATGTTCTGGGAATTGATAAGGCTTATTCAAATACTGCAAGTCAGGCACAGTTAGCAAGTGCAGCTGAGCTTATACAAGTGCGTATTGAACAAAAAATTACTTCAGAACAAAATACTAAGTGGCTTCGTGAAGCTATTTCTGCCTTTGTCAAGACTCAATCTCAGTGGAATGGCGAAAGTGAAAAGCCTTACGATGATCACTTGCAAAATGGTGCTCTTCGTTTTGATAATGAAAGCACTTTAACACCAGATACCCAGTCGAGCTACCGTCTGCTTAATCGCACACCAAGTTCGCAAACTGGTCAGTTAAGTTCTAAATATAAATACAATCCTAATGACCCACTCGGTGGCTATGAGTACCTCCTTGCTAATGATGTGGATAACTCAAACCCAGTTGTACAGGCAGAGCAGCTTAACTGGCTTCATTATCTGCTTAATTTTGGTAGCATCTATGCGAACGATCCAGATGCCAACTTTGATTCCATCCGTGTTGACGCAGTAGATAACGTTGACGCAGACTTATTGCAAATTTCTAGCGATTACCTTAAATCAGCTTATAAGATTCACCAAAATAATAAGAATGCCAACGATCACGTCTCTATCGTAGAAGCATGGAGTGATAACGATACACCATATCTTCATGATGAGGGCGACAACCTCATGAATATGGATAATAAGTTCCGCTTGTCAATGCTTTGGTCATTGGCTAAACCAACTAATATCCGTTCAGGTTTGAATCCATTGATCCACAACAGTGTTGTTGATCGTGAACTTGATGAACGCGAAGTTGAAGAAATTCCAAGCTACAGCTTTGCTCGTGCCCACGATAGTGAAGTACAGGACTTGATTCGCGATATCATCAAAGCTGAAATTAATCCAGATTCATTCGGATACTCATTTACGCAAGAAGAAATTGATAAAGCCTTCAAGATCTACAACGAAGACTTGAAGAAAACTGATAAGAAATATACGCATTACAATGTGCCTCTTTCTTACACCTTGCTCCTAACAAACAAGGGCTCAATCCCTCGTGTATACTATGGAGATATGTTTACTGATGATGGCCAATACATGGCTAACAAAACGGTGAACTACAATGCGATTGAATCCCTCCTGAAAGCACGTATGAAGTACGTTTCAGGTGGACAACGCATGCAAAACTACAACATTGGAAGTGGTGAAATCCTTACCTCTGTACGTTTTGGTAAAGGTGCTTTGAAAGCAACAGACAAGGGAGATGCTACAACCCGTACCTCTGGTGTTGGTGTTGTTATGGGGAACCAACCTGGATTTAAGTTGAATAAAGGTCAAGTTGTTGCCCTTAATATGGGAGCTGCCCATGCTAACCAAGAGTACCGTGCTCTCATGGTTTCAACTAAGGACGGCGTTGCGACATATGCTACCGATGCTGATGCTGCTAAAGCTGGCTTGACTCGCCGTACAGATGAGAATGGCTACTTGTACTTCCTAGAAGACGATCTTGTTGGTGTTGCTAACCCTCAAGTCTCTGGCTTCCTTCAAGTCTGGGTGCCAGTCGGAGCACCAGCTAACCAGGATATCCGTGTAGCAGCTACTGAAACAGCAAACACTGATGGTAAATCACTTCACCAAGATGCTGCTATGGATTCACGCGTTATGTTTGAAGGTTTCTCAAACTTCCAAGCTTTTGCAACTAAGGAAGAAGAGTACACTAACGTTGTCATCGCTAACAATGTTGACAAATTCGTATCATGGGGTATTACTGACTTTGAAATGGCTCCTCAGTATGTGTCATCTACAGACGGTCAGTTCCTTGATTCGGTTATCCAAAATGGTTATGCCTTCACTGATCGCTATGATCTTGGTATGTCAAAAGCCAATAAGTATGGTACAGCAGAACACCTAGTTAAAGCCATCAAGGCGCTGCATGCTAAGGGCCTCAAGGTAATGGCAGACTGGGTTCCAGACCAACTGTACACCTTCCCTAAACAGGAAGTCGTTTCTGTAACACGTACAGATAAATTTGGTCGTCCAACTGCCGGTAGCTCTATTAAGAATACACTCTATGTTACTGATACCAAAGGTAGCGGAGATGATTACCAAGCTAAATACGGTGGTGCTTTCTTGGATGAATTGCAAGCCAAATATCCTGAAATCTTTGAGAGAAAACAAATCTCAACAGGTGAGGCAATCGACCCATCAACTAAAATTACGCAATGGTCTGCTAAATACCTTAACGGAAGCAATATCCTTGGACGCGGTTCAGACTATGTTCTCAGTGATCAAGTTACCGACCGTTACTTCAATGTAGACAAAGATAAGCTCTTCTTGCCGAATGCTCTCCTTGGGAAATCAGTTGCTGCTGGTATCCGTTACGATGGTAAAGGTTATATCTATAACTCAAGTACAACTGGTGAGCAAGTCAAAGGCAGCTTTATCAACGAAGGCGGTAACCTCTATTACTTCGGTAAAGATGGTTATATGGTCTATGGTGCGCAAAACATCAACGGCGGTAACTATTTCTTCCTTGAAAATGGTGTTGCCCTGCGTAACAGTACTTACACTGATGCTGAAGGAAATACATATTATTTCGGCAATGATGGTAAACGCTATGAAAATGGCTACCAACAATTCGGTAATGGATGGCGTTACTTTAAGAATGGCGTGATGGCTATCGGATTGACAACTGTTGATGGCAACATTCAGTACTTTGAGAAGGATGGTATGCAAGTCAAGGGGCAAATCATCGTTGCTCGCGATGGTAAAGTTCGCTATTTCGATGAACATAGTGGTAATGCCCTGATGAATACTTTCATTTCAGATAAGTCAGGCCACTGGTACTATCTTGGCAAAGATGGTGCTGCTGTAACAGGTGCTCAAACTATTGGTAAACAACACCTCTATTTTGAAGCTAATGGTCAGCAAGTTAAAGGTGATTTTGTCACTGGTAATGATGGCAAACTCCGCTTCTATGATGCTGACAGCGGAGATATGTGGGTCAATACTTTTGTCGCAGATAAATCAGGTCACTGGTATTATCTTGGAAGTGATGGTACAGCTGTAACAGGTACTCATACTATTAATGGTCAGCATCTCTATTTCAAGGAAAATGGCCAACAAGTTAAGGGTGGCTTTGCAACTGATAAGAACGGTAAAACTCACTATTATGATGCTAACAGCGGCGAAGCATGGACAAATCGATTTGCTTCTGACAATGCTGGTAACTGGTACTACCTTGGAAGTGATGGTGCTGCTGTAACAGGTGCACAAACGATCAATGGTCAACGTCTCTATTTCAAAGAAAATGGTCAACAAGTTAAAGGTGACGTAGCCAGAGGCCGTGATGGTCATTATCGTTTCTACGATGCTGACTCTGGTGAACAAGTGTATAATCGTACTGTTAGAGCCGCAAATGGTCGCTGGTACTATGTTGATTACAGAGGTATTGCTTACCGCCTTTAATCGTCACTGTGCAGACTTGTACAAAAACTTATAATAGTTTTTATACAGACAAAAAAGTCCTTCCTATTTAGGGAAAGGACTTTTTTTAAGTAGTTAGGCTACTGTGCTTATCAATAATCAGTTATACAATTAGTTAGCCGGTTACTTCATGAGCAATACCTTCGCTGTCAAAATCGTAGTATTTACCATTGATTTCAACATGGGTACGGTCATGCCAAGCATCACCTGTTTCAGGGTCAAAGTAGCGCAGGCCTTGATCTGTATTAACCATTTCGCCCTTGACTTGTTCATGAGTATTAGGTCTAAAGAAGAGGGTTTGCCCATTGACAGTTACAAGTCCAGAAGCAGCAGAGCCATCTTCAGTAAGGTAGTACCAAACTCTTTGTGGGACACCATAGATTGGAGCAGCGGACGTCTTTCTATAGTGGGTGTAGCCAACAAAACGGTTGGTCCACATCTCACCAGTATCTTGATCGAAGTAGTAGAGTTTGCCATCGGTAGTTACGACTTCGCCTTTTGCCTGACGACCAGATGAATCAAAGTAAAGCTTTTGCCCATTAACAGTTTTCCAACCCTTGGCAAGAGCTCCGTTTTCATCTACATAATACCAGTTGTTGCTGCCGGGGGTGTAGAAGGTTTTTGGTGTAAACTCGACACGTGAAATAACTCCGGTATTAAGATCGGTCATCACGGGTTTTCCATTGGTATCCTCAGCCATTCCTTTTATTTGACTACCGTATTCATTGAAATAATAGTTTTTCCCTTCAATAGTCTGATAACCGGTAACAGCTACCCCATCTTCTCCAAGATAAAGCCAAGCATCAAAATCTGACGTAATATGTCTAAGATACCAATGCTTAGTCAAAAGAGCACCACTATAACGGTCAAAGTAATAAGTTTTATTTCCTTCAGTGATTGAGGATGTGACTTTTTGACCATTTCGGTAATAATAAGTTTGCCCTGTGTTTCGATCTTTAACCCAGCCGTCTTGTGTCTGGTTGGCTGTTGCACGACCAGCTTCCGTCACAATAACGTGACTGTCTTGAATCGTCGTAGTCGCCTGTGCTGAATCAGCGGCAGCCTTATTATCTTGATCGCTGTTAGTCTCTGTTTGTTCTTTATCGGCAGAAATATCACTAGCACCTTTGCTATTAGTAGCAGAAGTGTTTTCTTCTGACAAATGACCTTCTGGTAACTCTACTGTTGGGAAGTCCTTTGGTACCTGAGTTACGACTGGTGTTTCAGTGTTTTCAGTAGTCGCTGATTTTTCGGCTGGCGCAGCTTGTGCATCTTGAGAATGGTTAACAGGAACCAACTCCTGTTCTTTGGCTTGTTCTGTCGATGGTGCTTCTGGAGTTGATTCACTTGTCTGTACAGCAGTATTAACCGATTCTTCTGTCTGAGATTGAGCAGTATCAGCTTTAGTTGCAATAGCATCTGAAGCTGCTTGTGGAATAACTTGAGCTGATTCATCTGCCTGAACCTGTCCACTTTGAGCTAATAGGGCGATTGAAGCAGCTGTAACAGTACCAGCAATGGTAACCCAATGTTTCTTAACTTTATGTAATTTATAAGTTGTCTTTCGTTGCATAATTAAACCTCCTTATACAGTAATATTGTAAGACGCCAATATTGTACCATATCAAATAAAGCTTGATGCCATAGACTTTGAAACGATTACAACTTGTAATCTGGTTGATAAAAAGCTAACTTTTCTGCAAGAATGTTCATTATCAAGAAAACTAATTGAACTTTAATAATACTATGTGAAAACGCCACTAAAAGTTCATTGAAAATTTAAGGACAAAAGAGTAGAATAGAGCTAAGTGGTTATAGCAGATAGGTTACGTAATTCCGGTGATAGATAGGAGGACTTAATGACAGAATCAGCTCGAAAATTAGCTGTTATGCCACAAGATACTCGTGTAATGGCATTCTTTCTGGGATCGGTAGGAGGCTGTTTGGATGTCTTTTCGCATATGGAATTTGGTACTCTAATTGCAACGCAGACGGGTAACATTATTTTGCTGATTGCAAATTGGGGTCAGGGGAGGCCTGAAAAGACAATTGCGAGTATCCTTTCTCTAACTTTCTTCACACTTGGCTTCTTGCTAGGTATCTTGCTTAAAGAACATGCCAAAAATGCTTATTGGCGCAGTTTTGGCGTTCTCCCTCTGCTGTTTAGCAGTCTTCTATACCCCCTCTTTCCTGTTGATAAATTGGTGTGGATTTCCTTATTGGCAGCAAGTACAGGGATAATGATTTTGACCTTTAGAGGAACGAAAATTGAGCATCATGCTTATGTAATTATGATGACATCTGGGAATTACCATAAAATGATTGCTGCTTGGTTTGATTTTTTGCGGAATAAGGGAGAACAAGAAATAATTAGGCGCCAAGCGATTAATTATAGTATCGTGGTAGGAAGCTTTGTTGGCGGTGCTGTCATAACAGGTTTACTGACACATATATTTCATATCTACGCTATTTGGTGTGTTACTGTCGTACTCTTGGCTATTGTTGTAGTTTATACAACTTTGGTTAAGGCTTACCAATTGGAGAAGGATAATATCTAGCCTGCAGTAAGATGATTTTCTCATATGCAACAGATCGGAGGGGACCCTAGGTTCCCTCTTTTTTGCTTGCTCTAGGAATCAATTTTCTAAACGAGAAAAGTAGCATGGAAGAAAAACTATATTGTAAACTTCTCAATGCCGACAAACACTAGATAGCCATTGCGCCCCCTCAACTGCACTAGCAATATTTGGAAGCAAGATCAGCTGTTAAGACGGTCTAAGCCATAGAAGCAGCGACAGCTAGGTTAGTTAAAATTGTTCCAATAGGGACGCTTGCTGCCTAGCTTACAGACGCTAGTTCCTTGTTTAGGAAAGTGTCTAATATTTTTGAAAGAAGCATTGAACAGGGACAGAACTCGCTTTTATATTTTTAGGTTCGTGAAAAAACAGTCCGCTGGACAGAACTCGCTTTTATATTTTTAGGCTCGTGAAAAAACAGTCCACTGGACTGTTTTTTTCTGCTATAATAAAGGGAGTGATATTAGAAGGAAGATATTATGAATATTCAACAATTGCGCTATGTTGTTGCTATTGCCAACAGTGGAACATTTCGTGAAGCTGCCTCTAAACTTTTCGTTAGTCAGCCCAGTCTATCCGTGGCTGTTAAAGATTTGGAATCTGAGTTAGGCTTTCAGATTTTTACACGAACGACAACTGGAGCTGTTCTTACTAGCCGAGGGCTGTCCTTTTACGAACGAGCCCTTGATGTTGTTCGCAGTTTTGATTCATTTGAAAAACAATACACGAAACCTGATAATAGTAATCCGCAATTCTCTATTGCTAGTCAACACTATGATTTTTTGCCACCTCTAATCACTACGTTTTCTGAACGGTACCCAGATTATAAGGATTTTCGAATTTTTGAGTCTACTACCGTGCAGATCTTGGATGAGGTGGCTCAGGGACACAGTGATATTGGCATCATTTACATGAATCGTCAAAACAGCAAAGGCATTCAGCAAAAAATGGATAAGCTAGGTTTGGAGTTAGTCGATTTAATTCCATTTCAGACTCATATTTATCTGCGTAAGAATCATCCTTTGGCTAAGAAAGAGCGATTGACAATGACAGATTTGGTAGATTTGCCGACAGTGCGCTTTACCCAAGAGAAGGATGAATATCCTTATTACTCTGAAAATTTTATTGATACAACAGAGAGCTCCCTGATGTTTAACGTAACTGACCGCGCTACCCTAAATGGTATACTTGAGCGAACAGATGCGTATGCGACTGGATCAGGCTTTCTCGACAGCCGCAGTGTTAATGGCATTACTGTGATACCGCTGGAAGACGATTTAGATAATAAAATGGTCTACGTCAAGCGTGTTGATAAGGTCTTATCAGCTTGTGCCCTCAAATTTATTAATGTTATGTTTGAGTATTTTGAAACCTTTAAACCCTAAGGAGTCTCTAGTGTTGAAACGAAGGATTTTGGTTCCCTTAAGTATGATTAGCTTAATCATTTTCGATCAGGTGAGTAAATGGTGGATTGTTGGTCATCTCAGTCAAGGAGAGAGGCACCCTTTTTTATCGCCTATTTTTAGTTTGGTCTATGTCCGCAATTATGGGGCAGCTTTTTCTATTTTGCAGAATCAGCAGTGGCTTTTTGCTTTGATTACGATTCTTGTTATCGGTGGGGCAGGTTATTATTTGTACCGTCATTTTTATGATTCTCTTTGGCTGGTATCCGCCTTGGTTTTCATTATTGCTGGCGGTCTTGCTAATTTTATTGATCGCTTGCGTTTAGGCTATGTTGTTGATATGATTCATTTAGATTTTATTGATTTTGCTGTTTTTAATCTAGCGGATTCCTGCCTCAGCCTAGGCGTGTTCTTGCTAATGATTGCAGTTTGGAAGGAAGAAAAAGATGGAAGTGATCGTTAAAGAAGCGGAGGGCTTGCGTCTGGATAAGGCACTGGCAGAAATGACAGCTTTATCGCGAAGCCAAGCCAGTGAGGTGATTAAAAACGGCTTTGTTACTGTTAATGGTTGCCCACAAAAGGCCAAATATGCCGTCAAACGAGGTGACATCATCAGCTATGAAGAACCACAGGCAGTTGAGCTTACTTATGAGGCTGAGGAACTGCCACTTGATATTGTTTATGAAGATAACGATGTCGCTGTTGTCAATAAGCCGCAAGGTATGGTTGTTCATCCATCTGTCGGTCACACCTCTGGGACTTTAGTCAATGCTCTTCTCTACCACATCAAAGATTTATCCACTATTAATGGCGTGGTGAGACCTGGCATTGTTCATCGTATTGATAAAGATACGTCAGGCTTGCTGATGATTGCTAAAAACGATCAGGCTCATCAGGCTTTGGCAGATGAACTCAAGGATAAGAAGTCTTTGAGAAAGTATCTGGCTATTGTCCATGGCAATCTGCCTAATGATCGCGGAGTGATCGAGGCTCCTATTGGACGTTCAGACAAGGATCGTAAGAAGCAGGCTGTGACAGCCAAGGGAAAGCCAGCTGTGACGCATTTCCAAGTTATGGAGCGTTTTGGTGACTACAGCTTGGTCGAATTGCGCCTAGAGACTGGGCGAACACACCAGATACGGGTTCACATGGCCTACATTGGTCATCCTGTAGCTGGTGATCCTCTCTATGCTCCCCGTAAAACGCTTAAGGGGGAGGGACAGTTCTTGCATGCTGAGACAATCGGTTTTACCCATCCGACGACAGGGGAGCTTCTTAAGTTTTCTATTCAACCCCCGCAGCTTTTCCAAGAGACCTTAGAAGCCTTGCAGCAGGGGCGTTTGCGATAGGGCGTGTTACCTAATATCTATTACAGGAGTGACAATGGACCAAAAATCTATGGTGCCTTTGCCATCCCTCAGGTGTAGAGGACAAACCGTCACTTTCAAAAGTTTAGTTTTACCAATTTAACTTCAAAAACTAGGCGCTAATTAGACAGTAAAAGACTTACGGTTAATTCTTGCCTTAGCTGATAGTTTTTGCTATAATGAGCCCAATGAATAAAATCCTTTAAAACTGTCCAGAGAGGCAGGTAAGGAGACATGCTCAGAAAAAATGATAGGGTAGGCTATACCTATATCTCTTATTTTGTGTCATCTCCTTGCAAGGGCAGGGAGATTTTTTGTTCAAAAAATATATACAAGGAAGGATTTCTTATGAAAACAAAAGAAGTCGTTGATGACGTCACCATGAAACGGGCAATCACCCGTATCACCTATGAGATTATCGAGCGCAATAAACATTTAGATAATCTTGTTTTGGCTGGAATCAAGACCAGAGGAGTCTATATCGCTCGTCGGATTCAAGACCGTCTCAAACAGATTGAAGCTATTGATGTTCCAACTGGAGAGTTGGATATCAGACCCTTCCGCGATGACATTAAAGCAAGTCAGGATACAACGACTATGCCGGTTGATGTAACCGGTCGAGATGTTATTCTTGTTGATGATGTTCTCTATACTGGCCGTACTATTCGAGCAGCCATCGATAATCTTGTCAGTCTTGGACGCCCAGCTCGTGTTAGTTTAGCCGTTTTGGTTGATCGCGGCCATCGTGAACTGCCTATTCGTGCAGACTATGTTGGCAAAAATATCCCAACGAGTTCTGAAGAAGCGATTACTGTCGAGATGGTTGAGGTAGACGGTAGCGACCGGGTTACTATCAGTGAGTCTAATTAACTCTCTGGACTGCCTAATGGAATTAGTAAGGAAGTCGTAAATGGAAGAAATTAAATACGATATTGGTGACAGACCGAAGACCGGACTCTTGCTGGGCTTATCTTTTCAGCATCTCTTTGCTATGTTTGGCTCAACGGTGCTGGTTCCTATTCTGGTTGGTATTGACCCTGCTATTGCCCTTTTTTCTAGCGGCTTAGGAACCTTAGCACATCTGTCTGTTACCAAGTATAAGATCCCTGCTTATATGGGGTCAAGCTTTGCTTATATTGCAACCATGCAGACCCTTCTCAAAACAGACGGTATGCCCGCTGTAGCTCAAGGCGCTATTTCTGGCGGTTTGGTCTACCTTTTGGTAGCAATACTGGTCAGATTTGTTGGAAAAAACTGGATTGATAAGGTTCTGCCGCCTATCGTTGTCGGACCGATTATCATGGTGATCGGCCTTAGCTTAGCGACGTCAGCCGTCAACGATGCGATGACCATTGATGGGCATTACAGTCTTACTAGTTTGGCTATTTCAATGGTCACCTTATTTGCCGTTATCACCTTTAGTATCTATGGTAAAGGGATTGTTGCTGTTATTCCTATTCTATTAGGGTTGGTTGTCGGTTACTTCTTTGCGCTGGGCTTAGGAGTTATAAGCGGACAAACAATTATTGATTTTTCAGGAGTAGCCCAGGCCTCATGGTTAGATATTCCAGATTTTCACATTCTTTTGAGCGATGGTCAGTTTAGGTTGTATCCCAGCGCCATCCTAACCATGGCTCCGATTGCTTTTGTTACCATGACGGAACACTTCGGTCATGTCATGGTCTTAAACAGTTTGACAGGCCGTGATTTCTTTAAGGATCCTGGTTTAGATCGCACTTTGACTGGTGATGGTCTAGCTCAGATTATAGCTGGCCTGTTTGGAGCTCCCCCTGTAACCTCCTATGGGGAAAATATTGGGGTTATGGCTCTCAATAAAATCTTTTCGGTTTATGTTATTGCTGGTGCGGCCGTGATTGCGGTTATTATGAGTTTTGTTGGAAAAGTCTCAGCCTTGCTCCAATCTATTCCGCCTGCCGTACTTGGTGGTGTGTCTATCTCCCTGTTTGGAGTCATTGCTTCAAGCGGTTTAAAAATTTTGGTAGAAAATCAAGTAGACTTTGATAAGAAAAAGAACCTCTTCATTGCTAGTGTCATCTTGATTTCAGGGATTGGTGGACTTATGCTGCAAGTAGCTGGTTTGCAGATTACCAGCGTCGCCTTCTCAACTCTTTTAGGGATTATTCTCTATCAAATTCTTCCAGAAAAGGATTGAAGCTTATGGTAGTAACAAATGGTATGGTTTCTCTCAAACATTTGGTATCAATGGAAATCTTATCCAATGAAGAAGTTATGGGGTTAATTAGACGAGGGATAGCCTTCAAGCAAGGAGAAGCGGTATTTAAATTGGATCGTCAGTATTTTGCAGCTAATCTCTTTTTTGAAAGCTCTACCCGGACTCATAAATCATTTGAAGTAGCAGAGAAGAAGCTAGGATTAGACGTTATCGATTTTGATGCTAAAACGAGCTCAGTCAACAAGGGGGAGACCCTTTATGATACTATTCTTACCATGTCTGCTCTAGGAGTTGATATCTGTGTGGTACGTCATTCTCAGGATGATTACTACAAAGAATTGATCGACAGTCGAACTATCCAGACCTCGATCGTTAACGGTGGGGATGGCTCTGGACAACACCCTAGTCAAAGCTTATTGGATCTTATGACGATTTATCAGGAGTTTGGGACTTTTGAAAATTTAAAAATTGCCATTGCCGGAGATCTGACTCATTCTCGGGTTGCTAAATCCAATATGCAAGTGTTGAAGCGCTTGGGAGCTCAGCTCTATTTCTGTGGGCCTAAAGAGTGGTACTCTCGTGAATTTGATGTTTATGGGAAGTATGATGCTATTGATAATATTATCGATAATGTTGATGTTATGATGTTGCTTAGAGTCCAGCATGAACGTCATGATGGCTCAGAAAGTTTTTCTAAAGAGGAATACCACCGCCTTTATGGTCTGACACAGGAGCGCTATGATCAATTGAAAAATACGGCTATTATCATGCATCCAGCACCGGTCAATCGCGATGTGGAAATTAAAGACGATTTGGTAGAAGCACCTAAATCTCGGATTGTAGCTCAAATGCAAAATGGGGTTTTTGTCCGTATGGCTATTGTTGAGGCCATTCTAAATGGTAAAGTGTAGCCAACTGGCTGGGCAAAAAGAGTTTAATTCTTAGGATTGAAGTGAGTGTCTCTTTCGCTTTATCACGCTTACTTCATCTAGATATAGTAAAGAAAGGAAGCAAAAGGGTAGTAGGCTCTCTTTGAATGGCGAAGCAAGACTAGCTTTCCGATGAGCCGAGTAGCCTTTGGGTATCTAACCTATGACAAAAAGATTGTTAATTTTAGAAGACGGTACTATATTTGAAGGTCAGGCCTTTGGTGCTGGCGGTGATGTCACTGGAGAAATCGTCTTTAACACAGGTATGACTGGTTATCAGGAATCCATCACTGATCAATCCTATAATGGTCAAATCTTGACCTTTACTTATCCCCTTGTAGGGAATTATGGCATCAATCGTGATGACTATGAGTCTATCACACCGACCTGCAAGGGCGTTGTCGTAGCTGAGAATGCCCGTTTGGCTAGCAATTGGCGCAATCAAATGTCACTGGATGAATTTTTGAAATCCAAGAACATTCCTGGTATTTCCGGCATTGATACCCGTGCTTTGACTAAGATTATACGGCAGCATGGAACCATGAAAGCAACCTTGGCCAATGATGGAGATAGTATTGAGCACCTGCAAGATCAGCTGCGAGCAACAGTCCTGCCTACTAATAACATTGAGCAGGTATCCACCAAGGCTGCTTATCCCGCTCCTGGTGTTGGCAAAAATATCGTTTTGGTCGATTTTGGCCTCAAGCACTCTATCCTGCGCGAATTTTCCAAGCGCAATTGTAATGTGACGGTTGTACCTTATAGCACAACGGCTGATGAGATCCTTCATCTTAACCCAGATGGTGTCATGCTGTCCAATGGTCCCGGTAATCCAACAGATGTACCAGAAGCTCTTGATATGATTCGTGGTATACAGGGGAAAATTCCGATTTTTGGAATTTGTATGGGCCATCAACTCTTCAGTCTAGCTAACGGTGCCAGCACCTACAAAATGAAATTTGGGCATCGCGGATTCAATCATGCGGTACGTGAAATTGCGACTGGGCGGATTGATTTTACCAGCCAGAATCACGGCTATGCGGTTGATCGCGAGACCCTCCCCGACAGTCTGATTGTAACGCATGAAGAGATTAATGATAAGTCTGTTGAAGGGGTTCGCCATCGCTACTACCCAGCATTTTCAGTTCAGTATCATCCGGATGCAGCTCCGGGTCCTCATGATGCCAGCTATCTATTTGATGAATTCCTTGAGCTGATTGATGCTTTTAAGCTAGAACAAGCACGAGGGTAACATTTTTCTCTGGACCATAATAGTTAATCGAATTGAGGATAAGGAACTTTAGCAAAATAGAGATTTTCTTAGAGCCTACGGTTCTTCGTCAAATCTCCTATTTTGTTTGTCCTCTTTACAGGTCCAGAACTTATTTGAACAGGCTCTAATTGTTGTGTGAAAAGGATGAATCTTACTTAGATATTGTCGTCTGAATCACGTTAGCTATTTTTTACTTCGCAATTGACGAGCCTTGGTATCATGCTTTATTGGAGCACGTTGAATAGAAAGGAGAAGGGGCTCTAATTCCGTATTTGGTTCAACTGAATACGGCCCTGCAGATCTTGCAAAAAGGATAGACCACTCCCTAGACCTAGTGTCGTGGATTCGGTTCCTTTTCGCTATATCTGCTTTATGCCCTTAATATCTTATAAATGCCAAAACGTACTGACATTGGAAAAATTATGGTGATTGGATCTGGACCGATTATTATCGGGCAGGCTGCGGAATTTGACTATGCAGGGACTCAGGCCTGTTTAGCTTTGCGAGAGGAAGGTTACGAAGTTGTCCTTGTCAATTCCAATCCGGCGACCATCATGACCGATAAAGAAATCGCCGACAAGGTCTATATTGAACCTATCACGACCGAATTTGTGACCCGCATTTTGCGCAAGGAAAGGCCAGACGCCCTATTGCCAACTCTTGGTGGCCAGACCGGGCTCAATATGGCTATGGAACTGTCTAAAGCGGGAATCTTAGATGAATTAGGTGTTGAGCTCTTGGGAACTAAGCTTTCAGCTATTGATCAGGCTGAAGACCGTGACCTCTTCAAGCAGCTCATGGAAGATTTGGAGCAACCGATTCCTGAATCACAGATTGTTAATACTGTTCAGGAGGCCTTAGATTTTGCTGCCGAGATAGGCTACCCTGTTATTGTCCGCCCCGCCTTCACTCTGGGGGGGACCGGTGGCGGTATGTGTAGTAATGAGGAGGAATTACGTGAAATTGCCGAAAATGGCCTGAAGCTCTCGCCTGTTACGCAATGCTTGATTGAGAGATCCATCGCTGGTTTCAAGGAAATTGAATACGAAGTTATGAGGGATAGTGCTGATAATGCCCTTGTAGTATGTAACATGGAAAATTTTGATCCTGTTGGTATCCACACAGGGGATTCCATTGTTTTTGCACCAACTCAGACCTTGTCCGATATTGAAAATCAGATGCTGCGGGATGCCAGTCTAAAAATCATTCGTGCCCTTAAGATCGAAGGGGGCTGTAATGTTCAGTTGGCTCTGGATCCTCACAGTTTTAAATACTATGTCATCGAGGTTAATCCGCGGGTATCGCGTTCTTCAGCACTGGCTTCTAAGGCAACAGGTTACCCTATTGCTAAATTGGCTGCTAAAATTGCAGTTGGATTGACACTTGATGAGATGATCAATCCAGTAACTGGCACGACATATGCCATGTTTGAACCGGCCCTTGACTACGTTGTGGCAAAGATTCCGCGTTTTCCATTTGACAAGTTTGAAAATGGAGAACGTCGTTTGGGCACCCAGATGAAGGCGACAGGTGAAGTCATGGCTATTGGCCGCAATATTGAAGAAAGTCTGCTCAAGGCTTGCCGTTCGCTGGAAATCGGTGTTCATCACAATGAGATGCCAGAATTAACGGCAGCTAGTGATGATCAGCTCTTTGAGAAAATTGTCAAAGCTCAGGATGATCGGCTGTTCTATATTTCAGAAGCAATTCGCCGTGGTTTTAGCATTGAAGAAATTGCAGACCTGACCAAGATTGATATCTTCTTTTTGGATAAGTTGCTCCATATTTTTGAATTGGAGCAAGAGCTACAAGAGAATGTTGGCAATCTTGGTATCTTGAAAGAAGCTAAACGTTTTGGCTTCGGCGACAGAAAAATTGGTCAACTTTGGGAAATGGATGCTACAGCCATTCGCCAGCTGCGCTTAGATAATAATATTATCCCTGTCTACAAAATGGTGGATACCTGTGCGGCAGAATTTGAATCTGCAACCCCGTATTTCTACTCAACTTATGCTTTTGAAAATGAATCAATCAAATCGAATAAGGAATCAGTTATCGTGCTTGGTTCTGGTCCGATTCGCATCGGTCAAGGGGTGGAATTTGACTATGCAACCGTTCATTCAGTTAAAGCATTGCAGGCAGCTGGGTATGAAGCCATCATCATGAATTCCAATCCAGAGACCGTCTCGACTGACTTTTCCGTATCCGATAAGCTCTATTTTGAGCCTCTGACTTTTGAAGATGTCATGAATGTCATTGATCTAGAGCAGCCTAAGGGCGTTATCGTGCAGTTTGGTGGTCAGACAGCCATTAATTTAGCTGAGCCATTGTCTAAGGCCGGTGTTAAAATCTTAGGAACCCAAGTGGCTGATTTAGACCGAGCAGAAGACCGCGATCTCTTTGAACAAGCTCTGCAAGACCTTGATATTCCTCAGCCACCAGGACATACAGCTACTAACGAAGAAGAAGCACTTGCGGCTGCTCGACAAATTGGTTTTCCGGTCTTGGTTCGTCCTTCCTACGTACTTGGCGGTCGTGCTATGGAAATTGTTGAAAATGAAAACGATCTTCGTTCCTATATGAGAACAGCAGTCAAAGCCAGTCCGGACCATCCAGTCCTTGTCGATTCTTATTTGGTTGGTCGTGAGTGTGAAGTCGATGCCATATCAGATGGCAATAATGTTCTCATTCCAGGTATCATGGAACATATCGAGCGGGCTGGTGTCCACTCAGGGGACTCTATGGCTGTTTATCCACCGCAAACCTTCTCTCAAGAGATTATTGATACCATTGCTGATTACACTAAGCGTTTAGCTATTGGTCTCAATTGTATCGGCATGATGAACATCCAATTTGTTATCCACGATGAAACAGTTTATGTCATTGAGGTTAATCCACGTGCCAGTCGGACCGTGCCATTTTTATCCAAGGTAACAGATATCCCAATGGCTCAGGTTGCAACCAAACTAATCTTGGGGCAAAGCCTAGCTGATTTAGGCTATCAGGACGGTCTCTATCCTAAGAGTGATCGGGTTCATGTTAAGGCCCCTGTCTTCTCCTTCACCAAATTGGCTAAAGTAGATAGTCTCTTAGGGCCTGAAATGAAATCAACTGGTGAAGTTATGGGTTCGGATAAAACCCTAGAAAAAGCCCTCTATAAAGCCTTCGAAGCCAGCTATCTCCACCTGCCCACCTTCGGTAATGTCATCTTCACCATTGCAGATGATACCAAGGAAGAAGCCTTAGAGCTGGCACGTCGCTTTGATGCCATTGGCTATGGTATCTATGCAACAGCTGGAACCGCACGCTATTTCAAAAAACATGGCCTAAATTCAGTCATTGTTGATAAGCTGGGTGATAACGATGACAATGATATTCCAGCCCTGGTTCGGACCGGTGTTGTCCAAGCCATTATCAACACGGTTGGTACTAAGCGGACAGCCGATGAGGACGGACAAGCTATTCGCAGTGCGGCTATTGAAGCTGGTGTACCGCTATTTACAGCCTTAGATACTGCAGATGCCATGGTGCGTGTTTTGGAAAGCAGGAGCTTTACGACAAACGCTATCTAACCGCAGTCATCATAAAAATAGCCATGAACCGAAAATTGGGCAGTAAGGGTTGATTCTTTGAACTCTTAGCCTATTTCCAATGTCAAGCTTAAAGGCTTTACCTATTTTTCAGAAAGGAAGGAGTTATGTGAAACTCTCTTCCTTTTTGTTTGCGTGAAAATAATTTCAGTCTAACATTTTAGATTAACATGGTTGTTCTCATTCTAGTGGGTTTTCTTAAAAAGTTTCAGTCCGAATTATCAGAATTTAATAGATATTTTTAATTTTTTACCATTCACGACAAAATAACGACCGTTCACGACATAGATGCTCACTAAGAGTCAAAATAGTCTATACTATCTAGCGAAAGCAAATTCTTGTAATGACAAGTCAATCCGCTTTCAAACTGCAAAATGGTTGTTTGAAAAATTATGACAATATAATGTCCCTACTTTTTTGTAAGGGGATAGCTACAATGGAGAAAAGTCATACAGGCTTGTTATTTTGCAGATAGTACTTGACAGAGAGCGATAAAAGTTTTATATTTGTATTGTTAAAACGATACAAAATTTCCTACCTTACAAATCTGTAAGAGTAGAAGTTAATTTTTATTGCTACTATATCATTAATAAAGGCTAAAGGAGATTTTATATGGCACGTCAACGTAAGAGAAAAACAATGTCAAAGCGTAAAAAATGGATTATTATTGGAGCGACAGGACTTGTCCTCTTAGGCGGTGGGTACATGGTAACGCATGCTATCCTTAATTCGACCGCTCAGACAAGCCCTTATACCGTAGCTAGGGTCACAAAAGGAAATTTAGCCTCATCAACGATTCTAACGGGAAAAGCAAAATCAATCTCTGAGCAATATGTTTACTACGATCCTGCAAAGGGAACTGACCCTACTATTAACGTTTCTGTCGGTGATCAGGTCACTGCGGGTCAGGCTCTAGTGCAATACGATAGTGCTTCGGCTCAGGCTGACTATGACGCTGCTGTTCGAGGCTTGAATCAAGCTGCGCGTGACCTTGAAGCTTTCAGGCGTGATAATGCAGCTATTGCAGGAACGGCGGAGTATAATAGCCAATTGCAATCTCTAAATGATGCTTACGCTAATGCTCAAGGCGTTGTCACTAAAGCTCAGCAGGCTCTCAATGCAACGACTGTTACCAGCGATGTTGCCGGAACAGTTGTAGAGGTAGCTGAAAGTGTCAATCCCTCAACCCAAAACAGCCAAACTCTGGTTCACGTCGCCAGTGAGGGGCAGATGCAGATTCAGGGGACGTTAACAGAATATGATTTAGCCAATGTCAAAGTGGGCCAAACTGTTACCATCAAATCTAAGGTTTATCCAGATAAAAAGTGGACCGGTACTATCAGTTATATTTCAAATTACCCTAATGAAAAATCTGATGACAGTGGTTCTTCTGGCTCAGATAATTCTGACTCTTCAAGCTCTTCTAGCGCTACCTATGACTATAAAGTTGATATCAACAGTGACCTTGGCGATTTGAAGCAAGGTTTCACGACATCTGTAGAAGTTGATAATAGCAGTGAGGGTATCCTAGTGCCGGTCAAGGCTGTTGTCACTCAAAATGACAATTCTTATGTCTGGATTTATGATAAAAAATCTGGAAAGGTCACTAAACGCAAGGTAAGTCTTGGCAGCGCCGATGCCAAGCAGCAGCAAATCCTATCTGGTATTGATGAGGGGCAAGAAGTCATCAGTAACCCTAACAACAATCTGAAGAACGGGCAAAATGTTTCAGATTCTGTCAGCAAGAACTAATGAGGTGATGACCATGAATGAGGCAAACGTTTTAATAGAATTGCAGGGCATTACCAAATCGTATCGCAACGGAGAACAAGAATTGCAGGTTCTTAAAGGCATTGATTTAACAGTAGCTAAAGGTGAATTTCTTGCTGTCATGGGGCCATCAGGATCAGGAAAGTCTACGCTTATGAATATCATCGGCCTGCTCGACCGTCCCACTTCAGGTTATTATACCTTATCAGGAGAAGCGGTAGAAGAACTCAGTCCAACTGAGCAGGCTCATGTTCGCAATGAGGAACTAGGCTTTGTCTTCCAACAGTTCTTCCTCCTATCTAAGCTTAATGCTCAGGATAATGTGGAGTTGCCCCTGATTTATGCTGGGATGAGCGGCTCCAAGCGTCGTCAACTTTCCCAACAGTTTCTGGAGAAGGTTGAGCTGGCGGATCGAAGAAAACACCTGCCATCAGAATTATCAGGTGGGCAAAAACAGCGGGTAGCTATCGCTCGCGCCTTGGTCAACAACCCTTCTATTATCCTAGCGGATGAACCAACTGGAGCGCTGGATACTAAAACCAGCAACCAGATTATGGAATTGCTAACCCAGCTCAATCGTGAAGGTAAGACCATTATCATGGTAACCCATGAACCTGAAATTGCTGATTATGCAAGGCGTAAGATTGTGATCCGAGATGGTGAAATCACCTTGGATACAACGGACAGTGTCCGTATTGAATAAGGGAGGTTATGATGCAAAATTGGAAATTTGCCCTCGGCTCGATCATGGGGCATAAAATGCGCTCCTTTTTGACTATGTTGGGAATTATTATTGGGGTAGCAGCTGTATCTCTGGTTTTAGCTCTGGGTGCAGGATTTAAGGATAAAATGTCCGAGAATATCGCAAAGGCACAGCATGATGTTCAAGTCTACTATACTTCAAATTCAGATGACAACCAAGAAGATGATATTATTACGGATAAATTACCTAAAAATGCTCCCAAAGTACAGGAGTCATGGCTCCAAACCATTGTTAATAATGTTGATGGTATAAGTGGCTATTATATTACCAATACGACTTCGGCTAATGTTTCTTACAACCAAAAGAAGTCTAAGCAGGTCAATATAACAGGGGTAAGTCAAAGTTATTTTGATGTTAAAAAATACAAAATATTAGCCGGACGCAGATTTAATACCGGTGATTATAAGCAGTCTTCTCGCTACATTATGATTGATCGAAAAGTATCCCAAAAACTATTTTCTGATTATAATAGTGCTTTAAATAACATTATTGATGTCGGTGGTAAGAAATTTAGAGTTGTTGGTGTTTATAAAGATCCTGATGAGAGTACAAATTATTCAATGTATCCCAACGGGACAGCCATTTTAACCAATACCGTATTAGCATCGGAGTTTAATGTAGATGAAATCGGTGGTATCTATATTCATGTACCTGATGTCAATCAGTCTCTAAAATCAGGGAAAGCTGCAGCCAAGCAGTTAACCAAGCTCTCAGGTGCTTCCGGAGGTCATTTTGAAACGTATGACCTGACTGAAGCTATCAAGCAATATCAAGCTCAGATTTCAACCATTACAACTTTTATTGGTATTATGGGGATTACTACTCTCTTAGTCGGTGGTATTGGTGTTATGAATATTATGCTGGTGTCTGTAACCGAACGAACAAGAGAAATTGGTTTGCGAAAAGCTTTGGGAGCCACTCGCCGTAATATCTTGATGCAGTTTTTGATTGAATCCATTGTTTTGACTCTGATAGGTGGTATGATTGGACTATTATTAGCTTCAGGTTTAGTTGGCATGCTTAGAAGTGCCGGTGATTCAATTGGTTTAGGTAAACCAGTCGTTTCATTCAACACGATTGTCAACAGTCTGCTGGTTTCTGTTATTATTGGAGCGGTATTTGGTCTCTTACCAGCAAATCGAGCAAGCAAGTTAGATCCTATTGAGGCTTTGAGATATGAGTAACAATTTACCCACATCGCATGAAGATGTGATTGGAAAGAAGATGTGATTGGAAATTGGAAGAAAGTTTAACGAGGGAAGCTATATAAAGCTGTGACTGTCCATATTAGGTGGTTTATTCTGCTTATTTCAAATTATCTTTTCAGTTTTATCAAACGATATTTGGAATTTCTTTCCAAATATGATCTATAATCGTATTTAGGAAGTATTTGGATAGTCTTTCTTTTCAACGGCATTTTTAAACATAGCGCTATTAATTATCGGAAGGATCGATAATTAATAGATATCATATTAGGAATGAAAAAGAACAGCGATTGAGTGTGTAGTTTATTCTGGACACTTTATTGCACACAAGTTTATTAAGAGGCACAGGGAAAATACTCAATTATTAATATGGTAGTGATTTATCAATTTTGTTTGAATAATTGGGTTATAATAAGCAGATGTTTAACGATAATTCATTTAATGCATTTGCTGGTACGTATTACTGTAAAGAACTGTCAAGTTTTTTTCTTGACAGTCTTATTATTTGTGCTATACTAGTTACAGTAGAGGGCGTGGGACTAGCTCGTACGGCCTTGATAAACAAAAAATAGAAAAGAGACTTTACAAAATGGCAGTAAAAATCCGTTTGACTCGTATGGGTTCTAAAAAGAAACCTTTCTACCGTATTAACGTTGCAGATTCACGCGCACCACGTGATGGTCGTTTTATTGAAACCGTAGGCACTTACAATCCATTGGTTGCTGAAAACCAAGTGACTCTTAAAGAAGACCGTGTTCTTGATTGGTTAGCTAAAGGTGCGCAACCTTCTGATACCGTTCGTAATATCCTTTCTCGCCAAGGGGTTATGAAGAAATTCCACGATTCTAAATACTCAAAATAAGAAGGCTTAGCCTATGGATACCATTGAAAATCTTATTATCGCTATCGTCAAACCCTTGATTTCGAAACCTGATAGCTTCAATATTAAAGTAGAAGACGGCTCTGAGTTTATGGAGTACCACCTAGATTTAGCTCCGCAGGACATCGGTCGGATTATCGGGAAAAAAGGCCGGACCATCACAGCGATAAGGTCGATTGTCTATTCGGTACCCGTTGAAACTAAAAAGGTTAGAATCGTTATTGATGAAAAGTAGCAGCTGTGGCTGTTGCTTTTTTAGTGAAAAAACAACAGTCTAAATTTGACAATAGCACCTGCTTTTTAACTGAGTGAAGTAGTTGGGGGTTATGTATACTCATGAAACAGAACGGGAGCTGATAGGCGTTTTTTCACACTTACTATTGACAAGCCGTATTTTTTTAAGTAAAATAAAGAAGCATTGGGGTATAGCCAAGCGGTAAGGCAAGGGACTTTGACTCCCTCATGCGTTGGTTCGAATCCAGCTACCCCAGTTTTTTTATGCTTCTATGCCAAGCCGGTGTGGCGGAATTGGCAGACGCGCTGGACTCAAAATCCAGTGTCCTCACGGACGTGCCGGTTCGACCCCGGCCACCGGTATAGAAATGCACCCTTGGCTCAACTGGATAGAGTACCTGACTACGAATCAGGCGGTTAGAGGTTCGAATCCTCTAGGGTGCATAGCGAGGTCCTCTTCTTGAGAGGGCTTTTTTACTTTACGTTGCTAGTGTTCTCTGTACAATAGACTTTTATTTCAAACATGGACATGGTAAAATAGTGAGGAAACTCTAAGGAAAAGGAATTGTTATGAATTATTATAACGTTGGTAAAATCGTCAATACGCAAGGGCTCCAAGGAGAGATGCGCATCTTATCAGTGACGGACTTCGCAGAAGAGCGATTCAAAAAAGGGGCGAAATTAGCCCTTTTTGATGCCAAGGATGATTTTGTGATGGAAGTTGAAATTGCCAGCCATCGTCAGCATAAGAACTTTGACATCATTAAATTCAAAGGAATGTACCATATCAATGACATTGAAAAATTTAAGGGGTACAGTCTTAAGGTGGCTCAGGACAATTTATCTGATCTAGCTGATGGCGAATTTTATTACCATGAGATTATTGGTCTTAATGTTTATGAGAATAATGAAAAAATCGGTGTTGTAAGAGAAATTCTTCAGCCAGGAGCCAATGATGTCTGGGTCATCAAACGTTCAGGCAAGCGTGATTTGCTTTTGCCTTATATCCCTTCAGTTATTTTAAATGTGGATATTGAGGCTAATCGTATTGACGTTGAGGTACTAGAAGGACTTGACGATGAAAATTGATATTTTAACTCTTTTCCCCGATATGTTTGCTCCTCTGGAACAGTCTATTGTCGGTAAAGCACAAGAGAAGGGGCTGGTAGATATCACCTATCATAATTTTAGAGACAAGGCTGATAAAGCTCGACATGTTGATGATGAACCGTATGGTGGTGGACAGGGGATGCTGCTGCGTGCTCAACCGATTTTTGATACCATGGATAAATTATCCGCTAAAAATCCTAGAGTTATCTTGCTGGATCCAGCAGGGCGACGTTTTAATCAGACTTACGCGGAAGAATTGGCGCAAGAGGAAGAGTTGATTTTTATCTGCGGACACTATGAGGGCTATGATGAACGAATTAAGAGTCTAGTTACTGATGAAATTTCACTGGGCGACTTTGTGCTGACAGGAGGTGAGCTGGCAGCGATGGCAATAGTAGATGCGACTGTTCGACTAATTCCAGACGTTATCGGCAAGAAAGTCAGCCACCAAGATGATAGTTTCTCATCAGGACTATTAGAATATCCTCAGTATACACGACCTTATGATTATCGCGGCATGACGGTACCTGATGTTTTGATGAGTGGGCATCACGACAATATTCGTCTCTGGCGGATGGAGCAGAGCTTACGCAAAACTTTGGAGCGACGGCCAGATCTTTTGGAAACATATGAACTGAGCGAAGATGAGCAAAAGATTCTAAATAAGATCAAACAAGAAATAAATAAGTAAGAAAGGGAGATCTATGCTTGAGCAAAAGATAACAGATATTACTATCATTGGCGGGGGACCGGTTGGTCTTTTTGCGGCTTTTTACGCAGGTTTGCGTGGTATGAATGTTAAGATTATCGAATCTCTATCGGAACTGGGAGGACAGCCGGCCGTTCTCTATCCGGAGAAAGTCATTTACGATATACCAGCTATGCCGGCTGTCAATGGTTTAGAGTTGACACAAAATCTGCTGAAGCAGCTTGAACGCTTTAAAGAAACAACTGATATTTGCCTGAAAGAAGAAGTTTTGACCTTTGAGAAGACAGATGATTATTTTACTATAAAGACGACAAAGAACAAGCACTTTAGCCGTGCCATCCTCATTGCCTGTGGGAATGGTGCTTTTGCTCCTCGAAGACTGGGACTGGAATCAGAAGAGCAGTATGCTGATCGCAATCTATTTTACAATGTCCGCAACCTAGAAGATTTTTCCGATAAGAAGGTTGTAATCTGCGGGGGTGGTGATTCGGCAGTGGATTGGGCTTTGCACTTGGAACCTATAGCTGAGAGTGTAACGATTGTACACCGTCGGGATGCCTTCCGTGCACATGAGCATAGCGTGGAGCTGCTGAAAAATTCTTCTGTAAAATTAATGACCCCTTATGTTCCTTTAGCTTTAAAAGGTGATGGCCAAGAGGTCACTAGTTTAACCGTTCAGAAGGTCAAAGGTGAGGAAGAGGCGGAAATAGATCTGGATGCTCTGATTGTTAGTTTTGGATTTTCAACCAACAATAAAAATCTCAGAAACTGGGGACTTGATTACAAACGCTCCAATATCCAAGTTTCACCTGTTTTTCAGACCAGTCAAGAAGGCGTCTATGCGATCGGCGATGCTGCAGACTATGCCGGTAAGGTTGATTTGATTGCTACTGGCTTTGGTGAAGCACCCACCGCTATCAATCATGCTATCAACTATATCTACCCAGAACGCGATAATCGTGCTGTTCATTCTACGTCACTTATCAAAGAATAATCAATACTTCAGCCAAGCATAAAATCAGCTTGGCTTTTATTATGAAAGTTTTTGGTAGAAAATGCTTGACATTGAATGAAATTAGCCTATAATGGAGATTGTAAACGATTGCAAAGGAGGTGCTGGTATTCTCAAGTCAGAACGTAAAAATCTGATTATGGCTAAGATTCATGATCAGAACTTCGTTACTTTAGATAGTTTAGTGAGCCTTTTACAGACTTCTGAATCAACGGTGCGTCGGGATTTGGACGAGTTGGAGGCTGAACGTAAGCTCCATCGGATCCATGGCGGTGCTGAAAAACTGCATAGCCTACAAGAAGAGCTCAGTGTTCAGCAAAAGTCTATCAAGAATGTTCAAGAAAAAAGGCTGATTGCCCACAAGGCTCAGAGTTTGATTGATGAAAATGAAGTCATTTTTATTGAGGCTGGAACAACAAATGAACTCTTGGTTGATGAATTGACTAGGACGGATATAACGGTTGTGACCAATTCTCCCCACCACGCTATTAAGCTGGCGGATAAGAAGATCCCCACCATTATTATTGGAGGGGAGCTCAAGTGGGCCACGGATGCCAATATCGGTCCCATCGCTTTTAATCAGATCAGTCAGTTCAACTTTGATAAGGCTTTTTTGGGAACTAACGGGATAGATAATGAAAATCTTACAACCCCTGATATCTATGAAGCTACTATCAAACAGGCTGTTATTGCTAGCAGTGAGGAGACCTTCGTGCTGACAGACAGTACCAAATTAGATCAGATAGCCTTTGCTAAATTTGCTAAGCTGTCTGATGTAACTGTGATTATTAACCAGTCTTCAAAGGCAATCGTCGATACTTTAAAAGAAAAAACGAAGGTGATAGAAGTATGATTTACACAGTAACCCTCAACCCTTCCATCGACTATATCGTTCGTCTAAATCATGTCGTTATAGGTAATGTTAACCGCATGGATAGCGATGATAAATTTGCAGGGGGAAAGGGTATTAATGTCAGCCGTATCCTGCAGCGTTTAGGTATTGATAACACAGCAACAGGTTTTATCGGTGGTTTCACAGGCAAGTTCGTTGAAGATGGCTTACTTGCTGAAAGCATTAGGACTAAATTTATAGCCGTTGATCAGGATACGCGGATCAATGTTAAGATTAAAGCAGACGCTGAAACAGAAATCAACGGCCCTGGTCCTCAGGTAACACCTCATCAGCTGGCCCAGCTAGAGGAATTTCTTAGTAAGCTAACGTCTGATGATACCGTTGTCTTTGCAGGTTCAGCTCCGGCCAACCTTGGTAATCAGGTTTACAAACGCTTGATTCCTACTGCCAGAGAGACAGGAGCTCAGGTCGTCTGTGATTTTGAAGGTCAAACCTTGCTGGATGCTTTGGAATACCAGCCCCTTTTGGTCAAGCCCAATAATCACGAGTTGGAGGCGATCTTTGATGTTAAACTAAATGGCCTCGCTGATGTTGAAAAGTATGCACGAGAAATCCTAGCTAAAGGAGCTCAAAATGTTATCATTTCTATGGCAGGGGATGGTGCTCTTTTGGTAACACCAGAGGCCGCCTACTTTGCTAAACCGATCAAAGGAGAGGTGAAAAACTCTGTTGGTGCGGGTGATTCTATGGTAGCAGGTTTCACAGGTCAATTTGTCCGAACCAAGGATGCGGTTGAGGCGCTTAAGTGGGGAGTTGCCTGCGGAACATCAACAGCTTTCTCAGACGATCTAGCTAGCATTGAGTTTATAGAGGAAACATATCAAAAAGTAGAGGTAGAAAAACTATGAAAATTCAAGATCTCCTAAGAAAAGAGGTCATGTTGCTTGATTTGCAGGCGACTACCAAAGAAGCTGCTATTGATGAAATGATCAATAGCTTGGTGGATAAAGGAATCGTAACGGATTTTAGCACCTTCAAAGAAGGTATTATGAACCGTGAAGCACAGACATCGACTGGCTTAGGCGATGGAGTTGCTATGCCACACAGCAAAAATGCAGCTGTTAAGGAAGCAACGGTTCTCTTTGCTAAATCAGCAAACGGTGTCGACTATGAAGCACTTGATGGTCAGCCAACAGATTTATTCTTCATGATTGCAGCGCCGGATGGCGCCAATGATACGCACTTGGCCGCCCTAGCTGAGTTATCTAAGTATTTGCTGAAGGATGGCTTCGCTGATAAGTTGCGTCAGGTAACAACCCCAGAGGAAGTCATTGCGACTTTTGATCAGGCGGAAGAAGAAAATAAGGAAGAAGCCGCTGCACAGCCAGCTCAGGCTGCATCTGATGATAAGCCATTGGTTGTCGCTGTTACAGCGTGCACCACCGGTATTGCCCATACCTATATGGCCGAAGAAGCCCTTATCAAACAAGGTGAAGAGATGGGAGTTACCGTTCGTGTTGAAACGAATGGCGCGTCCGGTGTCGGTAATGCCTTAACTGCAGATGAAATCAAGCGTGCCAAGGGTGTCATTGTAGCAGCCGATAAAGCTGTTGAAATGGCTCGTTTTGATGGCAAGCAACTGATTTCTCGACCTGTTGCCGAAGGTATTAAGAAACCTGAAGAACTGATTAACACCATTTTGGACGGTAAGGCTGAAACATATACAGCAGCTCAAGGCGAGGCAACTGCTTCAGCTGATGAGGGCGAAAAGCAAGGGCTAGGTTCGGCTTTCTATAAACACCTTATGAGTGGAGTATCACAAATGCTGCCATTCGTTATTGGCGGTGGTATCATGATTGCTTTGGCTTTCTTAATTGATAACATCCTTGGTGTCCCTCAAGACCAGCTTGGTAATCTTGGTGTTTACCACCAATCGGCCGCCATCTTCAAGCAGATTGGTAATGCCGCTTTTGGGTTTATGTTGCCAGTGCTAGCAGGTTATATTGCCTATTCGATTGCTGAAAAGCCTGGTTTGGCCTCAGGATTTGCAGCTGGCTTCATCGCTTCTAATGGGTATGCGATCAATACGGTTGCTTATTTCTCAGGTAGCAAAGCTGCTCAAAATCCTAACTTAATTCCATCTGGTTTCCTAGGTGCCCTAGTTGGTGGTTTCATTGCTGGTGGGGTAGCACTTTTACTTAAAAAGTACGTCAAGGTTCCTCGTTCTTTAGAAGGTATTAAGTCTATCTTGCTTTTACCCTTGCTTGGTGTTGCTATTACAGGATTCTTGATGCTTCTAGTCAACATCCCAATGGGAGCCATTAATACTGCTCTCAATAACTTCCTAGAAGGCCTGTCAGGTAGTTCTGCCGTCTTGCTGGGCCTTATCGTTGGAGCTATGATGGCTATTGATATGGGTGGACCATTTAATAAGGCAGCTTATATTTTTGGGACAGGGACTTTAACTGCAGATGCTCTGTCCAATGGTGGTTCAGTAGTTATGGCGGCTGTTATGGCTGCAGGTATGGTTCCACCACTTGCCGTTTTTGTGGCAACTCGTATCTTCCCTAATAAATTTAGCCAAGAAGAACGCGATTCTGGTTTAACTAATATTGTGATGGGACTCTCCTTTATCACTGAAGGTGCCATTCCATTTGGCGCAGCTGATCCAGGACGTGCTATCCCAAGCTTTATGGTTGGTTCTGCCCTTACAGGTGCTCTAGTTGGTCTTTCTGGTATCAAACTGATGGCTCCCCATGGTGGTATATTTGTCGTTGCCCTAACGACTAACTGGTGGCTCTACCTTGTTTACGTTGCTCTTGGTGCAGTAGTGTCCGGTATCATCTTTGGCGCTCTTCGTAAAGAACAAGGAGCCTGAGACTTTCCTTATAAAAATCCTCGTTGAAAGGCGAGGATTTTTTCTTTAAGTTAATTAAGGCTCTCAGTGAGAATGATTATGTGGGTCCTATTTTTATGGAATCAACTATGCTAAAATTCTCTCTTCTTTTTTTATCTTACGAATTAAAAGGTAGGAGGAACTTTATGTATACTATTGAAATTCATCAGGATACTTTACGTCCCCGAGAGCGTCTATTAGCTCAAGGGGCAGAACAGTTGAGCAATCAAGAATTATTAGCAATTTTATTGAGAACTGGGACTAAGCAGCAGCATGTTTTATCCTTAGCCAATAATATTTTAGAAGCTTTAGATAACCTAGCAGATTTTCGGTTGCTATCTTTGGAAGAATTACAGGCAATTTCTGGTATTGGTCGTGTGAAATCCATTGAAATTAAGGCTATGTTAGAATTTGCTAAAAGAGTTAACCAAGCTGCGAACACTTCGGGCGAACGTATTATTTCCAGTGAGCAGCTAGCAAAGAAAATGATTGCTGATTTAAGGGATAAACGTCAAGAACATCTTGTTGCTCTTTATTTAGATACACAAAATCGTCTGATTAAGCAACAAACAATTTTTATTGGCAGTGTCCGTCATTCAATTGCTGAGCCAAGGGAGATTTTGCACTATGCCTGCAAGGTTATGGCAACTTCAGTTATCATTGCCCATAACCATCCGTCTGGACAGTCTAACCCTAGTCAGCATGATATCACCTTTACGAAAAAAATAAAACGATGCTGTGATGATCTGGGGGTAGAACTCCTAGATCACATCATCGTTGGTTCAGGTAGTTATTATAGCTTTCGAGAAGAAACGGACCTTATTATTTAAAGTTCATTGACAAAATAGTTGAAGAGTTCCTGATCGGCTTTTCGGTTACCAATAAGCAATTCCGGGTGCCATTGCACACCCATGAAGTGGATGTCGGGGTGATTAGATTCAACGGCCTCGATCGTTTGATCGTTTGGATCTTCAGCAATAACATCTAAAAAAGGAGAAAGTTCCTTGATACTTTGGTGATGAAAAGAATTGATAGAGCTTTGAGTACCATAAATCTCAGCTAACCTAGTATGATCTTTAACCGCCATATCATGATAGAGGTAGTCTGACGGTTTATCTTGCCAGTGATTCTCTATTGCTTGATTGAGACTGCCTCCCAATGCAACATTCATCAGCTGGGTGCCGCGACAGACAGAAAAAATAGGTTTTTCTTGACGAATTGCCTCATCAATAATCGCAAATTCAAAATCATCTCGACGCCGCAAAAAATCATTATCGCTAGCTTGATTCACTTCGTGATAAAAGTCGGGATCCACATTTTGACCGCCGATTAAGAGGACTTTATCAACCATAGAGACATAGGGCTTGGCATCTTCTATTTTTCCAATAGGGAATAAAAGCGGGAGACCGCCGGCTTTTTTGACACCCTCAACAAAGCCTGTTGGAGCGTAGCTCCAAGGAATATCATCATTGGGATTGGGTCTTTCATTAGTAGTAATGCCGATAATAGGCTTTGATTTCATAGGCAACCTCCTAGATAAGAATTGGGTAACATAAGTCGAAAATAGGATCGGGGTTCTGGAACAGTCATGTCAATGTTAGGTAATTATTGGCTCTGATTCATAAAATACAGGAGGGTTTGTAACTCACTAGTTAAATCAACATACTGGACAAATACGCCCTTAGGAAGACTAAGGTTAACAGGTGAAAAGCTAAGAATACCTTTGATACCAGATTGGACTAATTGCTCTGAGACCTCCTGCGCCTTAACACTGGGAACTGTTAGAATGGCGGTATGGCAGTCAGCACCATCCAAGCGATCTTTTATAGTCGAGATACCATAAATAGGAATATCGTCATCGGTTTTTGTGCCTACAAGTACATTATCATCGGTATCAAAAGCCATAATAATCTTCATTTTATTGCGTTCATGGAAGCGGTAGTGGAGCAAGGCTCGCCCCATATTCCCGCAGCCTACCAAAGCTACATTTGTGATAGAGTGATCGTGAAGAATATCGGCAAAAAAATTCATTAATTTTCTAACATCATAGCCAAATCCTCGGCGCCCTAATTCTCCAAAATAAGAGAAGTCTCGACGAACGGTGGCAGAGTCAATCCCAATCGCTTCAGCAATCTGCTTAGAGCTAGCTTTTTCAATATTTTCAGCATAAAAACGTTTGAAAGTTCTATAGTAAAGCGACAAACGTTTGGCCGTAGCCTTAGGAATAGATTTATCAATAGCCATAGAAACTATATCTCCAATCCTTTAGAGTTCAATACTACCTTAATTGTAGAATAAGTTTGTGAAAACTGCAACAAATTAGTGATAAAAAAATCCTATGGTTATCATCGAATTCTTTTATCGATTCACAAAAAGACTAAATCTCCGTTTTAGTGAACACATCGCGCTCAACCAAGCTATCCATTAAGAAATAGAATTTATCTTGAATAATACGCGTTTTATCCGTCTTAAAAATGTTAACCTGCCGCAAGCCAGACTGATCCGTAATAATAAGTTTGAAAGATTGTAAGTCCTTATTGATCGTAATTTTAAGTGGGAAGCCGTTACCAGAATTTGGAATTTCCTCCAAAAGGCGATTCAGTTCGTAGTGGCCTAGCTTGTTCTGGGTAAAGGTCATATCACCCAAGGTGTACTTCTTAAGATTAGGGTTAATAGAGTAGCTGTAGTGACAATCAGGAAGATAGATCGTTTTTTCAAAAGCCATAATTATTTGATAAGCTCCTTTATTTGATGGGCTAAAAGCTGTAGGTCTTCAGCTGTATTTAATTCTGAAAGACTAATGCGAATAGATTCTTGTAATCTTGGTGAATCAGCTCCGTACAGAGCTGTTAGAACATGGCTAGGATCGACTGTACCTGCAGTGCAGGCAGAACCAGTCGAAACTGCAAATCCAGCCAAGTCCAGCTGTGTTAGTAACAGTCCATTATTGACATTAGGAAAGCCAATATTGATGACATGGGGCATAGCAGTATTCCCACCGTTTAGGTAATAATCAAGGCCTTCTATCTTGGATAAGAAGATTTGACGCAGTTGACTGACCTTTTGGAAATTTTGTTCTAAATACTCTTGGGTTTCTCTAAGTGCTTGAGCCATACCAGCGATACCAATTATATTTTCAGTGCTGGCCCGCTTCTTATTTTCTTGTTCGCCACCATGCAGTAGGCTATCTATATAATGAGGCTGTGCGTAAAGGAACCCCACCCCTTTGGGACCATGAAATTTATGGGCAGAAGCAGAAAGAAAATCGATACCCAGCTGTTCTGGAATAATTTTCACCTTGCCTATAGCTTGAACAGCATCAACATGAAAAACAGCTTGGTGATCTACTAAAATTTTACCGAACTCAGCGATGGGCAAAAGAGTGCCAGTTTCATTATTAGCAAACATGGCACTGACTAATATAGTGTCCTCGCGCAAGGCCTTAGATAGGGAATTTGGTGTAATCTGACCGTTTTCATCTGGCTGTAAGTAAGTAACTTCAAAACCAAAGCGCTTCTCAAGATATTGCATGACATGCAAGACAGAATGGTGCTCAACAGCGGTTGTAATAAGGTGTTTCCCTTTATCTTGGTTGGCCAGAGCATAGCCCTGAATCGCCATATTGTTACTCTCAGTACCGCCAGATGTAAAGATAATTTTATTAGCCTGACTACCTAAATACTGTGCAATGACATGACGGCTATCCCTCAGTAATTGGTTGGCCTGCCGCCCGTAGGTATGAATGCTGGAAGGATTTCCAAAGGTTTCGGTCATCACTTTTGTCATAGATTCGATAACACCTGGGGTTAGTGGAGTTGTCGCAGCATTATCGAGATAAATCATTTGTTAAACCTCACTGTCTGCAGTGTAAGTAAAGAGTGGACTGAGTGGTTGGTGGTTATGGATACGGGTGATGGCATCTCCAATCAGTTTGCTAGCTGAAATATAGGTGACGTTACTGCTGATTCTCTCTTTAGTTACAACAGAATCAGTAACAAGAATTTCTTTGATCGGAGCAGCCTCTAAGATATCAGCTGCTCCACTAGCAAAAAGACCGTGGCTGGCTACAGCATAGATTTCAGAAGCTCCCTCACGTTCAACGATTTTAGCCGCCTCGGCAAAAGTTTTACCGGTATTTAGGATATCATCAATAAGAATAGCTTTCTTACCGATAACTTCACCAATGATGTAGCCTTCTTCACGCTGGGCATCATCCTGAGCATAGTCAATAATAGCAATAGGAGCATTTAAATATTCTGCTAAACTGCGCGCTCGTTTAATACCAGAGTTTTTCGGACTAACCACAACGACATCAGAACCCGTAAGCCCTTTATGAGCATAACGATCCGCAAATAAGGGAACAGTGAAAAGATTGTCAACAGGAATGTCAAAGAATCCCTGAACTTGAACCGCATGCAGATCAAGTGTTAGAATACGATCGGCTCCTGCCTTGACTAACATATTAGCAACTAGCTTGGCTGTGATTGGCTCACGACGTTGAGCGATGCGATCTTGGCGAGCGTAGCCAAAGTAGGGCATGATAACATTAACCGAGTTTGCGCTAGCTCGTTTGCAGGCATCAATCATAATCAATAGTTCCCAGAGGTTATCATTGACAGGAAGACTGGTAGATTGGATAACGTAGATATCAAAACCACGTACACTTTCTTCAATATTGATCATAATTTCGCCATCTGAAAACTGCTTAGATGACAATTTGCTGAGAGGAATACCAGATGCCTTGGAAATTTTTTCAGCAATTGCGGTATTAGACGTTAACGAAAATAATTTGGGGGTGCTCGCTGCTGCCATAGTAAAAATAGCTCTCCTTGTTCTAACTGCAAAGCTCTCGGTTCTTTTAGATTGTCTAGATGAGATTATAATAGTCCCATAATAAAAAATCAGACTGATAAAGCGCCAAGAGCCATATGTTAAAAGTTTACCTTCTTCATTGTATCAAAAAAGGCTGATTTTTTCAGCCTGTCTTTACTATTTTAGTGTAAGATTAGTTAGTTTTTAAGGTTGAGCAAAAGCGTGCCACCTTGCTTTTAGCATATTTGAGATCAATACCATGTTCAGCTAGAAAAGTTTCGAAATCTGCTTTCCCTTGTTGGGCCTCTTTGACTTCTAATTCCAACTCGTAGTCAATTCGGCCGGAATAGTTATTTTTATCGAGAGCCATGAGACCGATTGGCGTTTCTTTCTCACGTCGAATAGTTGTTAAATGACCTAAATTTTTGAGCTGGCCACAGTCAATACCGCGTTGAATCAGCAAATCTTTTATGGCATTGTCAGGAAAATCACAGGATTCAATAATCGTACGTGCTTGTTCGCGTGATAAATCGAGGTTATGCTCCAAAGTTCCCACTGGCTCAGGGATCTTTAGGGTCATTTCAGCCCTCTTATCAAAAGTGCGAATCCGAAGGGACAGGCGCTTTTGACGCATAGTAAAATTATCAGTGTCAAAGTAGTAGTTGGTTTGGGTAATTGGAAGGATGTGCGAAAAGAGAGCTTCCATGCGCTGAAACTCTGCCTTATTGAGCATAGTCTTATATTCTATTTCCAAGTGGTTCATGTCATGATTTTCCTTTGCAGACCTATTTATGGTATAATACTGATTAAAATAATTCTATAAAAAAGTGGGGGTTTTTACAAGATTTGACTGTAAATGCCCCTTGTAAAAACAGGAGTTTAACAAAAAATAATTATGGAATGGGAAGCCTTTTTAGACCCCTATATTCAGACTGTTGGCGAATTAAAAATTAAATTTCGTGGTATTCGTAAGCAGTTTCGTAAACAAAACCGCCATTCGCCAATTGAGTTTGTCACAGGCCGCGTTAAACCTATTGAAAGCATCAAAGAAAAAATGGCTCTCCGTGCGATTAAAGAGAAGCACCTAGCAGAAGATATGCAGGACATTGCTGGTATTCGTATCATGGTGCAGTTTGTAGATGACGTTCAGGAAGTGTTGGAACTGATTCGTCGGCGTCATGATATGCGTATTGTACAAGAGCGCGACTACATTAATAATCGTAAGGCCAGCGGATATCGCTCTTACCATGTGATTATTGAGTACCCTGTTGATACCATTGAAGGGCAGAGGAAGGTTTTAGCCGAGATTCAGATACGGACTTTGGCCATGAATTTTTGGGCTACGATTGAGCATTCTCTCAATTATAAATATCAGGGCGACTTTCCAGAGGAGATTAAACAACGTTTAGAGGTCACCTCTCGTATTGCTCGCGAATTAGATGAAGAGATGCGCAAAATCCGAGATGACATCAAGGAAGCTCAGCTTCTATTCGACCCAGTAAGCAGAAAATTAAGTGACGGTGTGGGAAACAGTGATGACACAGATGAATTATACAGGTAAGCCTCAAGCTAGGGTCGCCATTATCGCTAATGGGAAATATCAGAGTAAGCGAGTGGCGTCAAAGGTTTTTAGTGCCCTCAAGCATGATCATGATTTTTATCTAAGTAAGGAAAATCCTGATATTGTAATTTCTGTTGGGGGAGACGGAATGCTTTTATCCGCCTTTCATATGTATGAAAAATCTTTAGACAAAGTGCGATTTGTCGGTATTCATACAGGACATCTAGGTTTCTATACCGATTATCGTGATTTTGAAGTGGACGAGTTTTTGAAAAACTTACGTACTGATCGAGGTGAGAAAATCTCCTACCCTCTTTTGCGCGTGACAGTTACCATGGCAGACGGACGGGTGGTGACAGCTAGAGCTTTAAATGAGGCTAGCCTGCGACGATTAGAAAAAACCATGGTGGCTGATATCGCTATCAACGGGACTCAGCTGGAACGTTTTCGTGGGGATGGACTAACTGTATCAACACCGACAGGCAGTACAGCCTATAATAAATCTATCGGAGGTGCAGTGCTCCACCCTACTGTTGAAGCTTTTCAGATAACGGAAATTGCTAGCCTTAATAATCGTGTTTACCGGACTTTGGGAAGCTCTGCTATCATACCTAAAGGTCAAGTCGTTACTGTTGAACCTAAGCGAGTCGGTTCCTATACCGTTTCTATTGACAATAAATCTTTCAACTATCGCAATGTTTCCAAGATGGAATTCTCCCTTGATGATAAAAAAATTAGTTTTCTGTCCTCACCTAACCATATAGGTTTTTGGGAGCGTGTGAAGGATGCCTTTATCGGCGAGGTAGAAACGTGATATTTGAATTCGTGGCAGACAGGCGCTGCAAAATCAAAACCTTACTGCATGGGCACGACATTTCTAAAGCTCTTCTAGCCAAGATTAAGTTCAAAGGTGGGAATATCTGGGTAAATGGCATTGAACAAAATGCCATTTATTTATTAGATATAGGAGATAAGGTCACTATCGATATTCCTAATGAGATTGACCAAAATAACAGCCTAGAGCCAATTCAGCATGACTTGAATATTGTCTATGAAGATAAGCATTTCTTGGTGCTGGATAAACCAGCAGGTTATGCAAGTATCCCGAGCAGTCTGCATTCTAATACGATGGCAAATTTTGTTAAAGCCTACTATTTGGATAAAGGGTACCCCAACCAGCAAATTCACATTGTTACGCGATTAGATAAAGATACCAGCGGTCTTATGCTGTTTGCTAAGCACGGCTACGCTCATGCTCGTATGGATAAACAGCTTCAAGCCAAGACCATTGAGAAGCGCTATTATGCTCTGGTGATGGGTGGTGGTAGACATTTACCTGAACAAGGAGAAATTATAGCGCCGATTGCTCGCGATGAGGATAGTATTATTACGCGTCATGTTCATCCTTCTGGTAAGTATGCTCATACGAGTTACCGCCTTATTGGATGTTTTGGTGATGTTGACTTAGTTGATATCAAGTTGCACACAGGACGTACACATCAGATTAGGGTCCATTTTAGACACATTGGGTATCCCTTGCTGGGGGATGATCTCTATGGAGGAGCGATGACCTATGGTATTCAGCGTCAAGCTCTGCATTGTCATACCCTGAGGTTTTGGGATCCCTTCACTGAGCAGGAGCGCTTTTTCGAATCCGGCTTGACAGATGATTTTGAAAACGTTATCATGAACCTACAAACTGATTTAGAATAGAGGAGTTATTCATGTTACGAAGTTTATTTGGCGACTTGAGGACGAAAATTGCCGGTAAGGGGATTAGAATTGTTTTTCCTGAAGGAAATGACGAAAGAGTTGTCAGAGCTGCGGCTCGTCTCAAGTTTGAAGGGCTGGTTGAACCGATTATTCTGGGAAATGATGCAGAGGTCCGTGGCCTCCTTCATGAGTTAGGATTCGTTAACCAAGACTATATTGTTATTGACCCCTATAACTTTCCCTATTTTGAGGATATGAAGTCCTTGTTCCTGGATATTCGAAAAGGGAAGGTTAGCCCAGAAGAAGCAGATAGGCTCCTTCGCGATGTTAATTATTTCGGTGTTATGTTGGTCAAAATGGAAGTGGCTGATGGTATGGTTTCGGGTGCGATTCACTCAACGGCAGACACCGTGCGGCCAGCTTTGCAAATTATTAAAACGAAGCCAGGTATCTCACGGACATCAGGTGTTTTCTTAATGAATCGGGACAATACTGATGAGCGCCTGATCTTTGCGGACTGCGCTATCAATATCGATCCCAACGCTCAGGAATTAGCTGAAATAGCTGTGAATACAGCGGATACTGCGAAAATTTTTGATCTTGACCCCAAGATTGCTCTGCTTAGTTTTTCTACTAAAGGAAGTGCTAAGGCTCCTCAGGCTGAAAAAGTTCAGGAGGCTACCAGACTGGCCAAAGAGATGGCGCCCGATTTAGCCCTTGATGGTGAACTCCAGTTTGATGCTGCTTTCGTTCCTACAACAGCAGCAATCAAAGCACCGGATAGTGATGTAGCAGGACAAGCTAATGTTTTTATATTCCCTGATCTCCAGTCGGGCAATATCGGTTACAAGATCGCACAGCGACTAGGTATATTTGAGGCGATCGGGCCTATTCTACAGGGATTAAATATGCCTGTTAACGATTTATCCCGTGGCTCTAGTGCAGAAGATATATATAAGTTGGCTATTATCACAGCGGCGCAGTCTGTCGAATAAAAATTTATTGTGATAAGGACTGTTATAAAGGTATATCAAGGTCAGGATTTTTATCCCGACCTCTTCTAGTTTTGTGATACTCAAGGAAAACAAAAATCAGATGAATGACGGATCGCAGACAGTTTAACTTCCCTATAGTTTGGGATTAGGAGTTAGGCACATACCAGCTTGTATCGCTAAAACAGAGTAAGGAGGCATTGCTGATGTCTCGTTTTGACTCTTACTGGGTTTATGTAGTAAATGCTGAATAAAGTCATCTGCGGCCTTTAGCTGTTTCTAAAATTAAATTAGTGGTACTATTTCCATCCATAGCCAGTCAAGCTCGGTTGTTAGAGCACCCCCTTGTTTTAAGCATGAACATTATGGCAGAAGGGTAAAACTTGGAACATTTATACGCCAGTTTTAAAAATAAAAAGATTGGGAGCTGTGGAGCTAAAATATTTACAAAAATGATTCTGAGAGGACCAAAAGACTTGCGATGAGAGGAATTATCAAAATTTTATGAGGAGAAAAAGATATGACAAAAATAATAATGGTTACAGGAGCCACTGCAGGGTTTGGTCAGGCTATCGCTCAGCTCTTTGTCTCTAAGGGTTATCGTGTTATCGGCACAGGGCGACGCCTAGAAAAATTAGAGGAGCTGTCCCAAAAATTAGGGGAGCATTTTTACCCTCTCCAGATGGATATGATGTCAGTAGATAACATTTCAGCGGCTCTTGGCAGCTTACCGGCGGAATGGTTCTCTATTGATATTTTAGTTAACAATGCTGGTCTGGCTCTAGGATTAGATAAAGCCTATGAAGCTAATTTTGATGACTGGCAGACTATGATTCAGACCAATATTATAGGTTTAACCTACTTAACACGGCAAGTTCTTCCCCAGATGGTAGAGCGTCAGTCGGGTTATATCATTAATATTGGATCAACAGCTGGTACAGTTCCCTATCCTGGAGCTAATATTTATGGTGCCAGCAAAGCTTTTGTCAAGCAGTTTTCGTTAAATTTACGAGCCGACTTAGCAGGAACGAAAGTACGAGTTAGTAATATAGAACCAGGTTTATGCGAGGGTACTGAATTTTCAAATGTCCGTTTTAAAGGGGACAATCAGCGTGCTGCCGATCTTTATAAAGGCGCTAATGCGATACGCCCAGAAGATATTGCTAATACGGTTTCCTGGTTGGTTGAGCAACCAGAACATGTGAATGTCAATCGTATTGAGATTATGCCAACATCGCAAAGTTTTGGGCCACAGCCAGTCTATCGCGAGAAAAAATAGGTGCAGGGCACCTATCATTAAAAAAGACTGGGCAAAAACTTGTCCAGTATCCTATTTTAAAACAAACTCTTAACGCAGTGGTTGGGAGTAAGACTTGTTGGCTAGACCAAGAAGTCTTACTACTGCACAGTTCATTAGGTGCTTTAGCACCGAACCACTGCTGGCGGGATTTCTTTTTCCCGCAAAGCCAAAGCGGAATATCTAAACAAATGTGATGAACGCTGTTCATCCTATCTCCAAACTCCAAAGGTCCCCCGGACCTTTGGAGTTGTGCGTGGGTGGATTAAAAAGGTCTGGGAGACTTTTTAATCGGGAAATAAAGCTTGCAAAGCAAGTGTCAAAAACGGTCTGGGGAGAGACCGTTTCAGGTCACCACTCCCTTTGTTTGAAATAAACTAGCATAGCAGTGAGTAAAGTGACCCGCTCAACGCTCTCCTTGTCAACAAGCTTCAACTCTTTTCCAGATAGTTGATTCATTTGTACAAGGTAAAATTCAAATTGTCGGTGGGTTGTCTGAGGTGTGGGCCCTAAGCCAGGAGAGTAAGCAGATGTTTTGGATAAAGGCCCTTTCAGGAAGAGTGACAAGCAGCATTAAAAAATGTGATGGTTTCGCACTCTTTTGTTTACAACGATTCACGGTTAAAACTAGTCATCGTCAAATTGATGATCACTGATAGAGGCACCGGAGGTCGTATCAGACCAGCTAACAATAGCTTGTCCGCTCTCCTTCAGATAGCTGGTCAATAGTGGTTTAAGATCTTGAATATAAGAGCATACACCTAAGCAGATACCCTTTTCATCGTGTAGTAACTGGTAGGATTGTATCAAAACACGGTCAAAGGACTCGATAGGTAACTGTGTATGCAGGCTGTGGTCAGAAGAATTTTGAAGTGCTTCCCAAACCCATTCTGGTAAAACTGAAGGCTCCTCGCTTAAAAATAAATTATCGCCAGAGTAATTATTTGAATAAACAAGTTGCAAGTCTTTATTATAAAAGCTCAGATGATAAGGCAAGTGATTCAAAAATTTTAGTGCATCGTGGTTTAACATAACCTTTATCATAGTGGTTTTATGTAAAAAATGCAAGAAATCAAGTTTGTAAAGCCTATCTATCTGCTATGATTGTTGAACTCTTCTAGCATAAAGCCCATTAATTTGCGGCTGTTCTTTTTAAAAATGTAGTATCGTATTTAATGGATTTTTGACTTGTTTGGAAAGAGAAGTCTAAGGATCATAGGATAGTATCAGTTTTTAAAAGAAAGAGCCTATCTTTGCTGCTGGATCTCCATTATAATAGGTGTGGTGGAGCAGAATTGAACTTAGCCTAAATCTTTGAAAAAGTTAACAGACTTCGCAATCCAAGGTTTTCGTCCAAGTTCATATTTTCTCAGTCGAATTTTTAAAGCCTTTGGTATCTTAAATCTTAATGGAGGAGCATGTTTATGAAGCAAAAGGTCATTTTTTTAGATGTGGATGGAACCTTAGTAGACTATGAGAATCGCATTCCTAAGTCTGCCATAGTGGCTATTCGCCAAGCAAGAGCTCAGGGACACTTGGTTTATATGTGTACGGGACGTAGCAGAGCTGAGGTGCAGCCTGAACTGTGGGATATCGGCTTAGACGGTATGATTGGTGGTAATGGTTCCTACCTAGAACATCAGGGACATGTTTTAATGCACCAACTAATTTCTGAACAAGACACGCATGCTATTGTCGATTGGCTACACGAGCGTGGTTTAGAGTTTTACCTTGAAAGTAATAACGGTTTATTTGCTAGTGAAAATTTTAAAGAGGTAGCAAGACCGGTGATAAGAGCCTATGCTAAACGCAAGGGGGCAAGGGAGCAAGATGTTGCTAACTTGGAGGCTGAAGATGCCCTCCACGGCCTAATTTATGGTGATCGACTTTATCGCAATGATGTTAATAAAATTAGTTTTATTTTGTCTTCCTATCAAGATCATTTAGATTCCAAGGCAGCCTTTCCGAAATTAAAAGCAGGTACCTGGGGAGGCAGGGGCGAGACAGCCCTTTTTGGCGATTTAGGAGTAGCTAATATTGATAAGGCCCATACGATCGATGTCCTTTTGAATCACCTGCAGCTGACTAAGGAAGATACCATTGCTTTTGGAGATGCCAAGGTAGATATTCCTATGTTAAACTATTGTGAAATTGGGGTTGCTATGGCCAATGGTGGACCTGAGATTTTAGCGATGGCTGATATGGTGACTGAGGATGTTGAAGAAGATGGTCTTTATAAGGGATTTGAGCGTCTGGGCCTCTTGTCTTAGCAGAATTTTGGTAGCTCCCGCTTGGTTTGCAGAAAATACTTGACAAGATTGTGCAATAATGTACAATATTCTTGTAATCGATTTCAAAAAAATTAATCGCACATAGGAGGAAGCGAGATGAAAGCAGTTGTTGTTAACCAAGCATCAAATGGTGTTGAGGTTGTAGATCATGCTTTACCAACAATTGGACATGGTGAAGCACTGGTAAAAGTTGAGTATTGTGGAGTTTGCCATACAGACTTGCATGTCGCTCACGGAGATTTTGGACAAGTGCCCGGACGTATTCTGGGTCATGAAGGTATCGGTATCGTCCAAGAGATTGGAGAAGGTGTCGAATCGTTAAAGGTTGGCGATCGTGTCTCTATCGCTTGGTTTTTCGAAGGATGCGGTCACTGTGAGTATTGTACAACAGGACGCGAGACGCTCTGTCGCTCTGTTAAAAATGCTGGATACAGCGTTGATGGAGGCATGAGTGAATATGCAGTTGTTACAGCTGATTACGCTGTCAAAGTTCCAGAAGGTTTAGATCCTGCTCAAGCTTCATCGATTACCTGCGCAGGTGTGACTACTTACAAAGCTATTAAAGAAGCGGGCGCAGCCCCTGGCCAATGGATTTGTATCTTTGGTGCTGGTGGCCTTGGTAATCTAGCTGTTCAATATGCTAAAAAGGTTTTCAATGCACAGGTTGTTGCTGTGGATATTAACCAAGATAAGCTCGATCTCGCTAAAGAATCTGGAGCAGACATTATTGTCAATGGTAAAGAAGTTGGCGATGTTGCTGCTTATATTCAAGAAAAAACTGGCGGCTGTCATGGTGTTGTTGTAACAGCTGTTTCAAAGGTTGCCTTTAATCAAGCTATCGACAGCGTTCGTGCGGGCGGTACAGTAGTTGCTGTAGGTCTCCCATCAGAATATATGGAACTTTCTATTGTTAAGACAGTTCTTGATGGGATCCGTGTTGTTGGTTCACTCGTGGGAACACGCAAAGATTTGGAAGAGGCTTTTGATTTTGGTGCACGCGGTCTAGTGGTACCAGTCGTTGAAACAGTTGAGGTAGATACAGCACCTGACGTTTTCGATGAAATGGAAGCTGGTAAAATTCAAGGCCGCAAAGTTCTCGATTTCACCAAATTGGCTTAAGCGTCTGAACCTGAGGGTAAAGGAGTACTTGTATATCAAGCATACGGTGTCATTCGACTCTACTTCTCTGCCGGGAATTTTCGCCAAGCAAATTGGCTCTTTATATCTTAAATAATTTATCGAGCTGCCTACTGTTTTATGACTAGATAAAGCCCTGAGGCAGCACCTGCCCATTTTTATATAGATGAAAAACGCTCTATTGTCCCCTTTCAAAGTAGACTAGCAATCCACTTTGGAGAGTGGTTCGCACTGGAGTGTTTTTTATGATCTTAAACAAGCGCGATTTATCAGAAATAGTTGGGACAACAAGCTGAAAAAAACTAGGATAAACAAGATAGCGGTACTGTCCATCTGTTTATCCTAGTTTTGTTAAGTAAATCAGTAATGATTTCTCCGTTTATAATAAAGGAAAGAGTACCTGTACCCTAAGTCTTTACCATGAAATTGTGGATAACAGCTCCTCGGCCGTTGTTGTCGGCAGGATACGAACGCGATTAAGAGTATAAAAACCGTTATCGGCACTGGCTAACCCTTCATTGGTTGTTACCGCCATTTTATATCCATCTTGTTCAGCTAATGACTGAGTAGTGTCATTGTAACGTCCAGAAGGATAGGCGAGTGCGACCGTTTCTTGATCTAGAGTTTGGTCCAGCCATCTTTTGGATTCACTGAGTTCTGTGTCTTGAGTATCCTCGGCCGTTGCTGATAAATCGGGATGGTTCACAGTGTGACTTTGAAAGGACATGCCGTCTGATTTCATTTCCTTAATCTGGTCAGTAGTTAAAAAACCTTCCTTATCAATATAACTGGTAATGATATTATCGGTGCCGTGGGCCCCATACTGTTTCATAATATTGTAGGCATTTACAAAATCCGCATCTCCATCGTCAAAAGTTAGCCAGACAATTTTTTTGTTGCCATTAGGTAAAACGTTTTCTGATAGCGCTTTGTAGGCTTCTTCAGGAGTCAAAAAGTAATAACCAGCCTCCGATAGTGCTTTAATATGACTTTCGAAGGTTGAAGGATCAACAATGAGATTGGCACTGCCTGCTTCAGAAGAGTCCATAACATGGATGGCATGGTACATCAAAATAGGAACTTTGATAGCTTCATCTTGCTTTTCCCAATTGACCTTGGTCCTGTTAGACTTTCTTGCTTCACTAATCTGTTTAGGAGTCTTAGCTGTTTGCTGACTCTGTGTTTTTTCCGTTTTTAACAACTGACTGGGTTTGGAGCTGTGATTCTTTACCATAAAGGCCACAGCCCCAAGAATAAAAACAAGGCAGATAATAGCTAGCAAGTTGCGGCTAGTGTGATTATGACGATTTTTAGCAGTCATTTTTTGCTTATCTCCTCTTATAGCGACGTTGATGTTCGACAATACTATCAAGAACAAAGGTATGGGTATCATAATCTATAAATGAAGCATTGCCATCCTGATCAAGCTCAGCCTCCTCAAAGAACATCATTTCGTACTCAGGGACGCTGATAAGTTTACGTTGATCAAGCTCTTTTTGCTGGCTGTCCCCCAGCATGTTTTTAAAACCATCAACAAGATTTCCGCTAAAAATCTCTGAAACCGCACCGGAACCGTAGCTGAAGAAGCCGATGCGATCACCAGCTTGTAAAGACTGAGCATTTTCCAATAGTGATAGGAAGCTAAGATAGAGCGAGCCAGTATAGATATTTCCCACCTGTCTGCTATAATGAATGGAACTGTCAAAATGCTCTTGCAATTGCGCCCGTACCCTATCATCAAGGGTTTTGTCCATCAATTTATTAAGTCCCTTGTTAGCCAGTTTAGGATATGGAATGTGAAAGCAAAAGGCTGCAAAGTCCTCTAGACTGAGATTCTGCCGTTTTTGGTATTCGGTCCAGACTGTCTTTAAACTGTCTAGGTATTGTTTAGTCGAAAACATGCCTTGAACAAAGGGGGTTACAGAATAATTGGGACGCCAAAAGTCCATAACATCGCGAGTTTGAGCAATATTATCGTCATTGAAAGCGATAATTCTAGGTTGTGCCGTTACCAGCATAGCAAGGGCACCGGCGCCTTGGGTCGGTTCTCCTGATGTTTTGATGCCATACTTGGCAATATCACTAGCAATAACGAGCACCTTAGACTGTGGATTAGCTGAGACATGCAGCTTAGCATAGTTAAGCCCTGCTGTCGCACTATAACAAGCTTCCTTCATCTCAATGCTTCGGGCAAAGGGCTGAATACCTAATAAGCCGTGTACAAAGACTGCAGCAGCCTTACTCTGATCAATACTGGATTCACTGGCGACAATGACCATATCAATGGTTGCCTTGTCTTCATCCGTCAGGATTTTTTCAGCAGCAGCGGCGCCTAGAGTGACAATATCCTCTGTAATAGGAGCAATACTTAAACAATCCAGCATTAATCCAATCGAATATTTATTAGGATCGGTGTTGCGAGCTGAGGCTAAATCAGCCATAGAAAGCTGATATCTGGCTGTCGCAAAACCAATCTTATCAATTCCAATGGTCATACATCTACCTTCTATTTGCAAGTTTAATATGATTCTATTGTAACATAAATGACATGAAAGCTCTGAAGGAAAAACTTAAAGCCTCTTCAAATCACTCCTAAACATAGGTTTTTAACTAGCTAGGTAGCAGCTATTGGCTTTTTTGCTTAAAATTCGCTAGAATATGAAGTAATAATTATTTTAAGGATATACCATGACAAAAGCAGATGATATTTTTAAGGACAATATTCAAAAAATTATGACACAAGGGGTGCTTTCGGAGCAAGCCCGTCCCAAATACAAGGATGGACGAACCGCTAATTCAAAATATATTACGGGCTCCTTTGCTGAATATGATTTAGCTAGGGGAGAATTTCCAATTACAACCTTGAGGCCAATTCCAATAAAATCAGCTATCAAAGAAATTTTTTGGATTTACCAAGAGCAGAGCAATGACCTTACCATATTAAACGATAAGTATCACGTTAAATACTGGAATGATTGGGAAATCGGAGATACGGGTACTATCGGTGAGCGCTACGGTGCTATTGTCAAAAAGCACGATATTATAACTAAAATTCTCAAGCAGCTCGAAGAAAACCCTTGGAACCGCCGCAATGTCATCAGTCTTTGGGATTATGAAGCTTTCGAGGAATCAGAAGGCCTTCTTCCTTGTGCTTTTCAAACCATGTTTGATGTTCGGCGGGTAGATGGTGAAATCTACTTGGATGCCACCCTGACTCAGCGTTCCAATGATATGTTGGTTGCTCATCATATTAATGCTATGCAGTATGTGGCCCTGCAGATGATGATTGCGAAACATTTTGGCTGGAAAATAGGTAAGTTTTTCTATTTTGTCAACAACCTCCATATCTATGATAATCAGTTTGAACAGGCAAAAGAACTGCTGCGTCGTCAGCCAACTGCCTGTCAGCCCTGCCTAGTTTTGAATGTTCCAGATGGAACGAATTTTTTCGACATCAAGCCAGAGGATTTCGAGCTGATCGATTATGAGCCGGTAAAACCCCAACTGAAATTTGATTTAGCCATTTAATCATCTGCTTGTTAAAGACTGATAAAAAAGGGTATAGCAGAAATTTGTTTGAATTTTTTCAAATGCATTTTCCCTCGAATTCTGATAGAATAAACGTAATATGAGCGAGCATTTAAAAAAGAAAATTATTGCGATCTGGGCTGAGGATCAAAATCATCTCATCGGTGCTAATCAGACGATGCCCTGGCATTTACCTGCTGAGTTAGCGCATTTTAAGCGAACGACCATGGAAGCAGCAGTTCTCATGGGGCGCAAAACTTTTGATGGCATGGGAAGAAGGGCTTTGCCTGGACGTGAACTGTTGATTTTAACCCATGATAAGGGGTATCAAGTTGATGGGGTTCAAACTGTATCTAGTATAGAGGAAGTACTTTCATGGTTTGAACAGCAGGAAAAAGACCTCTATATTGCAGGTGGAGCTGGGGTTTATAAGGCCTTTGAGAGATATTTCGACGTTTTAATAAAAACCAGTATCCAAGCTAAGTTTAAAGGGGATACTTATTTTCCTGATATCCAGCAAGACAATTACCAGCTGATTTCGGAGGAAGTTTATCAAAAGGATGATAAGAATCCTTTTGATTTTACTGTCTCGGTATTAAGAAAATTAAAATAGAATAAGGAATTAATAATTCATGCAAAGAAGTATCTTTGGAGTATTTACAGCGCTACTAGCCATTATTTGTGTGCTTTGTGCGCTTCCGGCATTTCGTAAAAATCGTTATGGCCTAGGAGCACTGTTTCTCCTGAACGCTTTGACAAATCTTATCAATACCATCCATGCCTTTTATGGCACACTTTTTTAAAGTAGGAAGATTGGACTATTATGGCAGACAACACAACAACGAATGATACAATGGTTTATTGCTCATTTTGTGGCAAAAATCAAACAGAAGTGAGGAAGATCATCGCTGGCAACGGTGTCTTTATTTGCAATGAATGCGTAGCGCTTTCGCAGGAAATCATCAAGGAAGAATTGGCTGAAGAAGTTCTGGCTGATTTAGCGGAAGTACCAAAACCAAAAGAGCTCCTGCAAATTTTAGACGACTATGTTATTGGCCAAGATCGGGCCAAACGAGCTCTGGCTGTAGCTGTTTATAATCATTACAAGCGTATTAGTTTTTCAGAAAGCAGTCAGGACAATGATGTCGATTTGCAAAAATCAAATATTCTCATGATTGGACCTACAGGATCTGGGAAGACCTTTTTAGCTCAAACTTTAGCAAGAAGCCTCAATGTTCCTTTTGCTATTGCCGATGCAACAGCACTTACTGAAGCTGGTTATGTCGGTGAGGACGTTGAGAATATCCTTCTTAAGTTGATTCAAGCTGCGGATTTTAATATTGAACGAGCTGAGCGCGGCATTATTTACGTGGATGAAATTGATAAGATTGCCAAAAAGGGAGAAAATGTTTCGATTACCCGCGATGTATCTGGAGAAGGGGTTCAACAGGCTCTCCTCAAAATCATTGAAGGAACTGTTGCAAGTGTTCCACCTCAGGGAGGACGCAAGCACCCTAATCAAGAGATGATCCAAATTGATACTAAAAATATTCTCTTCATTGTGGGCGGAGCTTTCGATGGTATTGAAGAAATTGTTAAACAGCGTCTCGGTGAGAAAGTCATTGGTTTTGGTCAAAATAATATAAACTTAGATGACGATGCTTCTTACATGCAGCAGATTATCTCAGAGGATATTCAAAAATTTGGTTTGATCCCTGAGTTTATTGGTCGCTTACCTGTTTTAGCAGCCTTGGAACAGCTAACTGTGGAAGACCTTGTTCGTATTCTGACTGAGCCTAAAAATGCTCTGGTTAAACAATATAAAACCTTGCTTTCTTATGATGGTGTTGACTTAGAGTTTGACAAGGAAGCTTTGGAAGCTATTGCCACCAAGGCCATTGATCGTAAGACCGGTGCCCGTGGACTGCGCTCTATTATTGAAGAGACAATGATGGATATCATGTTTGAGATTCCGAGTCAGGAAGAGGTAGCTAGCGTGCGTGTCACAAAAGCTGCTGTCGACGGCACTGATAAACCGATTTTAAAAACAGCCTAGAAAAAGAAGATAGACGATGACGGACGAGCAATTTTTAAATACCCATAACGCTTCAATTTTACTCAGCGCTGCTAATAAATCTCATTATCCTAAGGATGACCTGCCGGAAGTTGCCTTGGCAGGCCGTTCTAATGTCGGGAAGTCCAGTTTCATCAATACACTGTTGGGGCGTAAAAATCTGGCGCGTACCTCCAGTAAGCCTGGAAAGACACAGTTGCTCAATTTTTATAATATTGATGATAAGCTGCGTTTCGTAGATGTTCCGGGATACGGTTATGCCAAAGTATCTAAGTCTGAGCGAGCTAAATGGGGCAAAATGATTGAAGAGTATCTAGTGACACGCGATAATTTGCGTGTAGTTGTTAGTTTAGTAGATATGCGTCACGCACCGACAGCGGATGATATTCAGATGTATGAATTTCTTAAATACTATGAAATTCCTGTTATTATGGTGGCAACTAAAGCTGATAAAATTCCTCGGGGTAAATGGAATAAGCAGGAATCTCTTATTAAGAAAGCTTTCAATTTTGAGCAGGATGACTATTTTATTGTCTTTTCTTCCCAGACTCGTCAAGGGTATGATCAGGCTTGGGATACTATTTTAGAGTGTCTGTAAAGAGAAGGGCAAAAACTTGTCCAGTATTCTTGTTTTGGTATAAGTCTTTGGCCCAGTGGTTGGCTAGCTTTCTTTTTGTCACAAAGCCAAGGCAGAAAACCTAAACAAATGTGATGAACAGCGTTCATCTTATTTCCCGATTAAAAGGTCTGGGGAGAGACAGAGACCGTTTCAGGTCACCGCCTAGAAATTAGGGAGTGGTGAGAACCAAAATTTTCAATTTTTGGGTTCTTTCCCCACTCCCTTTTTCATACTTTTTGCGCTTTTTCCTTTTTATAGTAAGGATAATACAAGCATATGATACGTAATATTAATTATGTAAAATAATAGCAGCTATAATATTTCTGCGCCCTCAATTTCTGAAAGTTTAATATGACGATAAAAGCTTTTTTTGTGTTTATGGTCGCTTTTTTTACTTTTTTAAGCTAAAATATTATGAGGAATATAACGAGAGAAAATAGAAAATGACGCAAAAAATTGGACTTGGACGTGCCCACAGCAAAATTATCCTAATTGGTGAGCACTCAGTGGTTTATGGGTATTCAGCCATAGCCCTGCCTTTGAAAAATATTGAAGTCGTTTGCCGTGTGCAGGAAGCCCAGAAGCCCATGGAGATTGATATTGCTGATCCTTTGTCAACTGCGGTTTTTGCTGCTTTGGAATACCTAGAGAAGGCAGATGAAAAGCTATCAATTGTGATTGAATCTAATGTTCCTGAAAAACGAGGGATGGGGTCATCAGCGGCAGTAGCTATCGCAGCTATTCGAGCAGTGTTTGATTATTTCGACAGGTCCTTATCAGGTCCCGTTCTGGAAATGCTAGCCAATCAGGCAGAAATTATTGCTCATGAAAATCCTAGTGGCTTGGATGCAAAGACATGCTTGAGCGACACTGCTATCAAATTTATCCGAAATTTAGGATTTTCAGAGATGCCTATTGATTTGGAGGCTTACCTAGTGATTGCTGATACAGGTATCCATGGGCATACACGCGAGGCGGTTCAAAAGGTACGTAATTTGGAAGAAAAAGCCCTACCCTATTTACACCGTCTGGGTGACTTGGCAAATCTTATTGAAGTAGGAATATTGGCCAAGGATTTGTCTGTGATTGGGCAGGCCATGAGTCAAGCCCATCAGGAATTGGATCTCTTAGGTGTTTCGAGTCCAGAAGCCAATCACTTAGTCCAAGTTGCCCAAGCTAAAGGGGCAATTGGTGCAAAAATGAGTGGGGGAGGCTTAGGTGGCTGTATTATTGTACTTTGCCGAAATGAAAAAGAAGCACAGGATATGTCTCACATGCTAAAAAAAGAAGGAGCGGCCAATACGTGGATAGAAAGTCTGTAAATGTAAAATCCTATGCCAATATTGCTATTGTCAAATACTGGGGGAAGGCTAACACACGAAAGATGATTCCAGCTACTAGCAGCATTTCGCTAACTTTGGAAAATATGTATACAGAGACTAGTCTGTCTTTCTTACCAGAAACTGCTGAAGCAGACCAATTTTACATTGATGGAGTTTTGCAAAGTCAAGCTGAGCATGACAAGATGACGAAAATCGTTGATTTTTTCCGCAAGGATCGAAAAGATCGTGTCTGTATTGATACCGTTAATAATATGCCAACTGCAGCAGGACTTTCCTCCAGTTCCAGCGGTTTATCAGCCTTGGTAAAGGCTTGCAACCAACTGTTTGATTTTGGTCTTAATCAGACCCAGCTGGCTCAATATGCCAAGTTTGCCTCAGGATCATCTGCCCGTTCATTCTTTGGACCACTTTCAGCTTGGGATAAGGATACAGGTGAGATTTATCAGGTGAAAACCGATTTAGAATTGGCAATGATTATGCTAGTTTTAAATGATCAGCCCAAAACCATTTCTAGTCGTGAAGGAATGAAACGCTGTACAGAAACGTCTAGCAATTTTGAACAATGGGTCCGGCAGTCTGAAATTGATTATCAGGATATGTTGGCCTACCTAGCTAGAAATGATTTTCATAAGGTCGGCCAGTTAGCAGAATCCAATGCCTTGCTGATGCATGCAACAACGAGTGCAGCTCAGCCTCCATTTTCATACTTAACGCAGGAATCTTACAAAGCTATGGAGTTTGTTAAATCATTACGCCAGCAGGGGTATAGTTGCTATTTTACTATGGATGCAGGGCCAAACGTTAAAGTTCTCTGCCGTCAGGAGGACCTAGATCAACTCGTCCCGATTTTTCAGGAACACTATCGTACGATAGTATCAAAAACAAAGGATCCTGCTCATGACTAAATATAGCGTACAGACTGGCGGTAAGCTCTATATCGCAGGTGAATATGCTATTTTGACGCCAGGACAAGTGGCTCTTATCAAGCATATCCCAATTTATATGAGTGCAGAGATTGAGTCAGCATCTTGCTACCAGCTGAGCTCAGATATGTTCGGCTACACTGCCGATATGACGCCAGACAGTAGCTATGCCTTGATCCAGGAAACGATAACTGTTGCTAATTCCTTCCTAGTCAGTCAGGGGCTGAGGTCTCACCCCTTTGCTCTTACTATCAGTGGCAAAATGGAGAAGGAGGGTAAAAAAATTGGGATAGGCTCTAGTGGTAGTGTAACGCTGCTGGTTTTGAAGGCAATGGCAGCTTTATACCATCAAGATTGGTCGGAGGAACTCCTTTTTAAATTGGCAGCCTATACCTTGCTCAAGCGAGGAGATAATGGTTCTATGGGTGACTTGGCCTGCATTGCCTACGAGAATTTAATTCTTTTTACCTCTTTTGACCGCTCCCAAATACGCAGCTGGATTGAGACTGCTGATTTAGGAGATGTTTTAAAGAGAGACTGGGGCTATCGTATTGAACCAATTAAAACTGCTATCAATTGTGATTTTTTGGTGGGATGGACCAAGAAGCCTGCCATTTCTGCGAACATGATTAATCAAGTAAAGGCAGCCATTACCCCTCGTTTTTTAGAGCAGACGCAGGCAGCTGTTATGGCTGCAGCAGAGGGTCTAAAAGTTGGGAACAAGGCAGCCATTAAGGAGCAGTTACAAAGGGTTAGCCAATTGTTGAAAGATCTCCACCCAGCCATTTATACTCAGGATCTATTGAATTTAGAGGCAGCTGCAGAAAATTTAGATGCTGTTGCTAAATCCTCAGGTGCAGGTGGTGGCGACTGTGGTATCGCTCTGTCTTTTGACGAGGTTCATAGTTGCATTCTGAAAAAACAGTGGCGGGAAAAAGGTATTGAAATACTACATAAAGAGAAATGGTGAGTTGGTGACCTAGCTTCTTGAATCCTTGGCGATCTACTTTTTATAGTTTGTTGCCAATAGAACCGCCGATAATTTGTCTGGTAGAAAATTGCTGTAGCTGGCACAATTCCAGCTGATCCAACGCTTTAAAATTATAGATAGAGCGTTTGTGCCAGTTCGCACAGTGAATTTACTAAATGCAGCCGATTTATCGGATTGTTTGGCTGGTGAGATAGGTACAGAAAGGCAGACTATTTTTTGAATTGAGGAAATATATGAGCAACCGTAAAGATGACCACATTAAGTATGCCCTTAACTACAAAGCACCTTATAATAGCTTTGATGATATGGAGCTGATTCATTCATCTCTCCCTCAATATGACTTGTCGGACATTGATCTCAGCACACACTTCGCTGGACGTGATTGGGAGTTTCCCTTTTATATCAATGCCATGACTGGAGGGTCAAGCAGGGCCAGGAGCATTAATCAAAAATTAGCCCAAGTTGCCGAAAGCTGTGATTTGCTGTTTGTTACGGGCTCTTATAGCGCAGCCCTGAAAAATTCTAACGATGATTCTTATGATGTTAGAAAGATTGCACCTGAAGTGCTTTTGGGAACAAATATTGGCTTGGATAAACCAGCTGAGTTAGGATTGCAGACTGTAGCAGCAATGCGGCCCTTACTGTTACAGGTTCATCTCAACCTCATGCAGGAACTTCTTATGCCTGAAGGGGAGCGAACCTTTAAGACTTGGCGGTCACATTTAACTGATTATGTCAGCCAAATTTCTGTGCCTCTTATCCTAAAAGAAGTCGGTTTTGGTATGGATATAAAAACAGTAGAATATGGGTTGGAGTCAGGTATCCAAACATTTGATATTTCTGGACGTGGAGGAACGAGTTTTGCCTATATCGAAAATGAGCGCGGGGGGAATCGTTCTTACCTTAATAACTGGGGGCAGTCAACCGTTCAAACCCTGCTTAATCTGCAGGCTCTAACGAGCCAAGCTGAAATTTTAGCCAGCGGTGGAGTTAGAAATCCACTTGATATGGTCAAGGCATTTGTTCTCGGTGCAAAAGCAGTAGGGCTTTCGCGTACGATATTGGAGTTGGTTGAGTGCTATCCTGTTGGGAAAGTTGTTGAGATAATCAACGGTTGGAAAGAGGATCTTCGTCTGATTATGTGTGCTCTCAACTGTCAAAATTTACGTGAACTAAGGCAGGTTGACTACTTACTTTATGGAAAACTAAGTGAGGCCAATCGCTAATTTTCGGTCAAAATAATTGACCTTTCTTAACTAAGAGCATAAACTAAAGAAGAAAGAGAGGGAATATTATGATTGAAATGACTTATACAGATGCTTATCAAATTGAACGCCATCAAAAATTTGAGAACCCTAATGACTTTATCAGAGCTCTTATGGGCTGTTCAACTGTTCCGGAGTATTACCCTGTAACCAGCCTGACCTATCATGGAAAAGACCTTGGCTTTCATGGAACTTTTGGGGAGCTATTTAAGACATTTGTAAATTTTGATTGGGCTCCTTTTGAAGCGTAAATAAAGTAGTGAAATGCAAATGCCAGTGCTCGAGAGCAACTGTTGTTGCTTTTTAGCTACTGGATTGTTTAAGGGGTCGCCTAAAGATAAGGAAGCGCCCCATGATAAGGACCGCCAATCAACCACTGCGTCGATCTGGTAAATCTAGATAATGCTAAAGAGTCTGAAATTTTGTTTCAGACTCTTATTTTTTTATGGTTTCATACCCTAGTTTTTAGCTTTTCTCTTTGAGAAAAATAAAGAAAACCACCAGCTAAGCTGATGACTCTAACAAGGCTTTAAACTTCCATTTATTCGCGAACGCGAAAGCACTTTATAGCATGCAGTACGCAATGGCAATATATTGTAAAGTTGATGCTAAGAGAATAAAGAGGTGCCAGATCATATGGTCGTAAGGCTGTTTTCTGGAGTAGAAAAAGGCTCCGACAGTGTATGATAACCCTCCTGCCAGCATCAATACCCAAAAGGTGGGATCTGTCTTGGCAATAACGGCAGGAATAATAAAGATAATCAGCCATCCCATCAAAAGATAAAGAAGCAGGCTAAATTTTTCATTGATTCGTTTGGCAAAAATTTTGTAAAGAATCCCGTAGATAGTTGTCCCCCACTGTAGAACGATGATGAGATAACCAAGCCAGCCACCAACCAAGGATAGAGCTACTGGTGTGTAAGAACCAGCAATAGCGATATAGATCATGCTGTGATCAATAATGCGCAGAACATACTTTTGAGGAGAGTCATACTGCATGGCGTGATAAATTGTAGAGGAGAGGAACATTAAAAATAAACTGATAACAAAAATAGACATACCGACAGCTGCTTTGATTCCGTAGACTTGGTGGCTGTAAGACGCTGTAATGGGAAGCAAGACAAGCATCGCTACCGAACCGACAGCATGGGTAACACTATTTGCAACCTCTTCACCAAAAGAAAGGCGCTTGCTAAGTTTTAGAGTTTGTGCTGCATTCATTTTTGACCTCCTTGAAGGTTGAGGGCGAGTTTGTGCGTATGATGATAAAGTTTTAATGTTTGGCAGGCTGATACGATAATCTCGGGGATATCTCGATCCTGTTCGCCATTCATGCAGGACACAAAGGCATCATAATACCTTTGTGACTGGTTATCAGCCGTCAAAGCTTCTAAAACTTGGCCTAATTCCTGAATGGAAAATACCGGTTTGAAAGTAGTGATAGCGATCAAGCGGGCAAGTTGTTTGCGACTGTATTTCTTTTTGACTGGTTTTTCAACCAGACCATGCTTAACATAATTATTAATCATCGAAGAGGTCAAGCCTTTATCATTAGGAACGGTAGCAGGTGCTGCTAGCTGGTTGACATAAAGCAAAACTTGGTCTAAATATAAATCAATATTGGGAAGTTCTTCCCATTTGGGATAAGCGGTTGTCATAAGATTACTATCCTCCTTTCATCTAGTTTCAATAACTAGATTATACATTTATAAAAAACGGAAGTCAAGAAAAAACGGTTAAGATAAAACTAACCTGCACCCCAAAAGTTAGACAGAAAATCTAACAATTGGGGTCAGTACAAACCAGCACTGTTTTATCCTTGGCTAAACTTTAGAGCATTTTCCTTTTTTCACTTTGTAAGGTGCTTAAATTACGCGCCCCACCTTGCTAAGCCTGGTATTTTATGGTATATTTTGAACATTAAACGCCTCTGGCGCAAAAAGGAATTAAACATGAAAAAACGCTATATTACAGGATTCGACGGCTTAAGAACAATTGGTCTTCTAGCTGTTATTCTCTATCATATCTATCCGTCAATATTTAGGGGTGGCTACCTCGGGGTTGCCCTCTTCTTTGTGCTATCTGGCTATTTAATCACAGACCTCCTATTGAAAGAGTATGAGGCGACTGGTGGAATTGATATTAAATCCTTCCTGCTCAGACGCTTCAAGCGGCTCTATCCCAATATGGTAGCAGTAATACTCCTAAGTACCGTTTATATGTATTTTTTCCAAAGGAATCTCCTGAATGGTATACGCATGGTCTTTGTCTCCAGTATTTTTTCGGTCAATAATTGGTGGCAGATTGCTAAAGGAGGGTCCTATTTTGCCAAGCTGATAGCAGAGGCGCCCTTTCAGCATTACTACAGCCTATCAATCGAAGGGCAGTTTTATCTGTTCTGGCCATTGATTATTATCCTGCTGATGAAGGTCTTTAAAAATAGGCGTACCCTGATTTTTAACGTATTGGATGTTATCCTACTTTTATCCTTCTTGGAAATGTCTTTTCTCTATCGCATGCATGTCGATCCGACAAGGATATACTACGGAACAGATACTAGGCTTTTCAGCATTTTAATGGGAGCTGCACTGGCTTTTGTCTATCCTAGTGATAAGGCGGCAAATATTCGTCTATCTCAACTGGATCGGCGGGTGTTCAACGGTATTGCTCTGACCAGCATGCTTGTCCTGGGCATTTGTTTTTTCTTTTTGCCTGACCAAGAGTGGTTCACCTACAGAGGGGGAATGTGGCTCTTTAGCTTCTTGTCATGTATCCTCATCGCTACCATAGTCCATCCCCAATTGCGTGTTAATAGATGGCTGTCCAACCCTATAACGGCTTATTTAGGGACTCGTTCTTACGGCATGTACCTCTGGCAGATTCCTATTCTAACTTTCGCAGAGTTAAAGCTGCCTAATCCCAAATCCCCCTTATCGGTTCTGATTGCTTTAGCTCTCGTAGTTGTTTTAACAGAGATAACCTATCGATTGGTAGAAGTCCCTTTGCGGCGGATTACTTGGCGGCAAATTCGTGAATTTTATGCTCGAAAAGGTCATCCCTTCCCGTTCAAGTGGCCTTTAACGCTGATGACAGGGCTAGCTGTAATTGCTGCACTTACCCTTGTTTTTACTGCACCCGACAAAACAGCTGCCCAGAACAAGATAACCGATCAGCTAAAACAAAACGAAGCGAAAATGACTCACCAGCAACAAAATCCGCAACCAGCTGGAACGCCGGCTGACCCTGCTATCCTCAATAAGTATGGTATAAGCCAAGAGGAATACGATGCTGTTAATCAGAAGAAAGTCGGTATTTTGGGTGATTCTATGATTGCCATGACTTACGATGATCTATTAGAAGTTTTCCCCAATGCTTTCTTTGACGGGGCGACTGGCCGTAAACCTGAGCATGCCTTAGAAACTGTACAGGAGGCGGTAGCTAACCATCCGGATCTCGATACCCTAGTCATCGGTATTGGTATAAATCGTGATGAAAATGGTGCGACACTTCAAACCAGCCAGATTGATCAGGTCATGGCAGCAGCAGGGGATCGTCAGGTTTATTGGATCAATATCAATCTTGAAAAGTCACAGTATTATTGGACCAACGATGTCAACCAAGCCCTTAATGAAGCTGATCAAAAATACGACAATCTGCATATCATTGATTGGTATGGCCTGTCCCATGATAAAGAAGGTCAACTTCTAACTGAAGATATGACCCATCCTAATGACCAAGGAGCTATTGCCTACACTAAAATAATCGCTGACACTCTGTCTAAGGAGTAGCTCTTACCTTGAAGGATGTTGCAAAAAAAGAACTGGATCTTGTCAATCCAGTTCTTTTACTATGGCTTGGGCAGTTTCCAGATTCATGTGCTCAGCTTGCAATAGCTGATCAACAACTTGAGTAACCTGTTTGTCTGTCGCTCCTGCCTGCAGGGCCAAGGATTTTGCCTGAAGCTTCATGTGTCCCGCTTGAATACCGGTGCTGACAAGAGCCTTAAGCGCTGCGAAGTTTTGCGCCAGCCCGAGTGAGACGATCAAGCCTGCCAAGGTTTTAGCATCAGGATTTCCCAATAAATCAAAAGCGGTCTGAACACTAGGGTTTAGACCGATAGACCCCCCCTTAGTTGCGATTGGCATAGGTAAGGTCATCCGTCCAATAATTTGCTTAGCATCCAGATCAACTGACCATTGAGAGAGACCACGGTAGCTGCCCGAAGCACTAGCATAGGCGTGACAGCCGGCCTCGATGGCTCGCCAGTCATTCCCAGTGGCTAATACTAGGGCATCAATGCCGTTGAAAATTCCCTTATTATGCGTTGCTGCTCGGTAGGAGTCGACTTGGGCTAAGCGAGAAGCCAAGTCTATCTTATATGCGAGTTCTCTGGCCTCTGCTTTTTTGCGGCTGAGGAAGCGCCAATCAAGCCGACACTCAGCTGTGACCAAACTTTCAGTCGCATAGTTGGACAAAATTGCCATTAAACAGCGCCCCTCAGAAAGCTTCTCTAGGGTAGGAGATAGGGCTTCCATCATGGTATTGACGATATTAGCTCCCATTGCTTCTTTGGTGTCGACACTTATATACACAATAAGAAAACTATCCTTGTGCTCTATCCAAAGTTCACGGGCACCGCCGCCGCGCTTAAGAATTGAAGGATGGGCTGTATTGGCCCGAGAAATCAAGGTTTTTGTGTGGGCTAAGATAGTTTGACCGGCGACCTCTTGATCTGGAACATCAGTCAAGGTGATTTGGCCAATCATCCGTCTTTGGTGGACCTTGGTGGTAAAACCTCCCGAGCGCCTAATCAACCTAGCTGCGTAACTGGCTGCAGCAACAACAGAAGGTTCCTCGGTCACCATAGGGAGATGGTAAGTCTTGCCATCAATCAGAAAATCAGGAGCCAAGCTCATAGGCAGCGCTAAACGTCCGATGACATTCTCTGCTATCTGATCGGCTCTAGCTAGTGGCAGTAGCTCTCCCTGAGTCAAGCTATCCAATGCGCAATGAGATAGCAGTTGGCTTTCTTTCAGATATTCCCAACGCTCAGCAGGACTTTTTTTTGAAAAACCTCTCCAAGAAACCATATTATCCCTTTCAAATATTCGTATTTTGCAAGTAGAATTATAGCATAAATGAATATTTTCTGTAACTTCCAAGAGGTTTCTGGTATAATGAGCTGGAATAGATTTCTTATAAATGAGGAGAACAAAATGACAATAAAAATTGGTTTGCTTGGTTTTGGAACGGTTGCCAGCGGGATTCCTTTTTTACTTCAAGAAAATGGCGATAAAATCTCAGCAGCGGCTCGCGCAGAATTTGAAATTGCTAAAGTATTGGTCAAGGATGACGAAGAAAAAAATCGTTTGCTGGCAGCAGGTCACCAGTATAATTTCGTGACGACTATAGATGATATTGTCAACGACTCTGATATTCAGATTGTTGTGGAATTGATGGGACGTATTGAACCTGCCAAGACCTTTATCACCAAGGCCTTAGAATCTGGTAAACATGTCGTTTCAGCTAACAAAGACCTGATTGCAACCCATGGCAAAGACTTGATTGCACTGGCACAAGACAAGGGTCTAGCTTTCTACTACGAAGCAGCAGTAGCGGGCGGTATTCCAATCTTACGTACTCTGGCCAATTCTTTGACCTCTGATAAGGTGACGCGCATTCTTGGAGTACTTAATGGTACGTCCAACTTCATGATGACTAAAATGGTCGATGAAGGCTGGACCTATGAGCAGGCTCTCAAGACAGCCCAAGAACTGGGCTATGCCGAAAGTGACCCTACCAACGATGTTGAAGGGATTGATGCAGCCTATAAAGCGGTTATTCTCAGTCAATTTGGATTTGGGATGACGATTGATTTTGATCAGGTTAGCCACCAAGGAATTTCCACCATTACACCTGACGATGTTGCAGTCGCGCAAGAGCTGGGTTATGTTATTAAGTTGGTCGGTGACGTTCGCGAGACGTCATCAGGGATTTCAGCGGAAGTATCTCCAACCTTCTTGCCCAAGGAACATCCGCTGGCCAGTGTCAATGGTGTCATGAACGCCGTCTTTGTTGAATCGATCGGTATTGGCGAGTCCATGTACTACGGACCAGGCGCAGGACAAAAGCCTACAGCAACTTCAGTTGTTGCTGATATCATCCGTATCGGCCGCCGTGTAACGGATGGCAATGTCGGGAAATCCTTTAATGAATTCAAACATCCGACTCAGCTGGCTCATTCTGATGATGTCAAGAGTGGTTATTATTTCTCGTTGACTGTTCCGGATAAAAAGGGACAGATTCTGCGTCTGGCGCAAATCTTTAACGGCGAAGATATTTCCTTCTCTCAAGTCTTACAGCAACGAGGGGATGGTGAGAGGGCTCATATCGTGATTATCACCCACGCTCTTAGCCTAACCCAGTTAGAAAATGTTAAGGCTAAACTGCAGGCTGAGAATGATTTTACCTTGGTTAATAGCTTCAAGGTACTAGGAGACTAAACGGATATGAAAATTACGGTTCCAGCTACATCAGCTAATATCGGCCCAGGTTTTGATTCGGTCGGCGTTGCCCTCTCGAAGTATCTGACGATTGAAGTCCTAGGAGCAGCGAAACGTTGGGAAATCAGCCATGATTTAGGCGATAATGTTCCAACGGATGAAGAGAACCTGCTGGTAAAAACAGCCCTGAAAGTTGAGCCAAGCCTTGCGCCTCAGCGCATCAGGATGGTTTCTGATATTCCTTTAGCACGCGGCTTGGGGTCATCAAGTTCTGTTATTGTGGCGGGTATTGAGTTGGCAAATCAAATAGCTGATTTACAACTTTCCGCTCAGGACAAACTTAAGATAGCCGTGGAGATTGAGGGCCACCCTGACAATGTAGCCCCTGCTATCTTCGGTAATTTAGTTGTCGCTAGCTATGTTGACGGGCGTACGGATCATATCGTGGCTGATTTTCCTGATTGTGATTTTATTACCTTTATTCCCAACTATGAATTAAAAACGAGCGACAGTCGGGATGTTTTGCCAGAAACTCTCGCTTATAAGGAAGCTGTTGCGGCTTCATCAATTGCTAACATAGCTGTTGCGGCCTTGCTGAAGGGGCAGTTAGATACAGCTGGACATGCCATACAAAGCGATAAATTCCATGAACGCTACCGCCAACAATTGGTCAAGGAATTTTCTCCTATCAAGGCTGTTTCCCAAGAAAACGGAGCTTATGCCACCTATCTATCCGGTGCCGGTCCAACCATTATGACCATCGCTCCTAAAGAGAGCAGTCAAGCAATTGTTCAGCAAATTACTGCACTTGACCTAGATGGAGAGCTAGCTGTTTTGAGTGTGGATCAAAGAGGGGTTCATCTCAGCTAAAATTCAAAAAGGATTGCTGCTTAGGTGTCTCTCCTATCTCCTACAGACTTTCTTTGCTATCTGATGGAATTTTTGCTCAGGTGTGAATTCGTGTATAACACCTTTTGTATTGGACTGTAGTGGACATTCCAGACGGTCATTATCATCTTTGTAGATGGTCAGATATTGCTCTCTAGGAATCAAAACCTTGAGTGAACAGCTCTTGGTTTTTTCGTAATAAGGTAATTTCTGAGCTAATAGGATTAATAAAAAATAAGAGGAACTTATGAATTACCAAGAAGCCCTAGATTGGATTCATGATAGATTAAAATTTGGGATTAAGCCTGGCCTGAAACGCATGGCTTGGATGCTCAATGAATTAGATAATCCGCAAAAGAAGCTGCGTGCTATTCATGTGGTTGGTACCAACGGCAAGGGCTCTGTTGTCAATTATCTCCAGCATATCTTTTCCGAAGCAGGCTATAAAGTGGGGAGCTTTACCTCACCATATATTATGGATTTTCGCGAACGTATTTCACTCAATGGTCAGATGATGTCCCAAGAAGATCTCATTAGCTGTGTCGATGTCGTCAAACCTGTTGTTGAGCGACTGGATTTGGAAACAGAACTCGACTCAGCTACTGAGTTTGAAGTTATTACCCTAATAATGTTCACCTATCTTGGTCGCTTGCACCCTGTTGATATCGCTGTGATAGAGGCTGGTATGGGAGGGCGTGACGACTCAACCAATCTCTTTAAGGCTCTGGCTGTTGTATGCCCATCTATTGGCCTTGATCATCAGGCTGTCTTGGGGCAGACTCATGCGGAAATCGCAGCCAATAAGGCTGCAGTACTAAAGGGTGGGGAGCCGCTTATTATAGCTTTAACTCAACAAGAAGCTCGACAAGCTTTCTTAAAACGTGCTAAAACAGTCAGTTCGCCAGTCTTTGAATTCGGTAAGGATTTTACCCTTGAAAGAGCGGAGGATGGTCTAACCTTTCGAGCAGCAGGGGAGACATTAACTGCCCTGACCCTTGCTATGCCGGGGCAGCATCAATTGATAAATGCTGCCTTGGCCGTTCAGACAGCCCTGCAAGTCAAGTCTAGCTATCCTAGGATTAATGAACGAGCTATTCGACAGGGACTGGCTAACGCTAAATGGCTGGGGCGAACGGAGCTTATGGCTGATAATCTTATGATTGATGGTGCTCACAATAGTGAAAGCATAGCAGCTCTGGTAGAGTTGCTGCAAAGCGACTACGCCGATAGAAAATTGCACTTCCTGTTTGCCGCTATTGATAGTAAACCAATTGCTGCTATGCTAAAGCAATTGGCAGATATCGGTCAGGTAACTGTCACAACCTTTCCTTATCCTAACAGCCTTCCTTTGAGTAAATATCCTAAACAGTACCCCCAGATTAAGGATTTTTCTGCATGGTTTCATACGATCTACCAAAGGGAATCAGGGGACTTCTATGTGGTTACAGGCTCTCTTTACTTTATTGCACAGGTACGCCAGTGGCTTTTGAAAAGTCAGTTTAATTAGGGTATAATAAAAGGCATATTAATGATTAGTAAGAGGAAATTATGATAGATCATAAAAAAGCAGAAGAGGCCATCTACCAACTGCTGGAAGCCTTGGGAGAGAACCCTGAGCGCGAAGGATTGCTAGAAACTCCTAAGCGTGTTGCAAAAATGTACGCTGAAATGTTTTCAGACTTGCATCAAGATCCCAAGGAACAATTTACCGCTGTCTTTTCCGAAGAGCATGACGAGGTTGTCTTAGTCAAGGATATTCCTTTTTATTCCATGTGCGAGCACCACTTGGTACCTTTTTATGGTGTTGCTCATGTCGCTTATCTTCCAAGTCAAGGAAAGGTCACCGGTCTTAGCAAGTTAGCTCGAGCTGTGGAGGTAGCCAGTAAGCGTCCTCAGCTGCAAGAGCGGCTGACTGAGCAAGTAGCGACCGCCTTGGAGGAGGCCCTCTCCCCTCGTGGCGTCTTTGTCATGGTAGAAGCAGAGCATATGTGCATGACCATGCGAGGAATCAAAAAACCGGGTAGTAAAACTGTTACGACTGTTGCTCGCGGCTTATTTAAAGATGATTTTAATGAGCGGCAAGAAATTCTTAACTTAATCAGAGGATGATAAGATGAAAATTGGACAGTTTGATATAGCAGGAAAGGCCTGTATCATGGGAGTGCTCAATGTCACCCCCGATTCTTTTTCTGACGGTGGCTCTTACCTGACAGTTGACGCAGCCCTTAAGCAGGTTGAAGAAATGATTGCAGCAGGTGTGGCCATTATTGATGTAGGGGGAGAATCGACACGGCCCGGTGCTAATTTTGTAAGCCAAGAGGAAGAAATCGCTCGCATTGTTCCTATTATTAAGGCTATTAAGGCTAACTATGATATTCTTGTTAGCGTTGATACTTATAAAACAGGGACAGCTAAGGCAGCTCTAATAGCTGGTGCCGATATTTTAAACGATGTCTGGGCTGGTTTGTACGATGGGGAAATGCTTGCACTGGCAGCCTCAAATCAGGTTCCCATCATTCTCATGCATAATCAAAAAGATGAAATTTATAAGGATATTACACAGGACGTAGCTGATTTTCTGACCCAACGTGCTCAAGCTGCCCTCGAAGCCGGAGTGCCCAAGGAAAATATCTGGATTGATCCAGGCTTTGGATTCGCTAAAAATGCCCAGCAGAATTTAGACCTGCTCAAGGGACTAGATCGTATCGCTGGGTTGGACTATCCCGTTCTCTTTGGGATTTCCCGCAAGCGCGTGGTCGATTATTTACTTGGAGGTAATACCCAAGCGGTAGAACGCGACATGGGGACCGCCGCCCTATCAGCCTATGCCATTGAGAAGGGCTGCCAAATTGTACGCGTCCACAATGTCGGGGCTAATCGCGATATTGTTAAGGTCATCAGTCAGCTAGTGTGAGGTAGCAATGGATAAAATAATTCTAGAGGGGTGTCGCTTTTATGCTTATCATGGAGCTATGCCTGAAGAGAACGCCCTCGGTCAAGTTTTTATTGTTGACGTTGAATTAGGTCTTGACCTAGGTTCAGCTTCCCAGACAGATGAGCTAGCCGATACTGTTCACTATGGACTGATTTTTGAAACCATCAGACATGAGGTTGAAAACCAGACTTATCAACTGTTGGAAGGCCTAGCAGGGGCTATCTGCCAAGATATTTTTGAACAGTTTTTGCCCATTCAGACAATAAAAATTAAAATTACTAAGGAGAATCCACCCATTAAGGGACACTATAATCGGGTGGGTATCGAATTGGAGCGCTGCCGATGACCGAGGTCTATCTCAGTTTAGGTTCCAATATGGGAGATCGCCAGACTTATTTGAAACAGGCGTTAGCACGCTTATCGGCCTTGCCTCAAACGCAATTGAAAAGTCTATCGTCTATTTACGAAAGTCAGGCTTGGGGGGTGACAAATCAAGCTGATTTTCTCAATCTTGCTTGCAAACTGGAGACCCAGCTACCTCCTTTAGCCTTGCTCCATTTCTGTCAGAGCATTGAGAGAGATTTGGGGCGTGTACGCCACCAGCATTGGGGGCCGCGGACACTGGACATCGACATCCTGCTCTACGGTCAAGTAACTATGGACAATCTTGAGCTCCAGCTACCTCATCCCTATATGACCCAGCGAGCCTTTGTGCTAGTGCCGCTTTTAGAAATCGAAGCAGAGCTGACTGAACCTTCGACTGGCCTTTCCTACGCCAGTTACCTGACAGAGTTAGATTGTTCTGGTATCAGATTAAACTCTTGAAGCCTATCGCAAAAATCTTTAGTTTTTGGTATAATATTATCGGCCTTGTGCCGATTTTTTGTACTCATTGAAAATCAAAACGATATCTTGTTTTGCAGATAATAGAAAGCAATGGGCTGTTTATCTCACCCTCACTTCAGAATGTCTGCATTCACAAGGGAACAAGTGGCTCCAACTTTCTTTGTCGCTTTTCGTCTGCGTTTAATCGGCCGGGAGCTGTCGCTTTCAGAGTGATTTTGTTTGAGTAATAGTACAGGATTTAGGACTCATAATGTTAGAAAAAATGAAAACAGCGCTCGAAGGAATTGATATCCGTACCAATGAACCTTTGAGACATTACACCTATACCAAAGTCGGCGGACCAGCAGACTATTTGGCTTTCCCCCGCAATCGGTATGAATTAGCTCATATCGTAAAATTTGCTAATGGAAATGGCATTCCTTGGATGGTTTTGGGAAATGCTAGCAATCTCATTGTCCGCGAAGGTGGTATTCGTGGATTTGTTATCATGTTTGATAAACTTAGCACTGTAACTGTCAATGGATATACTATCGAAGCCGAAGCAGGGGCTAACTTGATTGAAACAACGAAAGTGGCTCAGTTTCATAGTCTGACTGGATTTGAATTTGCAGCTGGTATTCCGGGCAGCATTGGTGGGGCAGTCTTCATGAATGCTGGTGCTTATGGCGGAGAAATCTCGCATATTTTGGTTTCAGTCCAGGTTTTAACCAAGACCGGTGAGGTCCGAGTGATTGAAGCACGAGATATGGCTTTTGGTTATCGTCGCTCAGCCATTCAAGAAACTGGTGAAGTCGTTATTTCTGCTAAATTCGCCCTCAAGCCGGGTGATTACAATCAGATAAAAAATGAAATGCAGCGGCTCAATCATCTGCGTCAACTCAAGCAACCTTTAGAATACCCATCCTGCGGATCTGTTTTCAAGCGTCCTGTTGATCATTTTGCTGGCCAGCTGATTATGGAAGCTGGCCTAATGGGACATCGAATTGGCGGAGTTGAGGTTAGTAAGAAGCATGCTGGTTTCATGGTCAATGTCAATCAGGGGACAGCAGAGGATTACGAAAATCTGATTGCTGATGTTATCAATAAAGTAGAGCAGCACTCAGGTATCCGCTTAGAGCCTGAAGTTCGTATTATTGGAGATTATAGGTCTTAATGCTCAAAGAAAACTCATCAGACTGGATAAGGACTTAAGAAAATCCACTAATGCTGGATTTTTTATGCCAAGTCCTAAGTCAGCGGCGTAGCATGAGATTTTCCAAGAGTGCAAAGATGATTAGGAGGATAGATGCCTTTTGACCAATCCGATTATTGCCTTTAACAATGTGACAAAAACGTTTGAGGACAGTGGAGCACAAGTCCTTAAAAATATTAACTTCGAATTAGAAGAAGGAAAATTTTATACTCTCCTTGGAGCCTCTGGTTCTGGAAAATCTACCATTCTTAACATTATCGCCGGTCTGTTGGATGCTAGCACAGGCGATGTTTATCTGGATGGTAAGCGTATTAATGACGTTCCGATAAACAAACGGGATGTTCATACAGTTTTTCAGAACTATGCTCTTTTTCCGCACATGTCCGTATTTGAAAATGTGGCCTTTCCGCTAAAGCTTAAAAAAACTGATAAGAAAGAAGTGGAGAAGCGGGTCAGAGAAACTTTGAGATTGGTGCGATTAGAGGAATATGAAAAGCGCTCCATCCAAAAGCTTTCAGGTGGCCAGCGCCAACGCGTTGCTATTGCACGTGCTATCATCAATCAACCCAAAGTTGTCCTCCTAGATGAACCTTTATCAGCTCTAGACTTGAAACTGCGCACTGAAATGCAGTATGAGCTGCGCGAGCTCCAGCAGCGCTTAGGAATTACCTTCGTCTTTGTCACTCATGACCAGGAGGAAGCCTTGGCCATGTCTGATTGGATCTTTGTTATGAACAACGGGGAAATTGTTCAGTCTGGCAGCCCAGTTGATATTTATGATGAACCGATCAATCACTTTGTTGCGACCTTTATTGGGGAATCAAATATCCTCAACGGTACAATGATCGAGGATTACTTAGTTGAGTTCAACGGCAAGCGTTTTGAGGCTGTTGATGGTGGGATGCGGCCTAATGAGCCCGTTGAAGTAGTAATCCGACCGGAAGACTTACAGCTCACCCTGCCGGAAGAGGGCAAGCTGCGAGTCACGGTAGATACCCAGCTTTTCCGCGGAGTTCACTACGAAATCATTGCACACGATGACTTAGGAAACGAGTGGCTGATTCATTCCACCCGTAAAGCCATTGAAGGAGAAGTGATTGGCTTAAACTTCACTCCCGAAGATATTCATATCATGCGTCTTAATGAAACTGAGGCAGAGTTTGACGCACGAATTGAGGAATATGTGGAAATTGAGGAACACGAGGAAGGCTTGCTAAATGCTATTGAGGAGGGGCGACATGAAGACGAACGCTAATCTCTTTGCCCTTCCCTATCTGCTCTGGCTTTTGCTTTTTGTTTTAATGCCTGTGACCTTAATTGTTTATCAGTCCTTTTTTAACTCCCAGGGGCAGCTTACCTTGGGTAATTATCAGACCTTTTTTAGTTCTTGGACTTATCTACAAATGGGTTTTAATTCGGTCTTTTATGCTGGTTTGATTACACTAGTAACTTTGCTGCTCAGTTATCCAACGGCTCTTTTTCTAACTCAGCTTAAACGCAAACAGCTCTGGCTAATGCTGGTGATCCTGCCAACTTGGATTAATCTTTTACTCAAGGCTTACGCCTTCATGGGAATTTTTGGACACGAAGGTGGTCTCAATACCTTTTTAGCCTTTTTTGGTATTGGGCCAAAACAGTGGCTCTTTACTGATTTTTCCTTTATTTTTGTGGCTTCTTATATCGAACTGCCCTTTATGATTCTTCCTATTTTCAACGCCTTGGATGATATTGATCGCAATCTTATTTATGCTAGTAAGGATTTGGGTGCTAACGATTGGCAGACCTTTGCTCAAATAACCCTGCCGTTATCACTCAACGGTGTTAGAGCTGGTGTACAGTCGGTCTTTATCCCCAGTCTCAGCCTTTTTATGCTAACGAGATTGATCGGAGGCAATCGTGTCATTACACTGGGAACAGCGATTGAAGAGCATTTTCTTATCACCCAGAATTGGGGCATGGGAGCTACCATCGGCGTCATCTTAATTTTAACCATGTTGGTGATTATGAAGTTGACCAAAGAAAGGAGGCAGGAATGAGGAAACTGTCAGTACTCTATTTAGGGATCATTTTTATCCTGCTCTACCTGCCAATTTTTTATTTGATTGTGTATTCTTTTAATCGTGGCGGAGACATGAACCATTTTACAGCTTTCACTTGGGAACATTACAGGCAAGTTTTTTCTGACAGTCGTTTGATGCTGATTCTTACTCAGACTTTTTTTCTGGCCTTTCTCAGTGCACTCTTAGCTACGGTTATTGGTACATTTGGGGCGATTTTTATCCATCAATCTAAGCAGAGGAGTCAAAATACCATTCTTGCCCTCAACAATGTTCTCATGGTGTCACCTGATGTTATGACAGGAGCAAGTTTTTTGATTCTATTTACGCTTATTGGGTTTCACCTAGGAATGTGGTCGGTTCTGCTTAGTCATATTGCCTTCTCTATTCCCATTGTCGTGCTGATGGTCCTGCCCAGACTCAAGGCGATGAATCAGGATATGATTAATGCTGCTTATGATTTAGGAGCCAACCGACTCCAGATGTTAAAAGAAGTTATGTTGCCTTATCTGACCCCCAGTATTATCGCGGGTTATTTTATGGCATTCACTTATTCCTTGGATGACTTTGCTGTTACATTTTTCGTCACAGGTAATGGCTTTTCGACTCTAGCTGTTGAGATATACTCACGCGCCCGCCGCGGAATTTCCTTAGAAATCAATGCTCTGTCTACTATCATATTTCTCTTTAGTATCCTTTTAGTTATCGGTTACTATTTTATCAGCAAAGAAGAAGGGGGACAGGATGCGTAGGTTGTATTCATTTTTTGGCGGTCTGGTGATAATAGTATTGTTGTTATCCCTAGCTATGGCAGTAGCAGAAAAGCAGAATTCCTCTACTTCTAAAGCTGATAGCCTCGTTGTTTATAACTGGGGTGACTATATTGACCCTGAGCTTCTTAGTCGATTTGAAAAAGAGACAGGTATCGATATTCAGTACGAAACCTTTGATTCCAATGAAGCTATGTATACCAAAATAGAGCAGGGGGGAACCCGTTATGACATTGCTATCCCTAGCGATTATATGATTGACAAAATGAAACAAGAAGAATTGCTCGTTAAGCTGGATAAATCTAGAATCAAGGGGTTCGACCACATCGGCAGAGAATTTTTGGGAAAGAGTTTTGATCCGCATAATGACTACTCTGTTCCTTATTTTTGGGGAACCGTTGGTATTGTCTATAATGATACTATGGTGGCCACCCCACCTCAGCACTGGTCAGATTTATGGCGGACAGATTATCACGATAGTATCATGCTTGTCGACGGTGCCCGTGAAGTCATGGGATTAGGCCTCAATGCGCTGGGGTACAGCCTGAACAGTAAAGATAGACAGCATCTTCAGCAGGCAGCAGATAAGCTCAACGGTCTTACTCCCAATATTAAAGCCATTGTTGGGGATGAAATGAAGGGATACCTGAAAAATGGAGATGCTGCCATCGGCGTCACTTTTTCTGGTGAAGCCCGCGAAATGACTGACAGCAATCCCCACCTCCACTATGTCTTACCTAGTGAAGGTTCCAACTTATGGTTTGATAATATTGTCATTCCTAAAACGGTTCAAAATAAAAAAGCGGCCTATCGTTTTATCAATTTCATGCTTGAACCACAAAACGCTGCCCAGAATGCGGAGTATATTGGTTACGCAACACCTAATGAAAAAGCAGAAGCGCTTCTGCCAAAGGAGCTTACAGCCGATAAAGCTTTTTATCCTTCAGATAAAGTTATCAGCCGACTGGAAGTCTACGACAATCTCGGTCAAAAATGGTTAGGGATCTACAATGATCTTTATCTTCAATTTAAAATGTACCGTCATTAAGTAAAAGGATGAGGAAAAATAGCTTTTCCCTCATCCTTTTATACGTAATCTTTGGGATTACGATTTTAAGGAGACAAAGCTGCAATAATGGGGGTTCCATTATTTTTACAAGTGAAGATCCCTAAAAATACTTATTATTCCTCTGTTATTCCAAATTTAGGCTGTATTCAATTAAGGTACTAATTTTAAACTTTTTTTGTTAAAATAAAGTAGAAAGGCAGAAAAAAGAGAGTAGTATGAAAATAGAGCGCGTCTATAATAATAATGTTGTTCAGGTCAATGAAAATGGACAGGAAGCTATTTTGATGGGCAAAGGACTGGGCTTCCAGAAAAAATCGGGCGACAGCATTGATCCAGAAAAAATTGAAAAACGGTTTGTCCTGCAGCAGAGTGATGATGTCCCAGCCTCTGATATGATGAGTGAGCTGGCCCGTGTATATCTGGACTTAAGTAGCGAGGAACTTCAGCTTGTCCTCTCCATTATCGAGTATGGACAAGAAAGCCTGAAGCAGATTTTTGAAATCTCCCTCTATATCGCTTTGGCAGACCACCTCCAGTATGCTATACAGCGGACCAAAGAGGGAATCAGCCTGCAAAATCCTTTGGCCTGGGAAATTCGAAAATTTTATCCCAATGAGTATAAAATCGGTCAAAAAGCACTGGAGCTGATTGATGAGAGGATTCACCTCCGTATGGAAGAGAGTGAAGCAGCTTCTATCGCTCTGCATTTTATTAATGCCCAAAAAGATGGCAGCTTAGTCGAAACCAATCATCAGATCACACAAATTGTTGTCAATTGTTTAGAGATTGTTCGCTTGCATTTTGGACGGCTGGCAGCAGAAGATTCTGTTAGCTACAATCGTTTTGTGACCCATTTACAATATTTTGCGCAAAGGGTTGTCAGTGGAACCGTGCAGGGAAATAATGACGACTTCCTTTTTGAGCAAGTCCAAATTAACTATAAAGAAGCCTTTGCTTGCACCCAAAAGATTAAGGATTACATCCAGAGCCATTACCAGTTTGAGATGAGTAAAGATGAGCAAGTGTACTTAACCATTCATATCCAACGTCAAAATGAGAACTAGTTCGCCTGAACCCTGAAAAGCCTGGGTAAATATTTTAAATTTTTTTATGAAAACCCTTGCAATTATAAGAAAAATTTGCTAATATAATAATTATTGAAGAGGATTGTTACTGGTAGGCAGGCAAAACCTAAATAAATGCGAAATAGTTTGCACTGGAAGTGCAGATAGCTGTTTAGTATTTGTTTAGGTTTTTTGTTTGCCAAACTAGCGACACTTCTGAAAATATATGCTAGCTGGCTGGGGTGGTTTAGATAAACGAGTCATTCACGGCTTAGCATCTTATTTTAATTGAGCACGCCTATGACTCTTTGGAAAAAGATAACCACACCACTTCCTAGGTGCAAGCATCTGCGTTGTGGTTCCTATTTTCCTGTGTTGTCATTCACGGCTTAGCATCTTATGAAAGGAGCCAAAGTATGGCTAAAGATTATACTGAATTAGCTCAGGATATTGTGGACCACGTCGGTGGTAAAGACAATATTGTGAAGCTTGTCCACTGTGTTACGCGTCTGCGTTTTACCCTCAAAGACGAAGGCAAGGCAGATGAGGACTATCTCAAACAGCGTGATGGCGTTGTTACGGTCGTTAAAGCAGGCGGCCAATTCCAAGTTGTTATCGGCAACCACGTACCTGATGTTTATGATGCGGTTCTTAAAGTAGCCGGTATCTCCGGTGACGGCGGCATCGATGTCGACGAGGGCGATGTCCCTAAAGGAAACTTGTTCGATCGCTTTATCGCCTTGGTCTCTGGCTTGTTCCAACCTATGCTTGGTGTACTCTCTGCAGCCGGTATGCTCAAAGGTTTAGTTGCTATCCTAGCAGCAGTAGGGGTTAAGGAAACTGATGGTCTCTATATCATCTTGAATGCAGCAGGTGACGGATTTTTCCAATTCTTGCCCTTGATCTTGGCTCTAACTGCAGCTAAGCGCTTTAAGATGGATCAATTTACAGCTATTGCTCTCGGTTTTTCTTTAGTTTACCCAGATATTGCAGCAAGCTTTGCAAAAGGTGGTGTCACCTTTTTAGGGATTCCTGTCATTTTCCCAACGTCAAGTTATCTGCAAACAGTTTTGCCTATCATCCTAACAGTATGGGTGGGCTCCAAAATTGAACATTTCTTGAAGAAGGTTATTCCAGATGTTGTCAAGGTTTTCCTTGTTCCCTTCTTTGTCCTTTTAATAACAGTACCATTAGCTTACTTGGCAATCGGCCCTGTTATGAATTATGCTAGTGACTTGGTTGGCCTAATCTTTACTAATATCTATAGCATTAGCCCAATTCTCTATGGTCTTATCCTTGGTGCTTTGTGGCAAGTTATGGTTATGTTTGGACTTCACTGGGGGCTTGTTCCTTTGGCTATCCTTGAATTACAGTCTAACCCATCAGGCTTTATCCTCGTAGCAACGACAGCTATCTGCTTCTCACAAGCAGGTTCGCTCATCAACATTATGATACGAACCAAGGAAGAAAAAGTACGTGAATTAGCTGTTCCAGCGATGATCTCAGCCTTCTTTGGAGTTACTGAGCCAGCAATTTACGGTATTACATTGCCTATGCGCACGCCATTTATCATGACTTGTATCGCCGGTGCTATCCAAGGTGCCTTCCTTGGTTTGATGAATGTCAAAATGTTTGTTATGGGTGGTCTTGGACTCTTTACTATTCCATCGTTCATTTCAGGTAAAAGTCCAATGAACTTGACCTACTATCTGATTGCCATTGCAATGAGTTTCATCCTTGGTTTCGTATTGACACAATTCGTTAAAATTCCTTACCTCTACGGTGGACCTTCTGCAGCAGCTGAAACTAAAGCAGAAGCAGAGGTAGAAGCCCAACCACTAAAGGAACTTAAACAAGAAATTGTTGCCTCACCAATGATTGGTAACGTGGTCAAGTTAGAAGATGTTCCTGATCAGGTCTTTGCCTCAGGAGCTATGGGTAAAGGTATCGCAATTGATCCTACTGATGGGACAGTTGTTGCCCCTGCTAATGGTGAAATCACCCTCGTTTTCCCAACGGGTCATGCTATCGGCATGAAGACTGAAAACGGTGCGGAGATTCTCATCCATATTGGTATGGACACCGTTTCTCTAGCTGGTAAAGGATTCAAGAGCCTAGTTGAAGCTGGCCAAAAAGTTGAAGCTGGTCAAAAACTTCTTGAATTCGATTTGGCAGTTGTTCGTGATGCTGGTCTGCCAGTTATTTCACCTGTCATTGTCACAAATTCAGCAGAATTCGACGATGTTTTGCTTACACAGGAAAGCCGCGTCAATGCAGGAGACTACCTCTTGACAGCGGTCAAATAAGTACAGATATGATGTTAGGGAGTTCCTCTAGCATCATATTTTTAAGGAGAAATGTAAGCGCTGACAAGAGCGGACGATCCAAGTTTTAAAAGAAACTAGTTGATAAACTAGCGGAGGAAACGACTATGAAGAAATATTTAAAATATCTTATGATTGGACTTGCTTTAGTGACATTGGCTGCTTGCCAATCGGTCAATAGCAGCAAGAATCATTTTGATAATAAGGTTGAAAAGACTGTTGCTTCTGGAAAATTAAAGGGACATAAAGATGCCAAGAATAAGGCCGTCGAATGGCTGGGGATTCCTTACGCTAAGGCCCCCGTTAAAAAACTTCGGTGGAAGGCGCCACAAAAGGTTGAAGACTGGAAGGGAACCAGAGATGCCACTAAAGCTGGTAAACAAAGTATCCAATTTTCAAATGGTAAAGTTACAGGTTCGGAAGATGCCCTAAATTTGGATGTCGTACGACCAGATAATAATAAAAAGAAGCTTCCAGTCATTGTTTTTATCCACGGCGGAAATAATCAAACTGGCTCTGCTCAAGAAATAAAAGGAAATAGTTTTGTTAAAGATGTTGACGCTGTCTATGTCTCTGTCAATTATCGCCTTGGAACTCTCGGTTTCAATCCCTTGCAGGCTCTGAAAACTGGCACGGCTGAGGAAAATTCCGGTAACTATAGCTTACTTGATATTGCAGCGGCCTTGGATTGGGTCAAGGAAAATGTTGAAACTTTTGGTGGCGATAAAAATAACATCACTCTGGCGGGCTTTTCTGCTGGTGGCCGCGATGTCATGGCGACTCTTATCTCCCCTCTCTTTAAAAATAAGTATGATAAGGCCATTTCCTTTAGTGGCGGTATGACTTTGGCGGATACGGCCCCTAGTCAGGAAACCTTTGCCAAAGTAATTGCACCATTGGTTGTTGAAGATGGAGTAAAGACCAGCGAAGAAGAGGCACAAAGTTGGCTTCAGACTGATAGTCAAGATGTACGCAATTACCTCTACAAAGTTGATGCTAAACGCTTAGCAAAACTGATGGGAAATGCCGGTATTCGGATGTCTGTCTTCCCTCATCTCTATAAGGATGGTACCGTTATTCCTAAGGAAGGATTTGCTACTAAAACTTACAATGATGTGCCTTTGATGTTGGTAACCGGTACAGATGAATTCTCGATGTTTGCAGCCAGTGATCCTTACTTCCAAGAAGACTTTAAGAGTGGCAACCTTTTCAAAGATTCTGAAAAGACAGCCGAATTTACTTATGCTAAAAAGTACGGCGGTCAGCTCTACCGCATGTCTAATACCATTGATAGTACGCGACAAATGGAGGGCAAGTATCAGTCAAATATTTATGTCGGTCAGATCTATTATGGTGATAATGCTGAGGTGACACCAGACTTGACCAAGACACTGGGTTCCTTCCATGGTATCTTTGAGCCCATGCTGCAAAAACCGTCTAATTATCAAGACTATATCGGTGACTATTTCCAAACCCAAGGGGGCAGGGATATGTCTCAAGCTTTCAAGACCTACCTCAAAGCCTTCTTGGCTGATGGAAATCCCAACCAAAAAGGGCTGGTTTCATGGGAACCATGGACTGCGAATGGAGAAGTTCTTACCATTGATGCAACAAAAGATAAGTCCAATATCAAAGCGACAAGAGATACCCAAACTGCCCAAGATGTGCTGAATCAGATGGATGCTGACACTAGCATTTCTCAAGAATCAAAAGATTACCTTAACCACAATGTCCTCAATGGCCGCTGGTTCAGCCAACCGATTGACGAAAGATAGGCGAATAATATCTTGTAAAACAAATAGGCAGTGGCTCAGCGGAGCGGAAAGCCAAGCTCAAATAACTTTAATAAACACTTGCCAATATTAATATATCACTTAGCACACGGGCTTTTAATAAGCCTGACTAAGCTATGGCTATTGTAAAAATAATTCGTATTGTTTTTTTGGGGGTATAAGTATGAAATTTTTAAAATTTACTGCGCTTGGGGTCATTGGTTTAGCCTTAGTCGCTTGTAGTCAATTGAAGAACTCTAACGCTGTGAAAGCCACTAACCCACTTAAGGCTTCCACATACCGAACCGTCATCACAACTGATGGTGAAGTCGACGATATGAACTCAATGATTCGCTATTTATATTATTCAAATGAGTTAGACCTTTCTGGAATTGTTTTAACAAGTTCGACTTACCATTATGCAGGGGACAAAAAAGAAGGAATTGAGGCTTATCGGTGGACAGGTACGGACTGGATTAATGATATGCTGGATGCTTATAATGAGATACAGCCAAATCTTAAAAAACATGCTAAGGGCTATCCAAAAGCGTCTGAATTAAAGAAAATAACTAAGATTGGCAATATTAAAAACAAAGGCGATATGAAAGAGGAGACTGAAGGTTCGCGCTTTCTTGAAAAACTATTCCTAGATAATTCTAAAAAACCGATTTATGTACAAACGTGGGGAGGAACTAACACAACGGCTCGAGCCCTCAAATCCATTGAAGAGACCTATAAGGATTCAAGGGATTGGAAAAATATTCAGCAAAAAGTCTATAACAAATTAGTTTTGTATATCATCCTTGATCAAGATGAGACCTATAAGGAGTATATTGCCAAACATTGGCCGAAATTGATGGTCATAAATGACAGCTCTAATTTTTGGCATTTCGCCTATGCTTGGCAGTCCCATAGTGAAGAATTGAATAAAACTTTGCATGGTGATTGGCAAAAAGAAAATCTCCTTCAAAACCACGGTCCGCTAATGGATTTATATGCTTCGATGGGGGATGGCAAAATGATAGACGGTGAACTGGCTGAAGAACAGCGCGGTTCGAAAGATTACCTCGTGAATAATCCTAATTATAAACCGTATGATTTTATTTCAGAGGGCGACTCACCTTCATACTTCTATTTATTTAATAACGGCTTAGGAGATGTTGCACATCCAGAATACGGGGGATGGGGCGGTAGATTTTCAAAGAAAAATAAGTCGCTTTACCAAAATACAGTTCTTGACTATAATCCCTATTCAAAACAATTTGAAGCTTCCTATACCCTGACTCGCTGGATTGATGATATTGAAAATGATTTTGCTGCCCGTGTCGATTGGGGAACTGCTTCGAATTATTCAGATGCCAACCATGCTCCCAGAATTGCTATCAAGAACTACGATAAAAATGTAAAAGCTGGAGAAAAAGTAACTTTAACTGCAAAAGGTACAGATCCTGATGAGGATAAACTAACTTATAATTGGTGGCGATATTTTGAAGCCGATAGCTATCAAGAATCCAGCGGAAAAAGCAAGGTCAAAAAGGTCGAAGCTGATGGTTTACAATTAGACTTGGTTCGACCTTTAGATGATGGAGACGTTGTTGATCCAGTTGAACTTTCTGGAAGTCATACTAAGACTGTCTCATTTACCATTCCTAAAAATGCTAAATCAGGTGATACCTTTCATATCATCGCTGAGGTACAGGATGATGGGGAGCATAATCTGAAGGCCTACAAGAGGATTATTCTTACCGTAGACTGAGGTTAAAAATAGTGAAATAGCAAAATGTAGTAGCTGTATAATCATGCTAAAAAGCTTGAGTTCTTATTAACATCTAGAACTCAAGCTTTTTTTATCTATTATTTTGTACTAGTTAGAGAAATCAGAAAGAGAGGGGCAGGCTAACGATTGCACAGCAATTATCTAAGTTGATCTCATTCTCACATCCTAAGTACCAACAATTTGCCATGAGATTTTCAAAGAGGCTAGCTATTTTTTGCAGGATTGACCATGGCCGCTCCACTTTGTTGGTGCTTTTGCTGCTTGCGGTATTGACTGGGAGTTAGCTGATAATAACGTTTGAACTGGCGGTTAAAGTTGGAAAGGTTGTTAAAACCGACCTTGGTTGCAATTTCAAGAACAGATTGGCTGGAATTGATCAGCTCGTAGCAAGCCTTGCTGAGGCGAACCTGAATGATAAATTCGGTGCAGGATGTCCCAGTGTGCTTCTTGAAAACGGCCATGAAGTGGGTCTTGCTGTAGCCGATCATATCCGCTAAAAATTCGATAGACATGGGCTGTTCATAGTGCTGATTGATATAATCAACGAGCTCATGAATTTTTTCATTCTTGCGATAGGCATCATCAGTAACTTTACGAATGACGTAGCGATAATGAAAGAGCAGATAGAGAAATTCATTGATTTTAGCTTTGAGCAAAAGTTCAAAGTGGCGGTGCTCTTCTTTGACAAGTTTAAAGATGGAAAAGAGACAGCTCTGCAGTTCTTCGTAACCCGCCATGTTCGGCTTGATAATGGGGATAAACTTGTAATCACTATTTTGCAAGGGCTGCAGATAGTGCAGGCTGACTTGGTCAACGATGGAGTATCCGACTATATCCAGATGGCACTGAAAGGTATCGCTGACTTGGCGCTCATTGCCAATAGGATGAATGGAGTGCATGCCATTAGGCCGGATAAGAACGATGTCACCAGGCTGAGTATCAAAATAATCGTAGTCGATATGGTATTGGGCGTGTCCCTCATAGATATAGCTAAGCTCCATTTCAGGATGCCAATGAAAGAGAGTATCCGGTCGGCCGTTCTCGATGATAGTATGATAGTAGTTGTAGGGGAGGAGATGATGGTTGAATTGGATCTCTTCTTTGAGATCCTTTAGTGCTGTTTGTTTCATGGATTTACTCCCGTAAATTCTTTCTTCTAGTTTAGCATATTTTCAGAGGATAGTATCATTTTTACCAAGGATAATGTCGGAAAAACCGTGCAATTAATTCTATACTATTATTTGTAAATTAATAGAAGAGTAGTAAGGAGTAATATTATGACAAAATCAGTATTTCCAGAAGGATTCCTTTGGGGTGGTGCCACAGCGGCTAACCAGTTTGAAGGGGCCTATGATGTTGATGGCAAGGGTTTGTCTGTCCAAGATGTGACCCCTCAAGGTGGGATTCCTGCTAAAGAAGGTGACCTTAATCCTTTGATCACTGATCAGCCAACCGAGAACAACCTTAAACTAGAAGGCATCGACTTTTACCATCGTTACAAAGAAGATATCGCTCTCTTCGCAGAGATGGGTTTCAAAACCTTTCGTTTATCTATCGCTTGGTCACGGATTTTCCCAAATGGCGATGAGACTGAGCCAAATGAAGCTGGACTGCAGTTTTACGACGATGTTTTTGATGAGTTGGCCAAGTACGGTATTGAGCCCTTGGTAACCCTCTCTCACTATGAAACGCCTTTGCACTTAGCACGTCAGTACAATGGCTGGGCTAACCGTGATTTGATCGGTTTCTATGAGCGCTACGTCCGCACGGTCTTCACTCGTTACAAAGATAAGGTCAAGTACTGGTTGACTTTCAATGAAGTCAATTCAGTCCTTCACGCGCCGTTTATGTCAGGCGGCATTGCCACACCAGTCGAAGAGCTCAGTAAACAGGACCTCTATCAAGCTGTCCACCATGAATTAGTAGCGTCAGCTTTAGCTACCAAGGTTGGCCATGAAATCAATCCAGACTTCAAGATTGGCTGTATGGTACTGGCTATGCCGGCCTATCCTATGACGTCAAATCCTTTGGATCAGTTGGCTGTTCGTGATTTTGAAAATCAAAATTATCTCTTCTCAGATATTCATGCACGTGGAAAATATCCAAATTATATTAAGCGCTTCTTTGAAGAAAATGATATTGAGATCCAGTTTGCACCAGGTGATGAAGATATCCTTAAGAACACTGTGGACTTTATTTCCTTCTCTTATTACATGAGTGTGGCTCAAGCACACGACCCTGAAAACTACAACTCAGGCCGCGGCAATATTATGGGTGGCATCACTAACCCTTACTTGGAAGCTTCCGAATGGGGCTGGCAGATCGACCCGGTTGGTTTACGCCTAGTTCTCAATCATTTCTACGACCGCTATCAGTTGCCGCTCTTCATCGTTGAAAACGGTCTGGGGGCTAAGGATGTCTTAGTGGATGGCCCTAACGGACCAACTGTCGAGGATGACTACCGCATTGATTATTTGCAAAAGCATTTAGTTCAAGTTGGCGAAGCCATCAAGGACGGTGTCGAACTTCTTGGCTACACGACTTGGGGACCAATCGATTTGGTTTCAGCATCGACAGCCCAGCTCAGCAAGCGTTATGGCTTTATCTATGTGGACCGCAACGACGATGGCAGCGGTAGTTTAGCACGTTACAAGAAGAAATCATTTGACTGGTATAAAGAAGTTATCGCCAGCAATGGAGAGGTGCTCTTTAATTAAAGTAAGGAAAAGCAGTATGGCAGGATAAGGCCTGCTGCTTTTTTTGGAAAGGAAAATATTATGAGTATTCGATTAATTGCGGCAGATATGGATGGAACTTTTCTGGATTCCAAAGGCTCTTATGATAAGGAGAGGTTCATCAAGATTTTGGATGCTCTTGAAACCAGAGGAATTCAGTTTGTTGTTGCGACAGGAAATAGTATGAAACGCTTAGAGATGCTATTTGACGAGCTGACTGACCGAATGGATTTTGTAGCGGAGAATGGCGCTCATATCATGATCGAGGGACAGACCTTATCTAAGACCACGATTGCAGAAGGCTTGGTAGAGGAGGCTCTGCAGTTTTTTGCAGGTAAGGAGAGAGACTACAGTTTGAGCTTGACGAGCGATGTCTGTACTTACATGCTTAGAGGTAGCTCAATTCCTGATTTTGATGGGATTGAGCCTGAGCAGTTGGAAGCTATGCGTAGTCATGTCCATCATTTAAGTTCGTGGAGAGAAATAGCAGGCCCTATTTTCAAGATGAATCTGGCCACTAATGAAGCAGAGGCTTATTCTGTTGTAACTGATTTCAATCGGATTTTTAAGGGGCGCCTCAAGGCTGTCACCAGTGGCTACGGAGGTGTTGATATCGTGGTTGACGGCTGCAATAAAGCTACTGGTTTAGAGCGTGTACTTGAGCACTTTAAACTAACCCCTGAGCAGGTCATGAGTTTTGGTGATAGTGATAACGATTTGGAAATGCTGGCCATTAGTGGTGAAAGCTATGCCATGCTCAACGCCCCTGCCAATGTTAAAGCAGTAGCTAAGCATGAAGCCCCTCACCATGATGATAATGGCGTTTTTCAAGTTATTGAAGCTTTTTTGAAGGGCTAATAATTATGCCTACTGATTTTTATAATTTTAGGAAATCCTGTAGAATTTTGATCTAGATTGGATTGGTCAGCGAGAGAGTTTTGCGATCAAGTGAGGACATATCGCTCTTTATGATAGAGATTTAGAAAGAGCAAGAAAATTTTTAAAACTTACTTACCGCCAAGGGGTATGAGTACCGATACTGGAACAGACTTTTCATCCTATTTTTAACCTTGCAAGGAGAAAAATATAGGAATTATAAACTGCAGGGAAATTATCTAGTTGACTGATGTTATAAGAAGAATTGAGGTCTCATAGCAGGGGATTTCAGTTCTTTTTAGTTAGTCTGGCTTTCTTGTTGTTTGGATAGTTGAGTCCGTGCGCCATTCCATTAATCATTATCTTATTCGTTGGGGAAAATAACCAGACACTAATCTTAAAATGACCTATTTAGATGATTGATTACTTTTAAAATTTGTCAAGTTTATAAATTTTGGTATAATAGTTCAATATTTAGGAGGATTAAAAGTTATTATGAACAAAAATTATTTATTTAACCGCCAAGCTTTTGCAAAAGCCAAGGGACATGACAGCAAACGCAAATCGTCCAAAGGCCTAGTGGCAGGAATTGTCTTAGCAGGAGCTCTCCTTGTTTTAGGAGCTGGTCAAACAGCTTCAGCCGACCAAGTTTCTGCGGCTGAAGACAAAGCTGCAGCGACAGCCAATCTTGATACAGACCAAAGCACAGGCACAGAAGAACAGCAGACTGCGTCTGAGGTGAATGTGGATAATGAGACTGACCAAATTGACGAGGCTGCTCAAGCTAATGAGCAACCTGCAGATGTTGTAGAACAAGAGGTCCCGTCTGAATCCATTCAAACAGCTTCTTACGATGAAGAAGACGATGATGAGGATGAGGACGAAGAGGAAGATGAAGAGGACGAAGATGCGGAAATCGAATCATCTGAAAATATCGCCGATAACCAAGAATCTGAGGAAAACGAGGACGAAGAAGATGAGGATGATGAGAAAAAGTCGATTATCACCTTTAGCGATGCTGGTGCGACCTCGTCATCATCACGTGTCACTATTGATGGTCAAAATGTCACTATTTCTGCAGCTGGTACATACACCTTGACGGGTTCTGCCAATGGCTACCATATTGCAGTCGCTGACGGTACAAGGGGCAAGGTCAAACTAAAACTCAACGCTGTCAATTTGACGGAATCGACTATTTCTTCTGCAGGAGATTTGGCCATCAAGGTTTCAGCGGATAGCTCTCTGTCATCATCTGAAGCAACGATTGAAGCGGGTGGAGCACTCTTCATTACTGGTAAGAAAAAAAGTACTCTGACATTGACCAGTACCGAGTCACATGCTATTAAAGCGAAAGGACTCGAGGCTAAGGAAGTTAATCTAAATCTCAATTCAGCTGCTAAAGATGGTATTAATGCCCAAACAGAGGTGAGTATCAAAGAGTCCAATATCACTATCACAGCTGGTGACGATGGTATTCAGGTCGGCGATGATACTGATGTTAATGCTGGTGATCTCAAAATCAAAGATTCAACCGTGAACATCACAGCCGCAAGTAAAGGCATCACAGCTAATGACGAAGTAACGGTTAAAGGCTCTACGACCATGACCATTAAGTCTGATTCCGAAGGAATTGAGGGCCGTCATATTGAGCTGAAAAAAGGAAATATCACCATTGATTCTGGCGATGATGTGATTAATGCTACTGAGTGGACTGCCAAGGACGATGCAGATCTTTCCCAGCTGACTAACAGTCCATCTGATATAAAAAATGAGGTTGCTATCATCCTCTCTGGTGCCAATATAGAAGGAATTGGCTATGATGATGGTGTTGATTCTAACGGCAATCTGACTGTTACTGGCGGCAATATCAAAATTCAGTCTAAAACTGACTACAGCTCAGCCTTAGATTATGATGGTATCGGCCTGGCTTCGGGTGGAACCATCTGGGGCATCGGCCATATGGGCTTTGCTCAAGGCTTTTCAACAGGAACCAAGCAAGCCTATATTATCGGTATCGTCTCAGGCTTAGCTGGTGACACTATTACTATTACAGATGAGAAGGGACGTGTGGTGGCCGAAACCAAGGCTGGTGTTGATTTTGATAATGTTGTTTACTCGAGCAAAGATCTCAAGGAAGGAAAAACTTACACCATTACAACAGCTGATGGTCATCCGGCAAAGGTAAGGGCAACCAAAGAAACAACCCCTCATCCAGAAACCCGTCGTCATATTCCTAAAGATACTGTTCCGCTTTTACCAAATGGCCATCATCCGGCCTTCCCTGGAAACGGAACACCTCCAGAAAATAATCAGTAATGTTTTTGGAACAATTATAGATAGGGGAATCAAAAAGTAGCGGTATTTTACAATATCAGTCAGCTAAGGTGCTAAAGTAAAAGAAACTATTCCAAAGTGTTGATTTTTCGACATAAATTGGAATAGTTTTTTAGTTTAGGTTATTTTTGAGCGCACTAAAGAAAGGTTTTTATCCTTCAATTATGGTACCCTATAAGTAAAACTAACCGCTGTTTGGGCCTTTTATTTTTCTCGAAAATGTTCGAGAAAATCCGACTAAAAGATAAATGCTTGACAGTGAATGTTTTCAGCTGCAGGGCAGGTAAAGCAGAGCTTAACAGAAGATGCTGTGAGTAAAAGATTGTAAAAGTTCGTGTGAGAGCGCTACAGAGTTGGTATAACAGAAACAAACAAATTTGAATTTGTGTGGGGGTGTAAGATGGCTATCAGATTTGAAGAAGGGATAACTAAAGACCATGCTTTGCTTTTATGTGAGTGGTCTAATAAGGAGGGAAAGGACTTCCAAGAGCAGTGGATGGGACCGCAGATTTCCTATCCATTGAATGATGACAAGATAAAAGAATTAGCAAATATATTTTCAATCTTCAATGATGATGAATTTATAGGTGTGATACAAAAAGTAGAGGTTAAAAACAATAATATACACATAGGGAGATTCGTATTAGACCCCCAAAAAACAGGGATGGGGCTTGGGAAAGAAGCACTGAGCAGATTTATGGATCTCATTTTTGAGGATGCAAATATAAAAAGTATCACCTTAACTGTTTTTGATTTCAATCAAAATGCCAAGAAACTTTATGACAAACTTGGATTCAGAATTGATGAAGTATTTGAAACGCCAAAGCTCAAATATACTATGAAATGTGAGAGAAAGGCTAGGCTATGAAGCTAACAGATGAATTATTTACAAAATATGGGTTAATAGAGGAAGCTCTCTTGCCCTATGGATTTCAAAAAAGAGGGAATTCATATTTCTACAATAAGCTGATTCACAATAATGAATTTGACCTTCACATCCTAGTTGAAAATCAGAAAATTGATGCGAGACTGATAGAAGTGGAGTTTGGTGAAGAATACACCTTGATAAATACTGACGCTACTGGCAGTTTTCTGGCTGCCTTGAAAGGAGAATGCCAAAAGGTGCTTCTTGATATCAGGGACAAGTGCTTTAAAAAAGACGATTTCTTTTTCGCTCAAACAAACAGAATTGCTGATTTGATTAAGAAGAAATACGGAGTAGAGCCAGAAAGAAGTAAGAATGGCAATGACACTAATGGAATCTTCCGCAACCCTGCAACAAAGAAGTGGATCGGCCTTGTCATGCTCGGGAAAAGGAGTAATCTTATAGGTGATTCAGAAGAAAAGGTCGAATATCTGAACTTAAACTTTAAGCAGGATGCAGAAAAATATCATCAAAAAGGGATTTACCATCCCTACAAGAAAAAGAACAAGCATTGGATCGCCATAATCATGGATGATACACTGACTGATAAGGAGATTATGGCTTTAGTGACTATCAGCTATGAAAAATCCAATCAGTAAGTGACCTATGATAACTATCAGCGCAATCCGGTTGTTTAGATTATTAGCGAAGGCTGGTAAGAAAAGAGACAGGAAAGAAAATACTTCTTAAGTCTTTCACAAAAAAATGTTATAATGAAAACGCTTAGAAGTTGGCGTTTAAAAGAAAGGAACAAAGGTGACATTATGAAGGCTTGGGTTTTATCTAGCCAAACAAAATTAGGTGTACCAAATTTAGAATGGGTTGAAGTGCCTAAACCACAGCCAGAATCAGAAGAACTTTTAATCGCTGTTCATGCAGTGGGCTTGAATCCCGCTGATTACAAACTGGCACAACAAGGGGTGGCTTCTTGGGAGTATCCTCATATTTTAGGTTTAGATATGGCAGGAGAAATCGTTGCTGTTGGCGATGGTATTGAAAACTTCGATATTGGAGAGCGAGTAGCTGCTCATATTGATTTAGCCCAACAAGGTTGCTTTGCAGAATTCGCGACCGCTCCAACCTATACGGTGGCCAGAATTCCTCAAAATGTTGCTTTTGAAGAGGCTGCAGGTCTCTTGTCAACAGGGCTTACTGCCTATCAAGCGCTGCATCGTAAGGCAAACCTAGCAAACAGAAAATCCATACTTGTTCATGCTGGATCGGGCGGTGTTGGATCCATGGCTATTCAGCTGGCTAAAATTGCTGGGCTTAGAGTCTTTACGACAGTCCCCGGTAATAGGAAAGATTTCGTTTATAGTTTAGGGGCTGATGTAGCTGTTGACTATGAAAGAGAAAATATTGCCGATGTCATCAGAGAACAGACTGCTGGGTTAGGTGTAGACTTGATTATTAATACCTTGGGGCAAAGTTATGCGGACAAAGATATTGATATGCTTGCATTCAATGGGGATTTAGTCTGTATTGTTGCTCCGCCGAGTGCTAGTGCTATGAATAAATTGTTTTCTCGCGGCTTGGGAGTTCATCTAACTTTTGTAGGAGCTGCCCATCAAAGCGGCAATATGCAGCAAAAGCGGGATTTAGGACAAATGGCAGAAGCAGTACTGTCACTGGTTGCCCAAGGAAAATTACAAGTTCCAATTGCTCGCTCCTTTACCTTTGCGGATTTACCACTAGCACTAACGGCCCTAGAAAAAGAGCCGCCTGCAGGCAAATTTGTCGTTCAAGTTGATGGATAGATGTCTTAAAGTTAAATGATAAGTGTTTTTGTGGTGAACATAAAATTTTAGTTTATCAAATATCCAAAAATTAAAAGCGAAGACCAGTGGAGTTTGGCCTTCGCTTTTTCTAAAATTCGAAATGACTGTGACTGTCTTTGTTAAGCAGTTTTCGCAGAGCAATTCAAAGGTTCGAACATCGAATTATTTAATGTTTCGAGACTCTAGACCTTCTTCTTCAAGGAAGAGACGGAATGGAATCAGGTCTTCGGCTTCATAGCGAGCTTTGAAGGCCGCGATAGCTTCCTCTGAGTAAACTTTTGGATCCAATTCCAGCTGAGGGGCTTCCACTGGGATGGGACGATCCTGTGTGATCCGAGCATCGATGACAACCGTTTTGCCTGCCTTGTTAAGCTCGACGGCTTCCTTAATAATAGTATCAACATCCTCGATACGGTCAACTCGCAAACCAACAGCTCCTTGAGCCTCGGCAATTTTGACGTAATCTGGATTAGTGAAGTCAACCCCAAAGAGATGTTTATTAGTATCTTCATACTTATTTTTGATGAAGGCATACTCAGCGTTGGAGAAGACTAAGTTGATGACAGGTAGGTTGTACTGAACATTAGTGATGACATCTGGATAGCTCATCCCAAAGGCTCCATCTCCCATAATGTTCCATACTTGGCGGTTTGGATTGTCCTTCTTAGCAGCAATACCTCCAGGAAGAGCAATACCCATCGTGGCAAAGAGCGGAGAAGTGCGCCACATGTTTTTGGGGGTCATATGCAGGTGACGGATAGAGGTTTGCGTTGTATTTCCAACATCAATGGAGTAGATAGCGTCCTCATCAGCGTATTTATTAACAGCATTGTAGACTTGGAAGAGCTGGAGTTCTCCTTGAGTTTTTGTTTCCAGTTTAGTAAGGTAATCACGCCAGTTTTGATTGTTTTTGATAGCAGCACGCCACCAAGGTGTTGATTCGACAGCCTTTACTCGTTCTAAAAGCGCTTGAGCTGCCCGACCAGCATCGCCTAGGATAGAAGCATCAAGAGCATGACGTTTCCCGAGCTTGTAGGGGTCGATATCTACTTGAATGAATTTTTCTGTATTTTTGAAGGCTTGGTAGACTTCTGAAAATGGGAAATTAGATCCTAGAAACAGCACAGTGTCAGCTTCGAAAACAACTTCGTTAGCGGGTTTCCACCCAACGCGGTAGGCTGAACCTGTCAAACCCTCATAGTTCCATTCAAAAGCCTCAAAGTTTTTACCAGTCGTAATAATTGGGGCTTTGATTTTACGAGATAATTCAGTGATGACATCTCCTGCCCCAACACCGCCGAAGCCAGCATAAATAATTGGGCGCTCTGCTTGATTGAGGATTTCGACAGCTTTATTGATTTCAGTCTCATTCAGAGCAGGCGCTAGGAAGGTACGTTCGTAAGACCCGGAACCGTAGTAAGAATCTTCATCGATTTCTTGGAAACCGAAATTAACAGGAATTTCAACAACGGCGGGTCCTTTTTTAGAAACGGCAGCACGGCAGGCTTCGTCGATAACTTTTGGTAACTGTTCGGCGTAGGCTACCCGTTTGTTGTAAATGGCAATACCATTATACATTGGATTTTGATTGAGTTCTTGAAAAGCATCCATGTTTAATTCATTAACAGGACGAGATCCTAGAATAGCCAAGAATGGTGTATTATCCATGGCAGCGTCGTAAACACCATTGATAAGGTGAGTAGCACCAGGGCCGCCAGATCCAACAGCAACACCGATAGACCCGCCAAACTTAGCTTGCATGACGGCTGCTAAAGCACCGGTTTCTTCGTGCCGCACTTGTAAGAAATCTATATCTTTATCCTCAGCTAAGGCATCCATCAAGGAACTCAGAGTTCCCGAAGGAATCCCATAGATGGTATCAACTCCCCATGTTTTTAAAACATTGAGCATGGCCGCTGAGGCAGTAATTTTACCTTGACTCATATGAAGTCTCCTTAAAAAATATTTATTGTCACAGTGGAATCATATCATATTTTTGTGAAAACGCATACATATTGGTTTGGAAATTTAAAGAGAATACTTAGCCCCATAATTATCAGAACAAAAGAATATGAAAAGACGCTCTCTAGCAATCGTCTTTTCATATTTATAAACAGTTTTAAATATTTTAAGATACAGACAGTATAATAAAAACACCCGATTCGGGTGCCACTTTTTCAAGTTGATTACGGACTGGATTAAAAAATCACTGCCTTATTTTAACTTGCTGTGTTGTTTCGAATGGTTCCAAAACAGGGCACGGATAGCCGTTTGAATGTCTTGTGTTTTAGAGCTGTGTTGTTTCGAATGGTTCCAAAACTGGATAATTTATCGACAACTCAGTTAAAGGTGTTGAAATATTTGTGGTCTTAACTATTAAAGTTGCAATTTTGCAACTTTTTATTTTGGATTTCAATATTAGATTTTTGTGCCAGAACATCGTGTTCCCTTTATTTCAATGATTTTATGCTATAATAGCCTAGTCTACTGACGAAAATGTATAGAAAGATTTGAGCTAGGGATTCCTAGCAAAGAGGTATTAGTTTTGTCTCAATCTTACATCAATGTTATCGGAGCGGGCTTGGCAGGTTCGGAAGCAGCCTACCAGATTGCTAAGCGCGGGATATCCGTCAAACTCTATGAAATGCGTGGCGTTAAGCCAACACCCCAGCATAAAACCTCTAACTTTGCGGAGTTAGTTTGTTCGAATTCTTTTCGTGGAGATAGTCTGACTAATGCTGTCGGCCTTTTGAAAGAGGAAATGCGCCACTTGGATTCTATCATCATGCGTAATGGTGAAGATCACCGTGTTCCAGCGGGTGGTGCTATGGCAGTGGACCGCGAGGGCTATGCCCAAGCGGTTACTGATGAAATCAGCAAGCATCCCCTCATTGAGGTTATCCGCGGAGAAATCACTGAACTTCCAGAGGATGCCATCACAGTCGTGGCGACTGGCCCTTTGACATCAGATGCACTTGCTGAGAAAATCCATGCCCTCAATGGTGGGGAAGGCTTTTATTTCTACGATGCGGCGGCTCCAATCGTCGACATCAGCACTGTTGACAGGAACAAGGTCTATCTCAAATCACGTTATGATAAGGGAGAAGCTGCTTATCTAAATTGTCCGATGACTAAAGAAGAGTTCATGTCTTTTCATGACGCTCTCATCAATGCCGAAGAAGCTCCGCTCAATTCCTTTGAAAAGGAAAAGTACTTTGAAGGCTGTATGCCGATTGAAGTCATGGCTAAGCGTGGTATCAAGACCATGCTCTATGGTCCAATGAAGCCAGTTGGACTAGAATACCCTGATGACTACAAGGGCCCTCGGGATGGAGACTTCAAGACCCCTTATGCCGTTGTTCAGCTCCGTCAGGACAATGCTGCAGGCAGTCTCTACAATATTGTTGGTTTCCAGACCCATCTCAAGTGGGGGGAACAAAAGCGAGTCTTTCGCATGATCCCAGGTCTTGAAAATGCTGAGTTTGTCCGCTACGGGGTTATGCACCGTAATTCTTACATGGATTCGCCTAATCTACTTACACAGACTTTCCAGTCTCGTAAAAATCCTAATCTCTTCTTTGCCGGTCAGATGACTGGGGTTGAAGGCTATGTTGAGTCAGCGGCTTCTGGACTGGTTGCGGGTATCAATGCGGCTCGGCTGTTTAAAGGGCAAGACCCCCTCGTATTTCCTGAGACGACTGCTCTTGGCAGTCTTCCGCACTACGTCACTCATACCGACAGCAAGCATTTCCAACCCATGAATGTTAACTTTGGGATTATCAAGGAATTGGAAGGTCCGCGTATCCGTGATAAGAAGGAGCGCTACGAAAAAATTGCGGAGCGCGCCTTGGCGGATCTCGAAAAAATTACATTATAGAAAAGTAAAAGACAAGCTTTAGTTCCCTCTTAGGGTAGGCTTGTTTTTTAATGATTCTACGAAGCTCATCAAATCAGGGCAGGTGTTGCTTCTGTCTAGAAATCAAAACAGCAATAGCAAGAAAGAAGAGTTTGTCTATTTTATGGAATATTGACTTTACGCCAAACTCATTTTTATAAAGTTTTTAATGCATTTATACCTTATTTGAAAGAGCTGTTGAGCCAGCAAGTTTTTTGAGTTATAATAAGCCTATGAAATTAACAAAACGACACTTTGGTTATCTTTTTTTAGTTATCGCTCTTATTTACGCTACCGTGACGTATTGGTCAGTAGGGCAGGATATTTTATTGACTTGTTATCGGGCCAGCCTCCCGTTTTTAACAGGGGCAGGATTGGCTTATATCATTAACATAGTCCTGAGTGGCTATGAAAAGCTTATGTACTTGGCTTTTGGCCGCGATATTCCAGGTAAACGCGCTATCAGTCTCGTTCTGTCCTATATGACTTTTGCAGTTGCTATTTTCCTGATTTTCTATATTGTCTTGCCAGATTTATTGACTAGTTTAAGGTCCCTCTCCAATATTGATATCAAGGGGATTGGAAAATATTTAGATGATGTGCAAAAAAGTCCTTCTATTAAAAGATTCTTAGCTTATTTTGACATTGACCTAAGCAAAACTACTAACAATCTCTTGGCCAATTACAATAAGCAGATTTCAGCAACCCTGATCGGAATCCTAACAGGTCTTTTGACTTCTGTGACAAGCTTTGCCTCCGGTCTCATATCTGTTTTTGTTAGTTTTGTCTTTTCTATTTATGTCTTAGCTGGTAAGGAAAAATTAGGCCGTCAGGGTAATATGCTGGTTCATGCTTATTTACCTAAAATTGAGAAACAGTTTCACTATGTACGTCAAATTGCCCACGAAAGTTTTCATGGTTTCTTTAGAGGACAGACGATTGAGGCCATTATTCTAGGGAGCCTTTGTTCTTTGGGGATGATTGTTTTCAAGATCCCTTATGCTGCGACAATTGGAGTACTGGTAGGTTTTACAGCTTTAATTCCAGTTGTCGGAGCCTATATCGGCTTATCAATCGGTGCGGTTTTAATTATGACCCAGTCTGTCCCACAAGCGCTCTTCTTTATTATCTATCTAGTTGTCCTTCAGCAATTTGAAGGCAATCTAATCTATCCGCGCGTCGTTGGTGGCTCCATTGGTCTTCCTCCTATGTGGGTTCTTCTAGCCATTACTGTTGGGGCATCTCTCTGGGGAATTCTGGGGATGCTGTTAGCTGTCCCGACTGCAGCAACGGTCTATAAGCTCATTAGAAATAATGTTCACGCTAAAACGGCAGCTGAAACAGCCCTTGATAGCGGTGAAAACACTTTATAACCCCTAGCTTAATAGGCTTAATCGTGCTATAATGATAGCAGATTTTTAAGAAAGTTGGACGATTGATTATGTCACAAAGTTCAAAAAATATTTTTCAACGTGTTATTGTCATCTTGACCTTACTAGCTTCTATTGTATTATTTGCTTTTATTGTCATGAATGTTTGGCACATTCAACAGGTTGCGACAAGGATTGGTTTTCACTTTACAGCTAGTAAAGGCAAGCTCGTCCAGCTGGACGATTCCGTTCAGCAGTTCGTCTGGTGGGTGTCTGCCTGGATTGTCCTGCAGTTACTCTTTTTCCTCGGTCTTTTGATTCATTTCTTTAAGGCGACAAAAAAGGAAGACGTATCTGGCTCTAGACGCGTTGATGATGCTCCGTCCCGAGAACGCGAAACTCCTCGCCATCGCAGACAGGCCTACGAAGATGAAGATGAAAATGAAGAAGTGGATGACGCTTTTTCTGAAAGCGAAAATACTCGTGAAGAAATCAGTTCCCAAGCAAGAGAGACGGTAATTGATAGCGAAGCAGAGGAATCAGAAAGTCTATTAGCAGAAGAAGAGGAAGCAGCAAATTATCGGCAAGGTCGCCGCTCTGAGCGTTACTCAGCTGACACTGAAGAATTGGAAATTCCAAGGCCAGTGGGGCGCCGCTCACGCCGCGACCGTCGCTAAAAATAGTCAAGCCACAAAAGGAAGCAGCAAGCTAGTCAGTTGCCTTCCTTTTATTATGGTTCAAAGCTTGATTTTCCACTCTCAACGTGCTAAGATAATAAAGCATTAATCAAATAACTGATGTTTGGGAAAAGCCATCATTAAAAAAAACCTGCTTTACGACACAAGCAAATTCAGGCTTTTACCCTTGGGTAGAGGCTTTTTCTTATGTGCACCAGTTGAGAAATGAGGAATTCATATATGAAACGCCAATCTGCCTTGGTTGTCTTTAGCGGCGGCCAAGATTCAACAACCTGTCTGTTCTGGGCCATGAAACACTACCAGCATGTTGAAGCCGTGACCTTCGCCTACGGTCAACGTCATGAAGAAGAAGTAGAGGTTGCAAAGGGCATTGCTAAGGAGCAAGGAATCGATCATCATATTCTTGATATGTCCCTGCTTGGGCAAATTACAACTAACGCTCTCACAACAGATATGACCATCGAATCAAAAGAAGGCGAAGTTCCCAATACTTTTGTGGATGGACGCAATCACCTCTTCCTTTCCTTTGCGGCTGTTCTAGCTAAGCAAAAAGGAATCACAGATATTGTAACAGGTGTTTGTGAAACAGACTTTTCTGGTTATCCGGACTGCCGTGATGTCTTTGTCAAATCGCTCAATGTCACTCTTAATCTAGCTATGGATTATGACTTTGTTATTCAGACTCCACTCATGTGGCTAGATAAGGCGGAAACTTGGGCATTAGCTGATGACTTAGGTGCTTTTGACTATATTCGAGAAAGAACGCTGACTTGCTATCAGGGCATTATCGGTGCAGGCTGTGGAGAATGCCCAGCCTGCAAGCTCCGTCAGCATGGGCTAGATACCTATTTGGTACAAACACAAAAGGAGGTGCAGTAATGTTTTCAACACCCAAGGAAATTAAAGAAGAAACGGGTGAGTCATTGGTTTATGCGCCCAAGCGTATTTTAGTTTCAAAATCCTTTACCTTTGATGCTGCTCATCATCTTTTTCAATACGATGGTAAGTGTAAGGCTCTGCATGGCCATACCTACCATTTAGAAATAGCTGTCAGCGGATTGCTAGACGAGCGGGGAATGGTCTATGATTTCAGTGAGTTAAAGGCTATTTATAAAGAGCATTTAGAGCCTAAACTTGACCATCGCTATCTCAATGAAAGCCTCCCTTATATGAATACAACAGCTGAGAACATGGTTTACTGGATTTACCAAACCGTCAAAGCTGCCTTGCCTAAAGAAGCCAGCTTACGCATGGAGCATGTACGCTTGCATGAAACTCCAAGTGCCTATGCGGAGTTTCGCCGAGAATGGGAGGAAGAATAATGCCTAAGGAACGTGTATTAAAACTGCCTGTTCTAGAGGTCTTTGGCCCAACCTTCCAAGGTGAGGGACGTGCGATCGGGCAAAAAACCATGTTTGTCCGTACCGGTGGCTGTGATTATCACTGCGACTGGTGCGATTCGGCATTTACCTGGGATGGTTCAGAGAAGCCTACCCGTATGACCAGCGACCAAGTGATCGAGGCACTGGATGCGCTGGGAAGCTACGATTATGTCACCCTATCTGGCGGCAATCCTTGTCTTTTAGCTGCCAATATGGCTGAATTGGTTTCTAAACTCAAGGCACGCGGGGTCACTCTAGCTGTTGAGACGCAAGGTTCACGTTGGCAGGACTGGCTCTTAGATATCGATGATGTGACGATAAGCCCCAAACCACCTTCCAGTAAGATGCTAGTCAATATGGAAACCTTGGACTTTATCGTATCTAAGCTGCCAAGAGAGCGTGTCACCTTTAAAATCCCCATTTTTAACGATGACGATCTATCCTTTGCCAAAATAATTCAGGAGCGCTACCAGCCAGATGTCCTCTATCTTTCAGCAGGAAATCCAGAGCCAAAAGCGCAAGGGAACATTGTTCAGAATCAGCTGCAGCGCCTGCATGAGCTCTGGGATCGCGTTGCAAATGATGATAGCTGGGGTAATGTCCGTGTTTTACCGCAGCTCCATACCCTTGTCTACGATAATAAACGCGGTGTCTAAAATATTATTATAAGAGAAAGAAGCACTTATTATGACAACATCTCAAGAAGAAATGAAAGATTTAACCTTGCTGGGTAATCAGCGGATCCCTTATGTTTTCGACTATGATCCAAGCATTCTGGAATCCTTCCAAAATCGTCATCAAGAAAATGACTACTTTATCAAGTTTAACTGTCCGGAGTTCACTTCACTTTGTCCCATTACTGGGCAGCCTGATTTTGCAACTATTTATCTGTCTTACATCCCAGATGAACTCTGCGTAGAGTCTAAATCGCTGAAACTCTACCTATTTTCTTACCGTAATCATGGTGATTTTCATGAAAATTGCATCAATACTATTGGTAAGGATTTGATTGAACTGCTTAACCCCCGTTACCTTGAAGTCTGGGGAAAATTCACCCCGCGCGGTGGTATCTCAATCGACCCCTACTTTAACTATGGACGACCAAAAACCAAGTATGAAGAGATGGCTAATTACCGCCTCATGAACCATGACTTGTATCCAGAAACGATTGATAATCGATAATCAGATACATAGAAATAGCCAGCTAGGGAATCTCTACTCTAGCTGGTTATGATTTTTTAATAAGCTCCGCTTTAAGTTATTTGAATGATGATCAACCTGAATTCCTGTGTTTCTAAAATCATAGAGCACCGGAAACAGTAATATTCGTATCATTTAGCAGAGTTTCATTCAGTTGATTTGTGCGTTTGGCCGTGATAACACCTGCCAAGATACTGTCATTGACATTGACCAGGGTACGACCCATATCAACAATTGGATCAATAGCAATCAAAATACCCAAAGTTGCAACAGGTAAGTTTAAAGTTCCAAGAACAATCAAAGTTGTAAACAAAGCCCCGCCGCCGACACCTGCAACACCAAAAGAAGCGATCACGTCGATTAAGATGAGAGTAAGGATAAACTGCCATGAAAAGACATTGATTCCAATGGTTGGTGCAATAATCGTCGCAACCATCGAAGGGTAAACACCAGCACAGCCATTTTGACCGATTGTTAGGCCAAAACTAGCAGCGAAGTTTGCGATAGTTGAGTCAACTCCGAGGGACTCTGTTTGGATTTTTACATTCAGGGGCAGGGTACCTGCACTGGTTCGCGAACTAAAGGCAAATATTAAAGCAGGCCAAACCTTTTTATAATAAACAAGAGGGTTGATCCCACTGGCTATTAATAAAGATGTATGAACCGAGAGTACGACGACTAAAGCTACGTAGACTGCAATGATAAAGATACCCAGCCGCCCAATCGTTTTTATAGAATTGACCGCACTTGCGTTTGTAATGAGTGCAAAGATACCATACGGTGTTAGTGAAAGGACCAGCTTAACGATACGATTAATAATCAATTGCAAACTTTTGATAAGTTTAGCAAAAACCTCAGCACTCTCTGGCTCCGATTTTTTGACAGCTAAATAGGCGACACCTACAAAAATAGCAAAGACAACAACAGCTATAGTGCTTGTTGCACGTGTTTCTGAAAAATCAGCAAAGATATTGCTTGGTAGGAAATTTACAATTTGCTGAGGCAGTGTCAGGCCTGTGAGTTCATCTTGATGTTCTTGAATATTGGCCAAAGCCGCTTTATCAGCAATCCCTGAAAAATTAGCCCCCTGTAATTTAAACAAGATGGTCGAAAGGTAGCCAATCAAGGAGGCAACAGCAGTTGTCCCTAGTAAAACAGCTAAGGTCGTTCCTGCAATTTTTTTAATATTTTGCGAGATTTTTAATTGAGTAAAAGCGCTAACGAGGGAGATGAAAACCAAAGGAATAATCAGCATTTTTAAGAGACTGACATAGCCATTGCCTACGATACTCAACCAATCGAGGGCTGTTAAAAGAGCTGGATGATCAGCACCTAAGCTGAGCTGCAGTAGCAGTCCAAAAATTGTTCCCGCAATCAGTGCAGTGAAGACAAGTGTTGTGAACCCTATTTTTCTGCGGTGCAAATAAGCCAAGACAGTTAGAACGATACCACCAAGTCCCACAATCAGACTTGCTAAAACATTTTCTGTCATAAGAACCTCCTTTATAATGATAGGCAGAGTCATTGCTAAACTGCTAATATACCATTAAAAGACAGCTTTTAACAATGGCATAGATGTTTTCAATTAATGAGTAAATTATAGTTCGCCTATCTTATAAATTCAACAGATTAGGTTATTCTAATTTTCAATCTCTGCGATAAAGAATTTCTATCACTGGACTCTTTCGTTCTTTTGTAGTCTATTTTTCAATCAGAAGGGGGATATAAAAACCTCACCCGTCTCATGAAATAGTGGGTGAGGTGCATGGCGCATTTGTATTTAAGCTAAATTATTAGTTTGCATAATTTATAATACGTAAATTATAGGTTATCTAGAGCATCTTTTTGTTCATCATTAACGATATGGGTGTAGAGGTCGGTAACCTGGGTAGAAGCGTGACCGAGTTGGTGACTGACGAGTACTTGGGATTTGGTGGCATCATAGAGACGGGTCGCTAGCGTGTGACGGAGCTTGTGGGGAGTGACACGAACTTTGAAATCCTCCGAGTACTTAGCCACCATTTTTTCGACACTAGAAGCATCGATACGATTGGGAACCCCACGATATTCTGATAAGAAAAGAGCCACATCTTGTTTTTCGGCCTTATAGCGAGCATTGCGGATCTTCAAATAATCTTCTAAGTAAGGTTTGGCAAAACCAGCAACATTGACCGAGTCTCGCTTACCGCCCTTGCGAGTGACTTCAATAACCATCATATTGAGGTTGATATCTTTTAGATCAAGGTTAACAGCCTCTGACAAACGCACACCAGAAGCCAGCAGCAGGGCGATAATAGCCAGATCGCGTTCCTTATTTTTTCGGAAAGATGATTTGGCCCGATTGGAGAGCTTGTTTTCATAATCTTTGTCCACATAATCCAGAAATCCCATGGTTTCATCACCTAGGAAGAGTTTCTGTTTGATATTTTCTGCCCTGGCAGCAAGTGTTTCTTTTTTCTTTTTAGTGGAGACCTTTTTCATGACATTGCGGTAGAAATAAGGCTCGCCTTGATCATTTTCCACCTCCTCAGTCAGATATTTATAAAGACTGGAGAGGGCCGACAGGCTACGGTTGATAGTGGTCTGAGAAACTCCGTTTTTAGTCGAATAGGTGTTGAGTGACGGACGTTCACGCAAGTAAAGAATAAAGGATTCCATATCTTTTTTAGTTAATTTCTCGAGAATCTCTAGCGGAATATCAGCAAGCCTATCAGCCTGAACAATGTCAGCATCAATCAGCCATTCAAAAAAACGGCGATATTCTTTGAGATACTCATATAAGGTCGTCAGACTGTAAGGCACTGATAGTTTAGACTGGTAATAGTCTAAAACATACCAAGGCATAAGAGCTTTTAATTCCTCGATTTTTTCTAATAAATGTTGACGTTTCATTTTTTTGTTTCCTTCGTTTTTTTATCTAGTATCTAGATAGTAGTATATCACGCCTCTATATATTTTTCAAGAAAATTACAGTTTTTCGGAAAGAAGTTATAACAAATACCCGAAACGATTAATACCTACGTTTTTCAGTCACAACTAAACCCAGCCACATAAAAGACATTCAGGCAGCTGGGTCTTATTAAAGGCTGGTCTTATATCCCTAATTTTTTCGCTTCTTGCTCAATATCTAGTAGGAAATCTTCTGTTTCCTCCTTTATGATTTTAGAAATGATCTGGCCGTCTTTCATGAACAGGCAGCGTTTTCCATAGGAGGCTACATGGCTGTCATGGGTGATGAGGATGATGGTCCTTCCTTCTTGGTTTAGTTGTTGGAAAATGCCCATAACCTCTTGGCTCATTTGGGAATTGAGGGCTCCTGTTGGTTCGTCCGCAAATATGATGCTAGGCTGATTAATAAGCGCCCGACAGATACTGGCACGCTGGAGCTGACCGCCCGATACCTGACGAATATCCGCATTTGCCAAATCTGCTATTGCCATCTTTTCAAGTAAGTCATAGGCACGTTGGTAAATCTCTTTTTTGGCTTGCTTTTTTAGCTGGAGAGCTGGCAAAACGATATTGTCAATAATCGACAAGTTACTGAGAAATTGACTTTTCTGAAAAACAAATCCCATATTTTCTAGACGCAATTGACTTAATTGGTTGTCAGATAACTGGCTGAGTGACTGGTTATTAAGGGAGACATCTCCGTGCTCGATTCTGTCTAAACCGCTGATTTGGTAAAGAAAGGTTGTTTTTCCACAGCCTGATGGTCCCATGATGGTCACAAAATCATCTTTATGAACGGTTACATTGATATCGGTTAAAACTTGGTTCTTTCCGAAAAATTTAGATAAATGCTGAATGCTTAACATGGTATGACCTTTTTCCTTTCTGATGACCGAGTTATCCGTTTCTATAGGCTAAGAATGACTGCTTTTTAACAGGAATGAGTGCCATATAAGTGAGGATGGCAATAATAAGGAACAAAACGCAAAAATAAACGGCGAGTTCGGTCCAGCTCATGGCGACAAATGATAATTGCTGAATACCAGAATTTAGCAGACCAAACAGACTACTAATAAAGGGTTCTCCTAGATACTGTACCAATAAGATTCCGCTGAAAGCACCAAGCAAGGAGCTGATGGCTAGCGGATAAAGTTCCTGTAAATAGACAGAGCTAAAGGATAATCCCAACGTGCGCTTAAATACGAATTCTTTGAGGTTGCGTTTGACATGTAAACTTAAGAATAAGAATAGAAGGCTGCTAAAAATCAGCAAACTTATTCCTAAAGTGGTATTTGAAGCCTTTTGCAGCTCTTGAATCATTCCGCCTAGGGTTTGCTGAACAATTCCTTTGGTATCGTTAATGCGGTAGCCTTTCTTACCAAGCTTTGATATCAATAGTTGCAGTATTTTTTCCTTCTGATGGTGGTTGGTCAGCCGGAGGTAGAAAATGTATTTTTGCGAATGTGCCTGACCGAAATCACTGGGCAATTTCGCTGTTTTTCCGCCATTCGTAATATCCTGATAGAGTCCGACGATTTTTGGAGAAATGGATTGCCCATTCACTGTAAGAGTGAGCTTGTCTCCTAGACCCTTCCCTAATTCCTCGGCTGCCAAAAGAGACAGAGCAATTTCCTGATTATTTCTGGCTGCGTGTCCTTGGGTATAATGCAGTTCTTCTCCTGCATCCTGCCCCATATCTACTGGGAGGCTAACTGTATCTCCTTGTGATGAGGTGGCTTGCAGTTGTGTTCTCCTGATTTCAGAGAGAGATACAGAGTGGCTCTGCGAGAGCTTTTGTAGGGTCTGTCTCGCAGTTTTTGCTCTTGCGTCGACCCCTTCTCCTTCTGTTACTTCCAAAGAAATATCGTATTTGGCGCTCCCCATGTAGGTAATAAATTCTGGCGCATTCATGGTATGAATAAGACGAGAAGGCAGGAGGATAGTTAGACTTATGAAAAGACAGAGCCAAAACGGAAAAGCATAACCGTTTTTGAGCTTTCTTTTTGTTATTAAGAGGTTGGCAGACAGATGGCGGACAGGAGGAAATTTTCTTTTTCTCCTACGCGAGACAAACCCATTTTCCTGAACAAGGAGATCCACAACACTTGCTTTTTTAATACGATTCAAAATTATCCAGGAATAGAAAGTGATGACAAAGAAAAGTAAGATTACAATCACAAAGCCTAACATGCCATCGACCAATGAGAGAGCTGTCTGGCCAAAGGTTTCCCTGATTCTTTGCGTCGTTACAGGTAGAAAAACAAGAGCCAGAGAATAGCCTATTAAACTGCCTAAGCCAGTCGTCAAGACTATCTTTTGTAGATAGAGCTGTTCGATAGTCTTGTTGGGCAAACCAATAGCCTTTAAAAGTCCGATCTCGCCGCTTTCAGCCTCAATCTCTGCCAGTAAGATAAAGCGAAGGCAAATCAGTGTAATAATAAGCAGCAAACCTCCCGCTAGAAAGTAGATGGCTGCAGTGGCCAAATCTGTTAAAGCACTGAGAAAAAAGAGTATGCGATAAGTCAAGGATGGCCCGTTTTGTGGTAAACTTGCTTTCTTATAGGCCGATTGATAGCTGTCTGCTTGACCTGTATCGTTAAAGTAAGTTTCGATGATGACTTCTTTTTGAGAAAGATTTTTTGTTAACTCTGCAAAGTCAGCATCGCTCACTAAAAATCGTGTAGAGGAAGCCAAGGTTGAATTCATCTGTGCATCGTGAGCAACCTCTGTAATAGTAAAGGTTTTGCTAAATGCGCCTTCTTGAATACGAAGCCGATCACCGATTTTCATAGAAAATTGATCCCGCAAAAGTTTTGGAACGGCGACTTCTCCCGATTTTAACGCTATTTTTTCATGCTGTGCATTTAAGAGCAGATCGTAGGTTTTATTCTGTTTGACAAAGCTAATATCCAGCTGTGAATCCGCTAAGGCATTGCGCTTTTTGTTTTGGTGATAAACGGTCAGCTGCTTTCCTTCGACATTTAATAGCTGCACAGTCTGCCAAGCTTTGACACCTGAGTATGATTGATTAAATTGATCAATCTCTTCTTGGTTTAGCTGACCGCGATGCATTTGGATGAAATGAGGCGGCTGGGCTACTTGGTACATGTCAGAAATGCTGGATACCGTCTGTTTTATGAGAAAGAAAACGCTACAAACGATAAAGAGAGACAGGCTAGTCAGACCAATTAACAACAAATTTTTGATAGGATGCCGCTTGAGGTCGCTTTTTAGGAGTTTGTAGAACATATGACACCTCCTTACTCTACTTTCATTTGCTTGATTGAGCGATTGCTGCCGATCAACAGTGAACTAAGGATCAGGCCAATTCCTGAAATAATCAACATAAGCCCGATTCCCCTGCCTGCTCCGCTTCCAATCAGTTGTCCAATGGTTCCTGCTAAGGCACCTTGTTTGGCCATCAGGGGTTCAAATAGATGGTCTGCCAGAAAACCTGCACACAGATAGGCAATAATGGTACCGAATTGGGTGATAAAACTAATCATTCCCCAGATTCTGCCCTGTAATTCATTAGGAATGGTTACTCTGACCAGCACATCGGCACAGGTATTGACAAAGGCCAAAGTCATAAAGAAGAGGAAAATTGTGATACCGACCCACCATATATTCATGACAAAACCGGACAATCCAATGAAGAGACCTGCTAGCAATCCAGCCTGAGCTAAAATTGCTGCATGCTGCCGATGAATGCCTTTGATCCCAATCCAGAGACTGCCGACTAAGAGTCCTACTGTGCAAAGAGCTTCCATGATTCCAACAGTTTGCGTATCAGCCATATTCAATACCAGAGGTTCAACTAAAATTTGAACTAGTCCGATAAAGAAACAAACCAAGGTCATCATAGCAATTAAGGATTGCAACCCCTTATAGCTCCGGCTAAGCTTCCAAGTTTCTCCAAATGAAATCCTCTCTTTGTCTTTTTGTTTTGAAATTTTTATTCCTTTTTTAACACAGAAAATCAAGAGGACAGCTACTAGGAAAGATAGGATATCCAGCCAAAGAATAAAGCGAATATCAAAGTAGGCTAGAAAGAATCCAGCTAAGGCAGGAGAAATTAAATAACGTGAACTAGCTGCCAGTTGAATCATGCCGCTTGCCTTGGCATACTCATCTTTGGTCAATAAATCGCTCACTGTTGCACGATAGGCTGGCTCAACCAGTGATGAAAAGACAGCACTAATGGTTACACCGATATAGATGGGGCTTAAATTGGCTGAGCCAATATTCAAATTCAGCACGATATAAAGCAAGCCTAGGACTGAGAAGCTATCGCCAATCATCATCAAGAGTCTCCGGTCATAACGATCTGCTAGATAACCTCCGACTGGCGCTAATAAAACGGTGGGCAAAAATGCCAGTAAGGTTATGAGAGAAACTGCTGTCACACTGTTGGTAACTTTTAAAGCGTAAATGGTCATAGCAAAGGCAGACATTCCTCCGCCGATACTGGAAATTAACTCTCCAATCCATATTGTTAAAAATTTTTTCATATCTGTTCCTCTTAATGTTGTATAGTATCTTTATATACCGACCACCGGTCGGTTGCGGCTAAAAATAAAATTGCTCTTACTGCAATTTTATCGTAGTGAACGACTCAATTCGCAATACCAAGCTGTCTAAATAGAAAGAAGTGAAAAGCTTCGAATAACTGCTGTTCCTCCTGTTTATCTGGCTGAAAGATCCCCTCATCAAAAAGTGTTGCTGCAGCGGCCAGCACAATCTGTATCAGCTGCTTAGGATAGGGACAGTCAAATTGGCCAGCTTGCACTCCTTCTTCAACAACCCTTGTAAAAAGAGGAGTTACTTCGTGTAAAATAGCTTGTAGAGACTTCTGATGCAGGAGGGCATTTTTAGGTTTGTGCATGTCTTCTAGCAGCTGTCCTCCATAGATATCGGTGATATTCATACTTTGGAAAGCCTCTACTAGCTTGTCTTTTGGATCCTTGTTTGACTTATCGATAACGGCTTCTACTCGTGACTTTAGAACGGCTGTTGCTTCATCTACAACGGCTTCCAGTACTTCTTCTTTAGATTTGAAATAATAGTAAAATGTCCCCTTGGCAATCCCAACGACCTTTAAAATATCGCTGACACTTGCCTTTTCGAACCCTTTTTCTTGAAATAATTGGGTAGCCGCTGTGAGAATCTCACTTCGGCGCTCATCGTACCCTTTGACAACTCTCATGCTTCCTCCTTTGTCTCCAACCGACCGTCGGTCGATCCCTCAAATAAAGCATAACATTCCTTTGTATATCTGTCAAACCTAAATATAGCCTGCTATCAAGAAAATACGTTCTGCAGCCCTATAGGAACGATCAACTAAGGTATTTAATGCTAGTAACTGATAAAAAATCCCTGCGCAGGCAGAGATTTTTCAGGGAATTGGAATTGTTCTTGTAATATTTTATCTTATCAGTCAACGCTTTTGAGTGCTTCTAACATGTCAACGGCTTTTAGTCTATGGTTAACTAGCCAGCCTAGGGCGCTCAGAATGATGATAATAGCTAGTACTGGAATGAGATAAACCGACCAGGTTAACGAGTAACTAAAGTTGAAATCATCTCCGCCCATCCGACTGATCAAAAGCCTGTGGAGTCCAAAACCACCGGCAAGGCCTACCAGAATACCAATTAGCGATAGGGTGATGGTTTCGCGGTAGATATACATGGTGACTTCTTTGCTGTGAAATCCAAGCACCTTGATAGTTGAGAGTTCACGAATACGTTCGGCAACATTGATAGTGGTGAGATTATAAAGAATCACGAGGGCAAGTAAAATTGAGACGATAATTAAAATCAGCATGACGCTGTTGAGAGAGTCCACTATCTTTTCCAGAGAATTGACCATGGCAATATTCTGTGAGACAGCTTCTACTCCTTTTAAGTCCAGCAAATCCGTCGAAAGGTTTTTAATCTTGCTGTCTGAATCATCTTTGGTCTGTAGGAGATAAGCGTTGGTTGAGAGATCAGTTTTAAAGGCCTTTTGGTAATAATTCTGGGTCATGAAGATAAAATGACCCGTATAGATCTGAGCAATGCCAGATACTTTCAAGGAAACCTTATGGCCATCCTTATCAATATAGTCAAAGTGATCGCCGACCTTTACCTGATAGAGTTGGGCGAGTTTTTCAGATAGAATAACCCCATCATCTGAGAGTTTGAGTCTTTGTCCTTTGGATGAAGATAGATTAATCATACCAGAAAAATCTTTACCTGATGTTACTAAGCTTGTCACCGTCCGATCTTCCGTAACATTTTTTATGCTCTGCTCGCTCTTTTCATAGTAGATGTCCAAGTTTTTACCGAAGTCTTTGGAAGCAATGGCTTTTTTGACAGCTGCTTTCTCCTGCGATGAGGCTTGTTTGTTGCGAACGGCAATCATGTCATAGGAGAAAATCTGTCCAAACTGCTTGTCGGCAACTCCGGAAATGGACGACTGGATGCCCAATCCAGCAAATAATAAAGCAACTGAGCCAGCCACCCCAAAGATGGTCATCAGCATGCGCTGTTTATAACGAAAGATATTGCGTGCGGTTACCTTGTGGGTGAAGCTGAGACGATTCCAAAGAAAAGTTAACCGCTCTAAGAAAATTTTAGAACCTGCTGCTGGCGGTTTGGGCAGCAAGAGCTGGGCTGGTTTATCGCGCAGTTCACGATAGGCCACCCAGAAAGCTGGTAGAATACTGGAGAGAATGGCTAGGCCCAATGCTAAGAGAATGTAAGAAGCATGAGGAGACAATTTCATCTTATTTAGGGTCAGATCGCTCATAGCGATATTACCGATATTGACAGGGAGGTAATAGGTACCTGCTAGCACTCCTAGGATTGTTCCGACGATACCAGCTGTAGCGCCATAAACCACAAATTTACGGATGATATCTCGATTGGAGTAACCAAGAGCCTTGAAGAGCCCTGAATTTTGTCGTTCCTCATCGACAAAGCGCGTCATGGTCGTAAAGGTGACCATGGCAGCAACTAGATACAAAACAATGGGGAAAAGATCGGCGACGATTGAGATACTATCAGTTGTTGCCGAAAAAGAGGTATAGCCATCGCCACCTGGAAGCGTAGAGCGTGTATAGCTGGTGTAGGTTGGTTCTGTTAACCGGTTCTTTTCTTTTTGGGCGGTAGCAATCTTTGCTTGCGCCTGACTTATTTGCTTGCTGATCTCTGCTGCTTGCTGAGGTGGTAATTGAGCTTGAGTACCTGCTTGTGCTAATTGCTCCTTGGCCTTATCTACCTGAACTTGCTTCTTATTAATTTTTTCCTGAGCATCAGCTTTGAGGTCAGCCAAACGCTTGGCACCATTATCCTTTAGCAAGTCATTCAGGTCTTTTTGGTGATTTGCTAATCTTTCCTTATAGGTATTTTGAAAGGGATTAAGTCCAGCCAGATCATTATAGCGAATGCGAGCGATACTGTAGACATCACTGTCGAAGGCTTTTGGTAAAGTAACAGCATACCCTAATAGACTGCCGTCACCAGCTGTTGAGCTGCCCAAGCTTGTTTTAGAGAGGACTTCTGTTGAGTTGACAAAGCCCGTGATCGTGTAGGTATCATATTTTAATGAGTCTTTATTACCTCTTTTAAAAGTAATACGATCCCCAATTTTATAATCCTTACGGTAGGCCTTAGATAGAGCAATTTCTTTAGCCTTTTTAGGAAACCTTCCTGATTTAAGTTCATAGCGGGAGATATCATTGCTAGCATGATCATAGGAGAAAATACGAACAGCGTCTGTATGATCTTTGATCGTGACATCATTTAGGTAGCCGTACTCCACTTTTGCTCCCTTGATGGCAGACAGCTCCTTTTGGTCGTCCTTACTCAGTCCATAATCGGCCATAACGCTTAGGTCCATCGTGTGATACTTGGATAAGTAGTCACTGGCAGTTGTTTGCATATCGGGTGTGGTCGACTTGAGGCCGACTAGAGCAAAGGATCCCAGCATCAATAAGAGCACAATTGAAATAAAGCGTCCCTTGGATCCTGTAATAGCCTTGCGCATATCTTTCCAATAGATTTTTTTAGACATAGCTCCCTCCTAGTATTCCAGGCTTGCAATATCTTGCGGATGATCATTGGTCTTGATAGATTTTACGGTAGCATCCCGCATATGAATCACACGATCGGCAATAGGTGCTAGAGCTGAATTATGGGTTACGATGATGACCGTTGCGCCTTGCTGACGAGACATATCCTGCAGGATTTGCAGCACCTGTTTACCAGTTTGATAATCAAGGGCACCGGTCGGTTCATCACACAGCAGAATCTTTGGCCTTTTAGCTACGGCGCGTGCAATGGAAACACGCTGCTGCTCCCCGCCAGATAATTGCGCTGGAAAATTGTTGATCCGTTTCTCAAGTCCGACTTCTTTTAGAATCGTTACAGGATCCATAGCATCTTTGACAATTTCTGAGGCTAATTCGACATTTTCCTTGGCCGTCAGATTGGCTACCAGATTGTAAAATTGAAAAACAAAGCCCACATCATCGCGGCGGTAATTGGTCCGCTGGTGCGAATTGAGCTGAGCAATATCTGTGCCATCAATAATGACCTGCCCTTCATCATTGGTATCCATTCCTCCCAGAATATTGAGCAGGGTTGATTTCCCTGCCCCTGATGATCCCAGAATAATCACTAACTCTCCTTTTTCAATCTCGAAATTGACATCATCATTAGCTGAGATAGTGGTATCCCCCATATGATAACGCTTAGTAGAATGTTTAACTTCGATATAAGCCATTTCTTTGCTCCTTAATAGACACATTGTTGATTTATAACAGGAAATATTATATAATCAGCCTGTTGATTTAACAAGAACAAAAATAAACAAAGTGTTGATTTAAGGAAAGCATATGGCTCAAAAACGACAGACTGAAACCAAAAACTATCTCAAGAAGGCTCTAATCCGCCTACTATCGGAAAAGGATTTTGAAACGATTACTATCTCGGATTTGACCAAGACAGCGGGGATTAACCGCGGGACCTTCTATCTCCATTACTTGGATAAATATGATATGGTCAATCAGATGAAAGAGGAAATGCTGACTCAGCTCTTTAATATCTTACTGCAGGAAGATTTAGATGAGGATCCTAGATCTGTGATAAAAGAGGTGCTTGACTATCTTGTCAGGGATTTTGACTTTGTCTCTGTGATTGCAAAAACTTCTTATGTTAATTTCTCCCAAATCATCAAAGATTTTGTTTTTCAGCTTATTATCAGCTACCCTAACTGGAAAAAGACTATCGCCCAGCATTACGATATTCCGGAAGACTATGCCTTAGAAGTTTACCTAGCCAGTAGTGAAAGCCTCATTACCTATTGGATCAATCAAGGAGCCGACAAAAGTACAGCTGATATGGCTGATATCATCGTAAAAGTACTATTTGTAGATGAACCTATTTAAAAACAGCTCACATTGAAGTGAACTGTTTTTTAGAGATACCAATTGAAATAAAGATGTGCTAGTCTTTTTATATGGAATTGAAATAAACTATCACACTAATAAGATACCATAGACTAACAAAACACTGATGATGCTGAATAGGGACCCAATCAGGTAATATTCCGCAAAAGCTTGGCTTTTAGAGATTTTATCGTAGCGAGCAATAGACTTAGCCGTAAATACCAGACCTACGGCTGCAAATTGTCCAAATAATAAGAAAATCCCCATAATCAGGCGCTCCAACAACCCAATAAGAGCGCCAGCTCCAGCTACGGTTTGTTCATCCGCTCTTTCAGGAACTTGGTACTTGCTGAAAAAGAGTTTAAACACGATATTGATCGGCTTAGTAATCAAGGTTAAAAATAGTCCTAAACGAATCAGTTCACTGTTTTGACTGATGAGTAAGGTTGCCTCTGGCTTGAGCCAGAGGTGGATCAAAAAGATAGCCAGATAGTGCAAGATCTGATCACCGACAAAAACAGCTTGCTGCCAAGATGGTTTGCGCATGTTCGGTAGGAAATAAAATTTAGCACTATCAATGATAACATGGCTCAGCCAGACCAGCAAAAAATAGTCTCCTGCTTGTGGATCCAAAATAAAACAGAGCAAGAGAGGCATGGCGACAATAATAAGATGCTGCGCTAAGGCTTGGATGCTGTAAGATTTCTGATCGGCCATCCTCTGACTTTGCCATTGAAAATCTGCTAGGAAATGAGCCAATAAGGTCAAGGTTAGCAAAGGATTCTTTATGAGGTAATCCGAGAAAGTCAAAGATTCAAGCATGGTTCTCCTCCTTGCGACTCTGTTGTTGATGATCGCTTTTGCTTTCTGCAATGATCAAATGTGCTGCGGTTTTGCGATTTCGTAAATAATGTTTTAATCCGCTCGCTTTCAGGCGTTTACTAAAGCCGCTGGGCTTGATCCCTAAAGCATCAGCAATGATTTGATGCTCAAATTGTTCTTGATAAATCCGCTGTTTCAACAAGGCTCTTAAGATCGCTTGCTGGTTTGCTGTCCACTTTGATTTGATAAAATCTCCAGAGGATAGCAGACTATTGACGCTTTCTTGAAGCAACTGGTCATCACAGGACAGAGCGATACGGGCAACCCCATAATCGGTCTTATCGTGAACATGGTTGATAGCTTCACGAGCCCGCCAAAAGGCTGGACCGTCCGAACCGATACTTTGTTTCTCATTAATCGGAGTCAACATCTCTCCTAATCCTAATCCAAAACGAACCTGAGTAGGAAGCAGCTCCATCTGTATGCTATCAATAATCTGGAAAATATTATCACTAGGTCGTAACAAAGCCTGAAATTCATCACCCGTTGTCACTGTAAAGGGTGAGACGATTACAGAAGCATAGTCCTTATTAATGACCTGCATCAAATTCAGCAGCTCCTCCTGCACCCGAGCGCGGTCTTTGAGTCCTTTAGAATTGATGATATCGCCAATAAGAGCAAGGTAGGTCATGGTCTTCTCCTTTTATTTTTGTCTATTATAACAGACAAAAATAAAAATGTCCATAAAAATAGACATTTTATTTTTTCCCAATTTCCTTTATCAACCTGCCTTTATCACTCAGTCGCAGCTGAGTCCCACCTAGGGTGGTAAATGACCAAGCCGTCTTTACGGAAGATAAGAACTCCTCTATTAGCTAGTCCGTAGACAAGAGCATAGAGAAGGATGGACAGGCAACTGATTAATGAAGCAGCCCAGGAAACACGAGCCAACTGAGTATAGCGGTAAGTTATCTTGACTTTATGAGTTCCCTCAGGAAAATGAATGGTCGTAGCACCAGCTTTACTGAGGGTCGTCGGCACTTCTTGACCATCAACAGTGACGATCTGCCCCTTATAGCGATAAAAAGGGAGTTCGATCCGCTGTTCACTGCCCGTATTGTTCGTAATCTCCCCTGTCGCATAGCTATCTCTGAAACGAAATTGAGATTCTAAAAGGATATCACTGTCTTTAACCATAACCTGATGCCCCAGCTTTTTACCAGTATCTGCTGTTTCATTTTTTTCTTTGGTCGACCTATTTGCATAATCCCTGAGAGCTATAGAATTGAGAACTTTCTTTTGACTGTTGCGATGAGATAATTCGCTAAAAATGACCGGCTTATGACTGGACAGGGTTTTGAATATCGCTGTCGAGCTGCTGATGTTGACAGCAGATAAGGTAACTAAGACTGCTATAATCACAATCGCAGAATAGAAAAATCGTCGCCTGCTCATTGGTGGCTTTTTAAGAAGAAAAAACTTAGAGGCTAAGAAGGTAGCAAATAGTGTGAGAAAACTATTAACCCGCCAAGCAAACTGGATAACGCTGACACTGCTGTTAGGACTATCAGGCCATTTTACTGCCTTGCTCTCCAGAAAGATAAATAGAACAATCCAGCCGATAAGGTAGTAGTCTTCAATTCTTAATTTTCGAAATTGAAATAAAATCAAAGCGAGACAGACAATGACAAGAATTCCAGGCACTAGCTCCTTTATGGCATTATTGAGGCTAAAGCGAAAAATATCACTGAGTGTTCTGGTAGAATTGTTCAGTGATATCCCACCAGGATTGTCAATACGACTGTATCGAAACTGCTCCAGCATGGTAAAAAACTGAAAAGCACTCAAAGCTAGACTAGCCATCACGGCAATAAAGAAATTCCAACAGCGCTGAAGCCTATCTTGCTGAAAAGCAATTGCTGTAACAAAAATCAGACCAACGACGACTGAGGCCATAAAAGCTGTTAAAATATGACTGTAAATCAGCAGCGCCATACCAAAAGTCAGAGGATACCATCTATGATAATTACCTCTAAGGATATTATAAAGCCCATAAAAAACTAAAGGCAGAAAACTCATCGCGATGACCTCACCAGTCGCAAAGCGAATCACGATATTGCCAAGGCGATAGGCTGAAAACACATAAAATATCGCAAAAAGGTGTGAGTTAAAACGACTATGAGTGATTCCTTTACTTGAATAATAGGCAATCAAATAGGTCACTACTGTCAAGGCATAACTATACAGAATCCAACCGTTATAGAGACTACCGGTCAATTTATAAAGTAAATAATAGGGATAATAGGTTAGATAAGGGTAGAAAAAATTAACCCCTTGTCCGATCTTGTAAAAAGACTTGAAATTAACCGGACTTTCATGGATACTGGCTAGGCTGAGAACCCGATTAAGATGAAAGTGCAGATCGTCACCGTACAAGGCACCGTTGCTCATCATCAGGGGGATGATATAAATCAAACTGACTAATAGCGCTGCTAAAAACACCTTTAGCGGATTAGGAGCCCAGTATTTAAGATACTTGATCGACATCTGACAGATCCCTTTTAAGATAATCCATAATTTTCTCAGGATATCTAAAACCTTATCCCCTTGTCTTGGACTAGGGCTGTGATTATTTGGCTGGGGTTGTTGTATTATATTACTCGTCATTGTTTTCCTGTTATGAGGCTGAGACAATAGTCCCAGCCTCTTTTATTTTTTGTAGTTTTTTTAGCAAGACGCAGTGCGTAAACTTATTTCCAGCTACTACTTCTTCTTGCCGCGCTTTTTCTTGGCTTTCTTAAGTTTATTGGCTTGACGTTTCATGGCTTGATTAACAGCGAATTGACCGATTTTCCCCTTCAAGCCGCCACCGAGCATTTGGCTCATATCAGGCATACCATTAGCACCGGCTAAGGCAGACATATCGGGCATACCACCTTGTCCCATCATTCCCTCGAGGGCTGACATATCCATACCAGAGCCATTTTTCGGCAATTGATTAGGATCTAAGCCCATCTGTTTCATGGCCTTGTTCATATCACCGCTCATGACCCCCTGCATCATAGACTTGGCCTGATTAAAGTCCTTGATAAATTTATTAACATCAACAAAACTATTTCCAGATCCTGCTGCGATTCGGCGACGGCGACTAGGATTGAGTAAGTCGGGATTCTCACGTTCTTCTGGTGTCATCGATGAAACAATAGCACGCTTGCGAGCAATATCACGCTCATCAACCTTTAGATTGCTAAGAGCAGGATTTCCAGCCATACCTGGAAGCATTTTAAGAAGATCCTCCATTGGTCCCATGCTTTGTACTTGATCTAGCTGCTCGATGAAATCATTGAAATCAAAGGTGTTTTCACGCATTTTTTCAGCAATCTCTGCTGAACGTTGTTCATCGTATTCCTGACTGGCCTTTTCGATCAGTGTCAGTAGGTCTCCCATGCCTAAAATACGACTAGACATTCGATCTGGGTGGAAGGTTTCGATATCGGTAATCTTTTCACCAGTACCGGTAAATTTAATCGGACGACCAGTAATTTGGCGGACAGACAAGGCTGCACCGCCGCGTGTATCCCCATCAATCTTGGTGAGGACGACACCTGTGATATCCAGTTTCTGGTTGAACTCACGGGCAACATTGGCTGCCTCTTGACCAATCATAGAATCAACGACCAAGAGAATTTCATTTGGCTGGGCCAAGTCTTTAACATCCCGCAGTTCCTGCATCAGAGTCTCATCAATCTGCAGACGACCAGCTGTATCGATCAAGACATAGTCGTTATGATTTTCACGAGCCTGAGCTAGACCATTTTTTACGATTTCAGTCGCAGGAACATCGGTTCCCATATCAAAAACTGGCACGTTGATTTGCTGCCCCAAGGTCTTGAGCTGGTCGATAGCCGCTGGACGGTAAATATCAGCTGCGATCATCAAAGGACGAGCATTGTCTTCTTTGACTAATTTATTAGCCAACTTGCCGGCAAAGGTTGTTTTACCAGCCCCCTGAAGACCGATCATCATGATAATAGTTGGGATTTTGGGGGCTCTCTCAATCTCAGCTGTCTCCGACCCCAAAATCTCCGTTAGTTCTTCATTAACGATCTTGATAATCTGTTGAGTAGGATCCAGCGTATCAATGATTTCATGACCAACAGCACGCTCACGCACACGCTTGATAAAATCTTTAACAACTGGTAACGCGACGTCAGCCTCCAACAAGGCTAAACGAATTTCCTTAGTGACCTCTTGGACATCTTTTTCAGAAAGCTTCTTCTTTCCGCGAATATTTTTGAAAACGCCTTGTAAGCGTTCTGTTAAACTTTCAAAAGCCATAATTAATACATATCAGAAGCAACTGCCCTCAAACACCGGTATTTGTCATTTTGGACTACCCGATCCGACTTACCATCAAACAGAGTTTACCAGCAGAAGAGTATTTTTCAAAACTATCAGAAGCAGCTGCCTTTTTCCTTTCTTCTTTTTAACTATTCACGATTATCGATACTAGTTAAGAGAGAAATATTTTCCTGCAGATACGCATCATCAGGATACTTCTCCATAATAGCATCAAAAATCTCACTGCGGACAATGTAGTCAGAATACATATGAAGTTTCATCTCATAGTCTTCTAAAATTTTCTCGGTCCGCTTGATATTATCGTAAACCGCCTGACGGCTGACACCAAATTCATCAGCAATTTCAGCCAGACTATAGTCATCCGCATAATAGAGCTCAATATAGTTCATCTGCTTATCCGTTAATAAGGGGGCATAGAACTCAAAAAGCGCATTCATGCGATTGGTTTTTTCAATTTCCATAAGCTTTATTATACCAAAAAAATTATCTAATTTATAGCCGAAATGCGCAAGATTCCGCCTTGTCTAACGACTTGCTTGGGAAATTGATTTACTTTATAATAGAGGTCAAACAAACGCAGCTAATGCAAATTTTTCAACGAATATCAAAACTAATATCCGGGAGGCTCTGCAATGATTATCTATCACGATATGCTTTTTTCAGCCGTTAACAAGTTTAGACGGCTCCATATTTATTTACCCGATGATTATAAGGATAGCGAGGAGCGCTACCCTGTCACCTACTTTTTTGATGGTCAAAATCTATTTTTTAAAGATCAAGCGACCTATGGTACATCATGGGGACTCTATGATTTTTTACAAAACTGGTCTAAGAAAATGATTGTGGTCGGCTTAGAATGTGGCCACGAGGGTAATGAGCGCCTGTCAGAATACAGTCCCTACGATATCAACTCAGATTTTTTTGGCGGCCCTATCAAGGGGCTGGGACAGCTGACCATGGACTGGATTGTTCAAGAGGTTAAACCCTATATTGACGCGACTTATCGCACCTATAGTTTTCGCGAAGCCACAGCTATTGCCGGTTCCTCAATGGGAGGTTTAATGTCTATCTATGCTCTGGCTAAGTATAACTCTATTTTCTCCAAAGCAGCCTGCCTATCTTCGGCAATCGTGGGAGATATAGAGGCTGATGTCAAGGCTAGTCAGATTGATGAAGACACACGCGCTTATCTATCTTGGGGAAGCCAAGAAAGCTCAGGCTGGCAGGATAGGTACACCATCTGGGACAGTCCTGCAGCTAGAGCTAATCTGACTATTGAGGCAGCATTTCAAAAGCATGGAGCAAAAACCTATATCTTTTGTCAAGAAGGTGGGCGGCATAGCGAAGCTGACTGGGCCAAACAGGTGGCACTTTTCATGGATTTTCTCTGGCGCTCCTAGAAAAGATTAATGCCAGAAATTAAAATGATGAGACTGGGACAGAAATCAATAATTCGGAGAATTTGATTTTCCTCGCTCTCCTATTTTAAGGCCCAGCCCTCTGCCACTTTCCTATTTTTAGGTGGCAGGCTTTGGCAGTCTATCCCCAGACTGCCAAACTCCACTGGATAATTTCTATCCCACCTCCGCACAGCTCCAAAGGTCCCCCGGACCTTTGGAGGTTGGAAATAAGATAAACTAACGTTCATAGAATTGGATATCCACCCAGCACAGTTCATTGATGCTAAAGCACCTAATGAACTGTGCTGGGGAAAGACTTCTTGGCAGAGCCAACCAGTTTTTCTCCCAACCACTGCGCCTAGCAAATAAAATTGAATAAATAAGGTTGAGAACTTTTGTCTCAACCTCATTTTACCTTTTTAATGGGTTAATTACTACTTTCCAAATAAAACTCAAATCTTCCGGCTACATACTGACTGCGAACAAATTCAAAAGGGGTTCCATCATCTAGGTAGGAGGTTTGTTTCCGAGTCAATAGAGCATGCCCTCGCTTAACCTCCAGAGCATCTGCTTTGTCTCCATTAGCAACATCAGCAGAGATAATCTGCTGACTTTTACCGATAATATAACCGTGATCTGTCAGCGTCTGGAAAAAGTGATTAGTGACCTCTTCCTGTTTAAAATGGCGAATCAATCGCTCGGGAATACTGGTTACTTCATAAGCGACTGGAAGATTATCTGCATAGCGAACCCGCTCCATGCGTATAATATAAGATTTTGGCCTAACCGAAAGATGACGGATCTCCTGCTCATTTGGATAGGTACGCTCATATGAAATCAGTTTGCTGGAGGGGTCTTTTCCTTGAGATTTAATAATTTCAGTAAAGCTGGTTGTTCCCCGCATTTTTTCCTGAACTCGCTGACTAGCGACATAGGTACCGCTACCAACTCGGCGCTCCAATATTCCTTCATCTACCAAAAGTGTAATCGCCTGCCGTAAGGTCATACGGCTGACCTCAAATTGATCAGATAGGTCGCGCTCGCTGGGCAGGCGGCTGCCGATTTTCCAAACACCTCGATCAATCTCGTTTTTAATGGCATCATGAATCCGAATATAAGCTGGTAGCATGGCATCCTCCTGATTAGTCTATACCAGTATTGTAGCACAAAAAAGCAGAAGGCTACTGGCTTTTTTCGCAATTTGAGAAAAATAGCGTGAAGCGCTTCTGCTGAAACATTTATTGTCTTTAGCACACATAAGACAACTTCTAGTTAGTCAGTTGTGTTGCCATAGACAGACATCGATGAACTCGGTGTAAAATGAATGGGTTTAAACATCCAGTTGTTATCTTGATGGAAACGGCTGGTCAAAGTATCGGTAAGCGTATTGCCAGATACCGTAATATTGCTGACATCTCCAGAGTGCTGACCAATACTAGCACCGTAGGCAATAATTTTGCCCGACTTATCCTTATAAGGAATGAACGAATTATTGGTCACACTGATATTACTGGTCATAGCTTTTGTTTGGTTGTAATTGCCATAGTTAGAGTCGATATTTTTTAAGAAATTGCCATCCCATTCCCCCCGATTGTCCGATGTATCGAACTGGATAGCTTCGGCGTAAATATCATGGTCTTTGCTGACTTCCGATAAATCAGTTTTATCAGTCAGCTCAGGTGCGTAACCTTCAAAGGTATTGCCGTCAAAACTTGAATTTTGCAAGCCGCCAAGGTCAAAGACGTGGCTTCCCATTTTATGAACCATAGTAAAAGTATTGTTTTCGATAGTCCAGTTGCTACCATGATTAACCATAATCATGAACTGGTTTCCTTTTTCTAAATCCTTAGCTTCGACAGTGATATCTCTCATGGTGAAATTTTGTACACCATCTGTTGCACCAGTTCCTGTCGCAAATCCAAACCAATACTGGGCACCATCGACAATGAGTTTGGTGCGATCGCCGCGAATCTGCGTATCCGAAGCTAGGGTAATATAGTCTGTTTCCGGGGTCTGTGTCCCAATAGTGAAATCTCCGCTGGGAAGGCCTAGAATGGTCCCAGGATTATCCTTGGCATAATTAAAGGCATCCTTTAAAACCTGATTATTGTCTGCAGCAGAATTCTCTTGCTTTAAAGGAACATGGTAAATATCGTTGACACTGGCTTCGGCGATATTAGAAATATCTGTACCGTCATCCAGTTTAACATCGTACTTATAACCGCCACCAGATGAATAATTATAACTGATATTAATCACTTCTGCTGCGTCTCCCTGATAGCTGCTTAAATCGTAACCATCTAAATCAGTCTCAGCGGTATGACTAATCTGAATCGTAGCATCCTTGCCGAATTTAGCATCAGGCGCTTCCGTAATATCTGTTTCAGTGACACCCCTGACCTTATCACCATTCTCAAACTTGATCGTGTAAGTCATGACGGAATCCCCGTCCTTGGTATCAACTTGATTCTCAGAATCAATCTTGCCGATCCACTGGCGGTACTTTTCTAAATTTTTACCACCGATGGAAGTTTGTGCTTCAGCAGTAATCTGCACAGTATTATTTTCAGCGTATTTAGGTTTTAAATTCTCCGAGCCAATCTGGATATTGCTGGTAACATTAAGAACATCCTTCTTGAGGACCTTAAAACTGTCAGTAACCGCCAAAAGAATGATAGCGGCAACGACCAATACTCCTAGTACAATCAGTTCCTGCACGCGAAACAGACCTTTGCCTCGCTGTCTTTGTCGATTTTCCCTCAGTAAGGGACTGGTATGACTTTCTCTTTCTTTATGAGTAGGGGGAATTTTTTCTCGCATAGAGTTTATTATAACATAGTTTGCCTAGCGAGAATAGGGGGGATTTACCCGAAATTTCTACTGCGCTCGGGCATAAAGTGTGCTACAATAGACGTAATCATTCTGTCAGGCAGACTGACAAACTAGAAAGGGTTAAGATGACTGAATTTACCAACCTTGAAAAGATCATCGTCTTGGATTACGGCAGCCAGTATAACCAGCTGATCGCCCGCCGTATCCGCGAATTCGGGGTCTTTTCAGAACTTAAAAGCCATAAGATTACTGCAGCTGAAATCAAGGAGCTCAATCCTATCGGAATCGTCCTATCCGGCGGACCTAACTCGGTTTATGCCGATGATTCCTTTGGTATAGATGAAGAGATCTTTGAGCTTGGTATTCCGATTCTAGGTATTTGTTATGGCATGCAGCTTCTGACCGACCGTTTGGGCGGTAAGGTTGTCCCTGCTGACCAGACCGGCAACAGCGAGTATGGCCAGTCGACACTCCAGCTGCAGCAACAATCAGCCCTATTTGCCGACACGCCAAAGGAACAGGTCGTCCTGATGAGTCATGGCGATGCTGTGACTGAAATCCCGGCTGACTTCCAGCTTATCGGAGAATCTGCCGACTGTCCTTATGCTGCCATCGAAAATCCAGAGCGCAAGATTTACGGTATCCAGTTCCACCCAGAAGTTCGGCACTCAGTCTACGGCAATGATATCCTGCGTAATTTTGCTGTGACTATCTGTGGTGCTAAGGCAGATTGGTCAATGAATAACTTTATTGAAATGGAAATTGCTAAGATCCGTGAGACCGTTGGCGAGCGCAAGGTTTTACTGGGACTCTCGGGCGGAGTTGATTCATCAGTCGTCGGCGTGCTGCTGCAAAAGGCAATTGGCGACCAACTAACCTGCATCTTTGTCGATCACGGTCTTCTGCGCAAGGGAGAAGGCGATCAGGTCATGAACATGCTGGGCGGCAAATTCGGACTTAACATCATCCGTGTGGACGCCTCCAAGCGCTTCTTAGACTTGCTGGCCGGTGTTGATGACCCTGAAAGGAAACGCAAAATCATCGGCAACGAGTTTGTCTACGTCTTTGATGACGAAGCCAGCAAACTCAAAGGGGTAGACTTTTTAGCCCAGGGGACACTCTATACCGATATTATCGAATCTGGTACTGAGACAGCCCAAACCATCAAGTCACACCACAATGTTGGCGGCCTGCCTGAAGATCTACAGTTTGAACTAATTGAGCCTCTCAATACCCTTTTCAAGGATGAGGTCCGAGCTCTGGGGACGGCTCTAGGAATGCCCGATGAAATCGTCTGGCGCCAGCCATTTCCTGGTCCAGGTCTGGCTATCCGCATTATGGGAGATATTACCCCTGAGAAGCTCGAAACCGTCCGTGAATCCGATGCCATCCTACGTGAAGAAATTGCCCAAGCCGGCTTGGAACGCGATGTTTGGCAGTATTTCACTGTCAATACTGGTGTGCGCTCGGTTGGCGTTATGGGAGACGGCCGCACCTACGATTACACAATTGCCATCCGCGCTATTACTTCTATCGATGGCATGACAGCAGACTTCGCCCAACTGCCTTGGGAGGTCTTGCAAAAAATTTCAAGGCGCATCGTCAACGAAGTCGATCACGTCAACCGCATCGTCTATGATATCACCAGCAAACCACCTGCAACTGTGGAGTGGGAATAGGTGACTAAATTAAAGTGAAGTAAAATGGTTGGTTTAACAGCACATTTCTAAGTGTTGTAAAATGTGAAAACGGAACTAAATTACTTTGGTTCCCCACCAGAAAATAATGTGTGGCCCCAAAAAGTTGAATTATAAATTTATGCTAAGGATTGAATCTTGTATTACACAGGTTTCAATCCTTTTAGTTTGGCAAAATCAGCTAAATAGTGAATGAAATCGCTACTACAATAGTCATATTTAGAAAGTTATAACGGAGTAAAATCAAACAACCAACTGATATACTTAACTCAGCTAGAACATTATGCGTTGCCCGCCAATTCCTACATCATTCCTTATTGAAAATTCTTATACCAGTAAATGGTTTGTTGTCCTCTTTTTTACTCTGCTAACATTGCTAAGTACTCATCTAGACGTTCATTAACATACTTAGCCAACAAATCTTCCATGGTAGACACTTGGCCTTTGGCGTGAAAGTCATCAAAAGCTTTATAATAAGATAGACGATCTGTAAATTTAATATCAATCGGTGGCAATCCCGCTTTCATCAGCTCAAGATTGACCAAAAGCCGGCCTGTTCTGCCGTTGCCATCAATAAAGGGATGGATACTTTCAAAATTGATATGAAATTTGGCTAGCTTGGTAATGATTGAGCTTGAATCCTTTTGATAATCTTGCAGAAGCTGCTCTATCTTAGGGCGTATCATATAAGGTGGAGCCGGTTCGTTAGCAGCTCCCATGATTCTAACAGGAACTTTTCTATAAACACCTCTATCTTCCTTTTTATCTAACAGAACAAGGTAATGAATATCTTTAATGACTTGCTCCGTTAAGGGATGGTTTTCTGAAACCAGTCTTTGAACTAGTTGAAAAGCTTCCTTGTGACCAATAGCCTCAAGGTGATCCTTCAAAGGTTTCTGATCAATGGTCAACCCTCTTAGCACCATATCGGTTTCCCGAAGGCTCAAGGTATTTCCTTCAATCGCATTAGAATTATAGGTGTACTCCACAAGAAATTCCTCATTTAGCCGATCTAGCTCACCACTAGTCAAAGGCCTCCTTGTTGCTAGGAGTGACTTTTTCTCTTCAATCACTGATAGTAAACTAGAAGCCTTTTTATAACGACCATCACTTGGCTGTGCTGCATCCGCTGGTATTCTCCAAATTTTCCCATCGCGATAAGAGCCTTCAATTTTCCCTTGAACACACAAGGTTCGCACGCGCCTATCAGAGATTCCCCAACGTTCAGCAGCTTCTTGTGCTGTAATGTACATCTGCTCCACCTCTTTTCTGACTTCAATTGTAGCATTTTCGGAACAATAGGTCTATTTGCGGAATAACATTAAGACATTTGCGGAACAATAGTGGCTTTTATGTTATCATCTAAAACTGCATGACGATATTCTCCACCAATATATTAGGATATGGTTCTCCTTGTTAACTTAGGTGTAGAACGCTTTATAAATTCTGCCTAGTTTAGTGTAACCTATTCAATCCTACTTTCTTCTGTGATATATGGCTCCATGCTACACCTCTAGTATTTCTTTTTATGATAAAACCTACATTTAATTTAACCCAATCTATCTTTCAGTTCTTACCTCTTCATGTGAACATACTTATTTTATGGTACAATAGAGACACTGTTATATAAGGAGGTGTGCTATGACCCTTGATGTAAATAAGGAAGAATTAACAATTTTAGGGATTCCTTTTGATAACTTTACAGATTTTGATACCGTCTGGTATGCCATCGGTTCATCAATGATTGAAAATTATGAACCGACTGTTCAAGATGTGATTGATTTAAAAGCTTATGTTATCAACAGGCGAAAGGAATTGAACCTTGGTTAAAAATCAATACGAAGGCTATGAGTACATCGACCCTAATAACCAATACACCTATTCAAATTCTACAGTCTTAATCAACAAACAAAACATTACAAATATTGAAGAAGCCTATCGAAACGAACACCTTCTAGTTACTAGACGACTTGCAGATTTGCGATTAAAGGCTATTGAAGTCAATTCTATTAGGGAGATTTTAGCTATCCATAACTATTTATTCCAAGATGTTTATTCTTGGGCAGGGCAATATCGTAGAGTTAATATTTCAAAAAGTGGTAATCCTTTTATGCCATTACAATCTTTTAACACTGCTGAAACCTATATGAACCAGCTTATTCATACCTATCATCAAACGGCTAACTCAAAAGATGAGACTATAATACAATTAGCAAAAATCCTTGATAACCTTAATTATTTCCATCCTTTTCGAGAAGGTAACGGACGAACTCAACGAGAAGTCATCCGTTCTTTAGCACTATCAAAAGGATATTCGGCACAAATACGCGTTGAACAAGATGATGACATTTATAATCTTTATATGGACGGAACAGTCTATGGAGACTTAGGGAAGTTAGAAGAATTACTTGGTAAAATACTTGAAAAATTGTAAATTAGTTTGCTTTCTTATCTGCTGTTATATTTAATTAATTCCACTTGAATGTACACAATAATATTCCATTGATGGCACCCTTTATAAAAAGATCCTTTTGTCATCTGCTATATGAACTGCACCCCAAAAGTTAGACACAAAATCTAACTTTTGGGGTGCTTTTCTTATAAAATTAAGTTACGACGATAAATGAATATATGAGCTAAGAAAAACTGGGGGACCTTGTTCCCAACTTAGTAAAGAATATGATGACAATATTGCCATCATTGATTCCTTTTATAAAAATTTTGTACTAAAGTCTCAAATTTTTGTCTTGATAATAGCGGCTAAGAACCTCTTTGAATTCTATACCATCATAACTGATTTCAGTATGATTTTGGCATTTTTTAACCGTGGACAGAGGGCGAGCAAACTCCTTTAGGCGATAATAACTAATATTTTTTAGTTTATCAATATCACCTTTATGGACAATCATTCCTCTACTTTTGAAAAGTTCTAACTGTTCCTTCCATGAAAGTGCAACTGGTTTATCACTCATTTTTTCTCCTTTACAACAAAAAAAAAGCCCCACGTCAGACGTATCTGTCCATAAGGAAGTGGGGGGGTTGTCATCTTACACATATATTAACACACGCACTGCGTGTTTGCAATATAAAAGTTAAAATAATTATTTTTAAAATCTAATATACTTAGTCGGAGCAACAAAGAAATTGAGAAATTTCACCTTATTGAAGAGGTAGGCGATAAAGAGGTTAATCAGCCAACCGCCTGCAATACCAATCAAGACATGGAGGAACCCCTAGACGCAAGAGCATAATCCAAATGGCACTGAGCACCGGTGAATGGAAGATATAAATAATCAGGCTGGATTTTCCCTTATCCGCAAAATAGTTGAAAAAGCCATTGTGAGGCAGACACGGATAAATCAAGAAGGCCAGAAAAACACTAAGAACAAAGACCAGTCCTTCTAGGCCGGGGGTTAGGTAGCTGACACCATTTTTTGAAATCAAACTGGATCCACCAGAACAGGTAGAGAGCCATTAAAGTTAAGATGACTAAAACTTTCTGAGTTAGTCGGGTGGCTAACTTTTCCAGTGATACTTGACTCAAGAAATGTCCCAGACAATAGATACCAGACCAGAGCAGGGTTCCTTGCAGGAGGAAGATCGAAGAATGTAAGGGATAGCTGAGAATACTGGTAACAGCAGTTACAGCCAGGAGCTTCTTCTGGTCCTTGATAAAAACTGAGAGCAAACCAACGTAGAGGCTGACACCCCAAAGCACATAAAGATACCAAGAGACGGCAATCGGCTGCTTATAAATAGCTAATAAATCCGCCAGCGAAGTCCCCTCTCTAACGCTCCCGCCATCTAATTCTATCTAGTTTACTATTCAAATTCTTTTAGTAATTTCTGGATAAATCTCCTCCGTTAAAGTATAACTTAGCTCATTATAAAAATCATATTCTTCTGATAAAAAAGATTCTTTCCAAACAGCTAATACTTGCTTTTTAGAATCTGTGATCTGGATATATAATGGAATGATAGGGGGCTCTAGTTCGGTCTTGAAATAATAGTTACTATCGACAAGTATTTTACCAACAAAACTTATGATCTCATTATTTTCAATGGCATTTTCTATTGCTAAATGAACATCTATGAGTGGATACCCTAGCAAATATGGAACTACTTCAATTTCAGCTGCTATATTTGATTCCAATATTACTTTTTTAAATTTACAAATACGCTTTTTTCTTATAAAGTAATATCTAACATAACTTGATACTTTATTCCCATAACGACATACCGAAACCAATCTTTCAATAATTATCATTTTTTGTATAATGTATAAAATTGGTATATTCAAAACAATAACAAAGAATTCAAAAAAATATGATAGCCAAAATTTTATAGTTTTTACATCTTGAAAATGAGTGATAAAACTTATTAAAGAGTTAGCTATAATAACTAAGGAAAATACAGCTAAAATCCACTTACTAATTTTTGAAACCAAAGAGAATTCAACCACACTAGATGAGATGATCCAGAAAAATCCGATAACAAAAATGAAACCGATAATTATTATTTCATATAATAATGTGAATGTATAGCTATCACTAAGAAAACTAAAAATGCTATTTATTTGAATTAATTCCCATATTATTATCCTTAGATTCTGGTTTAAGGTAGATTTATAAAGTCTTAGTAATAGTGGGATAAGTGAAAAAAATACAATTGATAAATAATCTTTTATATACCATAAACTTATTTTCAAATGGTAATGGATATCCAAATATACTAGCAAAATAAGTATAGTTATATTAACTGTAAAAAACATTTTGCTGATAGGCAGTTTTAAGAGTTCAATTATTTTTTCTAAGATATTTGAATTTGATTTTCGTGTATGCAGAAATATAACAAAAGAAATAATTGTTAAATAAAATAAAATAGCTATTTCACGATTAGTCATAAAATTCCGTGTATCCTACTAATCTAATGTTCATTTCTACCAAAAAAAGCAAATGTTATTAAATCTTTAAAGTCTTCACGCTCTCCACTGCCTGATAAATCATTAATATTAAAACACTTTTTATAATATTTAGTAGCTTCTTCAAAGGTACTGTATAGTTTACCCGATTCATTCAATTTAACATTAGGATGATTTATCTTATTTAAGAGAAGTTCAAAAACATTGTTATATTCCCACAATGGAAGAGATACTTCTTTATTACCGTGTAATTTATAATAATTTTGTTGCTCCATTTCATTAGGATAATGTAAAGAACAGAGTTCCTCACGATTTTTCAACAACCAGTCATGTGCCTTATCCCAATTTTTATATTTTATCATTGCTAAAATATACTTATCCACCAGTTGGATATTATCTAAGCCCTTTAAATCAATTAATTTATTGAGTGCTTTATACCTGACTATAGGAGGTAGGTGAGAAAATGCACTAAGAACAATCGGATCTGAATTTAATGATATTTCATACTCTAAAAAGTATTGAACAAAAATATAGGAAAATAGTTCCAAAATAAGATCCTCCACCTGCTTCATTTCAGGTTTCGTACCAGCTATAATACTTTGAGTATGTGTATACTGATTACCAATATTTTTTAGATCTTTGATAACATTTTTAAAATCATCTCTTATTTTTTCATCAACTTGATTTAATTTTTTAGATACTTTAGAGTTGTTAGATTTTTCAGGATCAGTAATATCTCCTAACATCATATACTCATTTTTACCAATATTTAAAATCTTTCGTGATAGTAATTCTGCTAACTTTCTGATAAGAACTAATTTGCTACTCGTGCTGATTCCAGAATAATAAATATCATTGATAAGTTCTGCAATAATTAACTTGTAATCTTCATTTTCAAATGGGGTAATCAACACCCTTAATTCACCTTCTTACTAATATCTATAATGAGCAGACGTCATTAACCACTAATACAAAAAATCTAGTCTAATAGACTACCGCATATTTACATTAATTCCCTCAACTGCCTTCTTCAAATAATAGCCTTCTTGAAGCTGAGGCATGATGGTTTTTACATTTTGGAGGTAATTTTGATAGGTAGTTTCTGTCACTTCTGCTAGCTTTTTTTCTAGCTCTAAAAGAGAGTTAACGCTAATACCCAAATGGTGTTGCTCAACAAAGGCTGCTTCTGCTGATTCAGACCAGATAATGACAGGTAATCCTGATGAAAGGTACAAGGACAGTTTGTGAGGGTTATTATAACGGAGATAATTCCCAGTAACGCCTGTACAAGTTTCCAGAGAATCACCATCCCAGACCAAACCAAAACCCGTTATCAACTTACTTGGGATTTCATTTGATGGGAAAGCGCCATGGTAAGTAACGTTTTCAGCATTTTCATCAGGCTCAAAATCAATACCAAATAAGTCAAATTGTACCGATTTCAGTTGCTGGAGCTGGTACAGATAAGGGCTTTTATCACGTTTTAAATTACCGGCGATTTGAATTCTCTTTGAGAATTGAATGTCTTTATCCTGTGGTTCATCGTTTAAGTAATCAAAAATCTCTAGACTGATTAACTTGAATTTTGAAACACCATAGTCAATAAACCATTGTTTCATCACATCATTATGAACAATCAGATTATCGGCAATTTCCAACATTTCCTTAAATTCTTGATCGTAGTAAGGCTTGTTAAAAAGTTTTCGGATAGGCTCTACATCATGCACCAAGGAAATTATTTTTACATTTTTTTGTTTTTTCAACTTTTTAAATATTGAAAACCTAAAATAATCTTTTGAGTAAAATGGATTTTGAATAACTAATACTGAGTTTTCCTCAATAGCACGATAAATCTCTTTCCAATTCTTATACAGTTTTACTTGTCTACTAACCTTTTTCAACAATGATTTATCATGCTCAATTTTTTTCAAATATAGTGCCTCAAAACCTTTAGTTAAAAGGATTTCTGAAGCATCATTGGTAGCTTTACTTCCAGCATGTTGGAAGTTTCCAAAAGATTCTACAAGCTGATATTTCTTCATGACTCCCCCCACACTAGTTAGTTTTGCTTTCCAACAATAACTTTTCGATATTTTTGCAATTTTGCTCCAAGATATAGCCCCTATCAGCAAAAGTCTCATAGATACTTTCTCTAGTGTTTCTTTGAACATTGGCTAACTTTAAAGCTTGATCTCCCCATTCTTGAATGGGAGCGGATAAAGATAAGAAAGCTACATGCTCCATAATCCTAGTTTCTTTTGATATGCCATCGCTTAATAGTAAGGGTAGACCATTAGCCTGAGCTTCAACTGCTACAAAAGGTAACCCCTCAAATAAAGAAGGCAAAACAAAAAGATCAAACAAACTAAGCCAACTACTGATATTCCGATGTTTACCGGCTAAAAGAAAATAATCTTCCAAATGATTTTCTCGGATTTGCTCACGCAGCTCCTTATCAAGAGGACTTTCAGAGTCATTTCCTACAACCACAATTTTAAATGCTTCTTTTCGACTAGCTAATTCTTTTGCAAGGGCTACTAAAAAAATATGATTCTTCTGCTCAGAACTACGGCCGATAGTCCCAATTATCTTTTTACCATTTAAGTCATACTTTTCTCTCAAAAGTCTAGCATCTTCCTCACTATAGTTATATTTATCAATATCGATAGCATTATTGATAACATAAGCCTTTTTACGAGTCTCCCCGCTATATAAAAAATCAGCTGCTACATTTGAGCAGGCGAAAAATTTATTAGCTAGATAGGGTATCCTTTGTTTATTAATTTCATGAAGGATTCTTTTGATTGACTTATTAGTAGTACTGGAAATATGACTATGAACAATCCTATCCTTTATGCCATATTTCTTGGCATAGACAAAGAAGTCAATATTAGATAGAAGCATTGTATTATCCCAAATAGCATCATATTCTGAGGCGTGCTGTTCAAAAAAGTATCTCATACTTTTTTTATAAAGTTTATAATTTTTCCTTTTTTGAGGAATATAATAAATCCTTGAGCCGTTTGCTATTAGCTCATCTTCAAATATGATTTTCTGATTGACACGTTTAATAAAATCAACGTTTATTTTACTTTTATCAAATGCTTTATAGTAGTTATAGATAAACATCTCTGTCCCTGCTAAATTGGGAGACATGCCTAGCATTAATACTTTATACACTAGTTACTCCTTACTACGACACTAAAGTCATCTTATGACTAATTTCAATAATTTTTTATTGATACAATATAGAAGGTAGGCTGTATAATATTTTAATCCAACAATATAACCTTTTTTCAAGAATAAGAACTTATTTTTACCCAATTCAGAAAATAATTTTTCCTCATTCCTGCCAATATCGTTTTGACTACCTTTTCTGTACAGCTGACCAATTCCCCAAAGTAGACTTCTAGTATAGTCTAATTCTAAAACGTCTGATAGTTCTTTAAATAAATCCCCATCTGATCTCATATAGTCAAATGCTTTAATAAAGGTCATTTTTTTATCTGTCCAAATTGAGTTCATTGCACTCGTTTCAGTAATTTCATAATGGTAAAGTTGCTCATTTGAAATAGAAACTGTTTTTACAAAATGCCAATAGTGCACATTAAATTCTAAATCTTCCATGACAGCAATATCTTCTCTAAAAGCAAGATTATTATGTTTTACTATATCCATGCGATAAAGCTTATTACAGGGATACCCCTTAACCTGACTATCCCAAAACATTCTTTTGAAATAACCTTGTGAAGATATTTCTTCAACATCTAGTCCTTTTTGATGAGGTTTATCAGTGCTTTTTAAAACTCCAACTACTGATAAGTCAACATCATTTGTCATGCCAGCTCTTAGTTTGGTAAGAAACTCAGACTCCACCCAGTCATCAGGATCTACAAAGGTTACATATTGCCCCGTTGCAATACTAAGACCAACATTCCTTGCCGCTGACACCCCCCGATTTTTTTGATTTTTAATAATAATATATCGATCGGAAAAGTGATCTTTTAATTCATTTAACAAATTGAGAGTTTCATCGGTTGAACCATCATCAATAAAAATGTATTCAACATTTTCATAAGTCTGCTTCATCAAGCTTTCAAAGCATGTTTTTAAAGTTTGTTTTGAATTATAGCAAGGAACGATGACACTAATCATGTTAGTTACCCCTAGTCAAATTTTTTATACTCAATCAAATGCGAAGGCACTTGTTTTTCTTTTGGTGGATATTTAACGATATCTCCATACTGGGTATGAAGATAATACTTGATATCTTTTGGCGCCGGGTATTCACCGTCTCCAAACTTGACCTTTTGAAGAGGAAATACACGTTTCTTTTCAAGGAAATAGTGCTTATTTTCACGGGTGCTACAGCGATAGTCCAAGCGCATATATTTAGCACTAGGATCATGGCTGTAATGTCTTTCTAAACTGCGACGATTGAGTTTTTCAAAAGGATAGAATTTACAGACATTATAAAACATCCGACTGTAGAGTTCTGTTTGTAAACGCCATTTGTGGCTGAAACTTGTTTGATTATAGCTGGGAATATCGGTATCGTCATAAACAAAAATGTCCACAAACATACCTTGGTATTCGTTAGACTCTGAAGACCAGTAACGACCATCATTGAGATAAGAATGTTTATCTCTGAGCTTATGAAATTTGACACTGTTAAATCCCCTATCGTTCCCATAGGTTTGAAGGACCATATCCTCCCATTGAGGATTGAGGGCTTCTAACTTATTCCAGTTTTCACGGGTCATAGCCAAATCCAGATCATCATCCCACGGGATAATAGCCTGGTGGAAATAGGCACCAATCAGTGAGCCGCCTTCAAGCCAGTATTCAATACCGTGCTCTGCACAAAACTGATCAAAATCAGCCAACATACGGTAGTGAATGCTGTTGATTTCCTCTTTTTTCTCCCAGAATAAATCTACCTGAACACGGGATTGGATTTTTTCATGTCTTTTTTTAAGAAGTTTTTTTAGCATTGTTTCCTCATAATATGATTATTTAGTGGCATTATAATACAAATCCATATTAATGTGCGACACTAAACAATTTGATTTTAATTTTTCCTAGTCTAATTGATTTTTCAAAAATAAGAGGTGCCAGTAAATATGTAACAATAAAAATTTTTATGGTATCCATATTTAAGATTGTTTCATAAAAACGATTTGAAAAGAACAACATAACTAAATCATTAAATAAAAATGCGTAGACAAATAATTTAAAATCAAGCCCACCTTTTGAAAGGTTGGTATTTTTTATTTTATTATAAAAGTATGTATAGTACCAAGCAACTATAGCTATTAATGGGAGAAAACCAAGGTAACCAAAATCATATATAAATTGATAAAAGGTTGTATAAACATTTCCTAGGCCATATGTAGAATCATACCTAACAAATGGGATATCTAAAGGACGAGGAATTAAATTGAGCTTAGGTAGAATATAGTTATACAAACTAATAAATGTCTGCTGGCCAAAATACTCTTGATGAATTGGTAATATTGTATTTTGAGTAAAGACATCTAAATTATAAAGTGGTGCTCCCGTGTAGATAAACAGATAATGAAAAGCATTATAGTTATTTGTACGTCCGTATAGGCTCAAAGTTGTCATAAACAGCGCAAATATGGTTAATAATCCTAAAGCAATACGTCTTATTAATTTTTTATTATAGTTAAAATTTCCCTGATGTTTTAAATAAAGGACATAGTAAATAATCCCTGAAAAAGTCATTAATCGAAAAATTACTGACCGACTACCAACTAAATACATAAATATCATCATTAAAAGAACAATAATTATTTGTAATAAGTTCATGCTCTTTCTCATAATATAATTGGTAATAGCTACATATATCGTTAAATAACCAAATGATTGTGCTAATATGCTTAAAATATTATAGTATGAAGGAGGATAAACACCTATTTTACGGTAGGCATCTATATTAAATTTTGTAAGACTGTCGTATAATGAAATCTTTTCAGATAATGTGCTTCCAGACTGCCCCACCGCATTAGATAATAGTGTAAGGTGCTGATATTTTAAATATATAGTATAGAGAAACAAAAATATAAATATGAGGGTGACCACAGTTGGTATATTTAAATACACCAAAGTGTCTTTATTATCTTTTTTGAGTGCTAATTGCCTTTGTTTATTACTAGTTCTACTATTTATCATAGTAAATACGGTAAATAATAATGAGGAAATCGAAATCATCATGACAACTTCCGAATGAAAAGTTAACTTGAGATAAGTCAACGCAAACAGACACATCACTGATTGAGCAAAAAAGATTGCAGGAAAAACAACTGATGGATCAAGAAAATCTCGATTAACCAATCTATAATTAAAAAGTGTAAATAATAAGGTTACGCCTATTAAAAGAAAAAGCATACTGTTCTCCTGAGTAACTAAATAATTAACTACGCCATGTTCAAAATAATAAAAATTAACCACAGCACTTCTTTATTAAAGTGGGTGCTGCGATACTTAAGTTCCCCAAACTTATAGTCAAAGAACTACCAATCACAACTAACGAAGACCCTTTTATTTTAGGGGGACTTTGCTGCGGATTATCCTTTTTCTTATTAAATCAATAGCGGTGCAAGCACTGTAGACTAATAGAACAATCACTATTGACGCAGGTATAATCAACCAGCTGTCCTGATACTGATTCACATGAAATAGCTCTTCCCATAGAAACGGTCTTACAATCGGATGATCGTGAATTAAATATACGGCAAAACTGGTAGAAGCAATGGTGTTTATGACTTTTGAGTGAGATAACTGTATCTTCTTAAAGATTAGAAACAATAATACAGATATCAACACTATTGGTAACTTATTTTCATCGTAGAGATAAATTACGTGTTCTCGAAGGGCTCCAAATTTATCAGTTAAAGAGCTAAGCATAACTGTAACAACAAGATTTAGCAAAACAATGAGCGTCACAAATGCTGTTAGAATCTTTTTGCTGAAACTTTCTAACAAGCCAAATTTTCGGATATAACCGCCGATACAATACAGTGTACAAAACCAAGTCAATTCTGTATAGTCAGGAGTGGTTCCTGAAAAAGTGGGAACCAGAGAGAAAATGGTAATCAGCACCGCTAACAATTGCTGATAATTAGTTTTGCTTAACTGCTGCAACCCCTTGTTAATAAAGGGATGCAGAAGATAAAGTATAAAGTAGCTTGTTGCAAACCACCACATAGAAAAAGTTATGGGTAAGAAAGATTTAATAACAAACTTTATATCAACTTGATCCGAGCCAAAGATTGCTCCTAAAGCTAAAAGTGCTAAAGAATAAAATATAACCCGTCCCCAAAACTTTACTAATTTTGATAAATTAAGTTTCTTTTGGCTTGCACTCAAAAAATAGGCAGAAATAAGAATAAAGATATTCACACCTACTTTGCCACCCATTATAATAAAATAATACCAAATTCTAGCAAGGAGAGAGTCTGTTTCTCCCACCATTGTAAAATCCCCATGGATGGCAAAATGATGAAAAATAATCATTACTATGGATAATATCCTTAATAATTCAAATGAGGAGTTTCTAGTTTGTGTTCTGTTCATAAAGGTACATAATTTTTTCTGGTCAAATCTTTATCGATTTTTGCGTCAATTTCAAGGAATAATAAAATAACAAGATAGATCGTAGATACCTTATCCTTTAAGATCTGATCTATGCTGCTGATAATTACCCCACTTCACTTCTCACGCACTGCAGGGCGGCGGCGATGACTTGATGCATGTCATAGTAACGGTAGTGTCCGAGACGGCCGCCGAAGATAACCTGACCTTCTTGGTCAGCTAATTTCTTGTATTCCTTGTAGAGGTGGTTGTTGCGATCGTTGTTGACGGGATAGTAGGGTTCACCTCCACGGCTCCATGTCTTAGAATGTTCCTTGGTGATGATGGTTTTGGACTGGGTGCCAAACTCAAAATGCTTGTGCTCAATGATCCGTGTGTACGGTGTCTCTGCATCCGTATAGTTGACCACCGCATTGCCCTGATAGTTTTCCATATCGAGGATCTCTGTCTCAAAGCGCAGGCTGCGGTATTCCAGCTCACCCAGTTGGTAATCAAAGAACTGATCAATCATACCAGTAAAGACAATCTTAGGGAAGTTTGCCAAGTATTGGTCCTTTTTAGCGAAGAAGTCAACGCCTGTCTCCACATCAATATTGTCATGATTCAGCATCTTCTCAACAATCTGGGTGTAGCCCCCGATTGGGATCCCCTGATAGGTATCATTGAAGTAGTTATTGTCATAGGTCAGGCGCACCGGCAGACGACGGATGATAAAGGCAGGGAGTTCCGTCGTTGGTTTGCCCCACTGCTTCTGCGTATAGTCCTTAATCAGCTTTTCATAGATGTCGGTTCCAACCAGCGAAATAGCCTGTTCTTCGAGATTTTCAGGCTTCTTACCACCTAGGACCGCCCGCTGCTCATCAATCTTAGCCTGAGTCTCCTGCGGTGTCACCACACCCCAGAGCTTGTTGAAAGTATTCATATTGAAGGGCAGATTGTAGATTTCCCCCTTATAATTAGCAATGGGACTGTTGGTGTAGCGGTTAAACTCTGCAAACTGGTTGACATAATCCCAGATTTCCTTGTCAGACGTATGGAAGATATGAGCCCCGTACTCATGTACTTGGATCCCTTCCACTTCCTTGGTATAGATATTGCCAGCGATATGGTCGCGCTTTTCAATCACCTTGACCCTCTTACCCTTGAGGGCCGCTTCGTGGGCAAAGACAGCCCCAAACAAACCCGCACCAACAACTAAATAATCATATTGTGACATCGTATTCTCTTTTCATTAAACTCATTTCATCTACTACAAGCACAAAAAGTGATTGCTCTTTAAAAGCTGGCTCCGTATTTCTTACCAAAGAACTTGGCTTGCAGGAAGGACAGCCCCTTCTTCCACAGGTTGACCTTTTCCATGTAGATAAAGGGCACTTCTTTAACTGTGAGATCCTGCTTATCCAACCAGACATTGAAGAGGATTTCACTGACTCGGCCAAAGAGACGGGCTTCAAAGGCTGTTAGAACCTTGGTATCGATCCTTTGGTAGAGCTCTTGCAAAATCGGAAAAAGCCAAGCACAGTAGGCATCCGAATTTGTCTTAGACATCAGATACATATTAAACATATAGCCTGAGCGCTGCTGCATAACCCGGTCAAAGGCCGCCAGATAGTCTGGCTGAATTTGCTCGATAATGGCCCTCGCTTCGTCCAAATGACTACCATCAAAGGTGTGGGCATAGTGGGAATAAAGGGTTTCGATATAGTATTTACGGCGCTTGGGAACGATGACGTCAGCCTGCTCCAAGAGCCTATCACAGTCCTCCTGACTGAGCACCACCTGATTGATATCCAGACCTTCCTTATAACGCACCCCATCTTTAGCAAAATACCGCCGATAGTGTACCTGCCCCAGATAATCACAATCCAGATTCTTCCAAGCCCAGTAGAGCCCTGTCAGTTCGCTGTAGTATGGATTGCGCTCTGAGATGTTCTCACCTCTATCATCTGGCGTGTAACCAATATCAGGTTTGCCTTTAGCGCCGACTTGGATCGGCAGATAAAGCTTGGTATCCTGCGGCATGACAAAAGGTTTATGCGCCGCCACAAGCAACGTAATGTCTTTCACAACTACTCCTTACTTCTTATAATAATGATAAAGATAGCGGATGAAATCATCCCTGATAACAAGGCTGACAAGGACGTAAACCAATCCAAATACAGTCGCTGTTACAGCCAAGATAAGAAAATTTGAGGCTCCGCTCAAGAGCCCTATATAGAGCGCTAGAGCTGCTAAACTCGCTAAAAGTGTCGCTAGGAAGTTTTTATAGTAGTGCAGCTGAGATAGAATCTCTCTGAGAAAATCACGCAGCACATAGATTTGGTAGGCAGTGACAAAGGTCTCGGCCACCAGAGTGCCAAAGGCTGCTCCTGCTGCGCCAAAACGAGGAATGCAGATGGTATTGATGATGAGATCGACTACTGCACCTAGGGCCACTGATTTGAGCACCTCATTTTCCCGTTCGGTCGGCACCAAAATCTGGATCCCCAAGAGATTGGATAGGCCGATCAAAAAGAGCGTCGGCATAATCAGCTGCATGGGCAGGATAGAGCCTGTGTAGCTCGTCCCTGACAGGAAATAGATGCCCTGCTTAGCAAAGAGGGTAAAATAGACCCAGAGCGGAATCGCAATAAAACCAATAAACTGCAGGGACCTCACGCTCAGGCGATAAAATTCCTCTTTACGCTCATGCTTAACATAGTAAGACAGACGAGGCAAGAGAACACTGCCCATCGATGTTACAAGACTGACCAAGATAGCCTTGATTTTGACTGAGGCATTGTAATAACCGACAGCCGCATCCCCCTTCATAAAGCCCAGCATGACGGCATCCAGATTGGTGTAGATAGTCGTCGCTACTGTCATCATAAAAAAGCTAAAGATAGGCTGAAGATGCTGGCGCAGATCCATATTAGCATACCACTTAAGCTTGAGGTGGCGTCTCAGATTGATGAAGTTAAAGAAATTCGAACCCACACTAGCCAGAATGGTAATAGCTCCGTAAATGACATAATCTCCCTGATCGTGAACCAACAGAAACATAAGCGCCAAGGATACGAACTTAAGAACGATCGAGCGTACAGTAATGTAAGCGTACTGTTCCAAAGCCTTATAGAGCCACTCGCAGCCGATTAAGTTGAAAACGAGGGTAGCAATATTAATCATAAACAGCGTTTTATCCTGAGCCATGCGAGGGACTGCAGCGATAGCGACTAGGTAAGCAGTCAGCGATAGCGCCATGGCTAGGCCATTGATGACCATAATCTCCTGAACTGTCTTGGACAGCCGCTCCTTATCATCGCGCACCTTGGCACAGGCTCGAATGCCATAGGTCGGAATGCCCAGCATCCCAATCATGGCAAAGTAGGACACGATAGAGGTCGCAAAGGCTACCTTACCAGTCCCCACCGGCAAAAGAACCCGCGAGACGTAAGGGAAGGTTACTAAGGGAAAGACAATATTCGAAATGGTCAAAATGAAATTCATGATGATGTTCATCTGAACAGAAATCTTCTTTTCAGCCATCAGCTTTCCACCACTCTCTTCTCAATCGGCAAAATCTTTATCATCAGTGAGCTCCCCTTCCGCTTAATACTTGTCTCACCGTCAAAAGAGTTATTTTGACATCTAATCTAAAAGAAAAATGCCGCGGATAATAAAGTTCTAGCTGGCAACGCTCAGGATATAAAACATCGCTGCGTCCAGAAACCTGCCACCAGCCTGTAGCACCTGGTTTCACCGACAGCAATTCTTTCTTTCCTTGCTCTGTATATTCCTCGAGTTCAGCAGCTAAGATTGGCCGAGGACCAACAAAACTCATATCTCCCTTTAAAATATTGATAAACTGAGGAAATTCATCCAAACTTGTCCTGCGGATAAAGCCACCGATTTTAGTTAAGCGGGGATCCTCGCCCTCGGGGAATTTATAACCATTAGACAGATATTTCTGATAGAGCTCTTTATCTTGCTTGAGCATTTCTTCGGCATTTTCCACCATAGAGCGGAATTTGATGATTTTAAAGGTTTGGCCATTTAGCCCCATTCGCTCTTGGGTAAAAACAACTCTCCCCTTGTCCTTGCCAAATGAATAACAGCAAAGAATGATAGCAGCTAAAGGCAAGAAAAAAACAACAGTACCGACAAGACCGACCACAATATCTAAACTGCGTTTGATATAGCGATTGTAGATGCCTTGTTTTGCTGTTATTTCATGCTCCAATGTTAGCCCATTTCCCATAAATTTTTATCACTTCCTATTCTAAGAAAATATGCCCTGATATTACTCTCCCAGATAATATTAAAAATACAGCGATATCGCTTATCATTTTATCATTTTTACATACGTTTTACAATGTCACCAAACTGAAATTTTTAAGTAAAAATCTCAGTGCCATCAGTCTAGCATAGGGGAGAAATGAGGGTTGCTTAGACCAAGACTCTCTGCTACTGCGGACGTATTCTTCTTTAAAATTCATTCGATATATCACCTGTCAAAAAAAGTGCCTCGTCATAGTAAAAGTCGCATCAGGACATCCTGCTAAAATGCGAATTCTTCTACATTATACAGGTCTAAGCTTCTATTTATCATAATTTACGAGACAAAATTCCTAAAAAATTTAAAAAAGGAGGGGAGATTCAGTCAGTAATTATGATAAAATCACAATTTTGATTTTCCTCGCTCTCTTATTTTAAGGTTCAGAGCTTTGCTGCTTTTCTCTTTTTAGGCAGCAGGCTTTGGCCGTCTATCACCTGACGGTGCCAACCTCCACAGTATCTCAATATCATATGAATCAAGTGCACCTAAAAAGCCACCACCAGATGGTGATGGCTTAACAATTTGAGCAGCGGCCCTATTATTTAAGAGTTACACTTGCTCCAGCTTCTTCAAGCTTAGCTTTCATTTCTTCAGCTTCAGCTGCTGCTACACCTTCTTTAAGTACTGATGGTGCATTGTCAACGAGAGCTTTAGCTTCTTTAAGACCTTCGCCAGTGATTTCACGAACAACCTTGATAACAGCAACTTTCTTGTCACCGCCAGCAGTCAATTCAACATCAAATGAATCTTTAGCAGCACCTGCATCTTCTGCACCAGCTGCGCCAGCTGCAGCTACAGGAGCGGCTGCAGTTACACCAAATTCTTCTTCGATAGCTTTTACAAGATCGTTCAATTCAAGGATTGAAGCTTCTTTAATTTCAGCAATAATGTTTTCAATGTTCAATGCCATTGTCATTTCCTCCAAATATGTTTTTGTTTTAGATAGGCTGTAGCTCTAGGCTACCAACTGCGATGAACTGCTTAAGCAGCACCGTCTTCTTCTTTGCTGTCGGCAACAGCCTTGACAGCGTAAGCAACGTTGCGCACTGGCGCTTGAAGTACAGAAAGGAGCATAGAAAGCATACCTTCGCGGTTTGGCAGGGTTGCCAATGCTTGGATCTCTTCTTTTGAAGAAACAGCACCTTCGATTGCACCGCCCTTGATTTCAAGTGCGTCAGCTTCTTTTGCAAAGTCGTTGATGATTTTTGCTGGTGCTACAACATCTTCGTTTGAAAAGGCTACAGCAGATGGTCCAACAAAAAGGTCTTTCATGTCGTCGAGACCAGCTTTTTCAGCTGCACGTGACAGGATTGAGTTTTTGATCACTTTCAGCTCAATACCGCTTTCACGAAGTGAGCGACGAAGATTAGTGTCTTGCTCAACTGTCAAACCACGTGAATCAACAACCACAAGAGCCGCAGCAGCTTTCATCTTTTCAGCAACGACTTCGACCAGTTCGGCTTTTTTTGCAATAATAGCTTCACTCATTAGTTTTACCTCCGTTATTATTTTGTCTGGAAACGAAAAAAATCGCATCCAAACCCAGACACGAAAGTACAAATACGTTTTATAGCAGCCCAGAAAATTTCTGAGTCTTTTAGTCCTACGTTTTTGTGCCTCGGCAGGATGTTTATGAGTTGAACTCCCCTGCTGTCTTAGGTCGGTTATATAAAACCTAAGCATTATACTAACATGGATCTAAATAAGTGTCAAGGCTTACGTATAAAATAAAATGAAAAATCTTTCTTAGACTAGGGTGAAAAGCTCGTCTGATTTTGATATGATGGAAGTGCTTAGATAACAAACCTGCCGTATCTTGAGAATTGCGACACTTCGAACCTACGGTCGATCATACCGAAGGTTCGAAGTTAGTAATTGGCATAGCAAACTACCATAGTAGTTTGTGTAGTAGAGCAAGACCTAAGGTCTTAGCGATATTTTGCCAATTGAACACGAAGCTAATCTCTTCGGAAAAAAGACCGACTTCCTTGTGTCCAAGGACACGGCGTCTGTCGCATATTTTTCAGTCAGAGATTTTCGCTAAGCGAACCGCTTCTTTGTATCTTAACTTAACTGAACACGGGCTAAAAGCTCGGGATTTAGATAAGCTGCCTTGTATGCCAGCATACAGCGTCATCTTCCTAAAATCCTAGTCGCTTTTGACGCCCTTGCGACACTTCGTTTGGTTAGTCGATTTTACTAACCAAACGAAGTTAGTGGGAGAGGTAGCCAATTCACCATAGTGATTGGCGTTTGTTATCAAGTGCGAAGCGCTTAGATAACAAACCTCTGCCGTATCTTAATTGAACACGGAGTTTTGTAATGAAAAAACGAATATTCTGGATTATTATAGGCTTGATGATGCTGGGGATTGCTATGCGTTCTCCATTTACCACTATTCCAACTATCCTACCTGATATCGCTAAAAGTCTGGGGGTATCTGTCAGCTCGCTAGGGGCCTTGACTTCTATTCCGCTGCTCATGTTTGCAATTTTTTCTTCGCTAGCCCCTAAACTGGCGCGCGTCTTTGGTCTTGAGCGGCTGATTGCTGCGGTACTTCTAATCATGGCAATGGGGTCAGCGCTTCGTATTATCTCATTACCTACCCTCTATCTAGGAACCATCCTAATCGGAGCAACCATTGCTTGTGTCAATGTTTTGCTCCCCAGTATTGTCGCTACTTATTTTCCCCACAAGGCTGGTGCCTACACTACGCTTTATACCAGCGTTATGGGGCTCTCTTCTACTATCCTGACCTCTTTAGCTTCCCCAATATCGAGTGTTTTTAGCTGGCGTGGTTTTATTCTCCTGCTGTCAGGTATTATCCTGTTAGGCTTCATCCTTTGGCTGCCCAATACCAGAAATCCTCGTCAAATCCAAAAAGAAAGCGCACAAGGAGAAAACAGCCACTCGCAAAATCTCTGGAAAAACCCCTACGCCCTTGCTATGTTGGTCTTCGGAGGCCTGCAGTCTCTGCTCTTTTATACAGAGTTAACCTGGCTGCCGACACTATCACAAGCTTCTGGTATGTCGGCTGATCAGGCAGGCTCCCTGCTTGGCCTCTACAATCTGGTCAGTCTGCCCATGTCTCTGACAATCCCCTCCTTGGTAAGCCGACAAAAACGTCGAGCAAGAACCGCGATCATGCTTGGTTTTGTTGGGCTGACCATATTGGGGTTGGCTATCCTGCTGCTTTCGCCAGCTGATTATTTTCTTTGGGCAATCGGTCATATCAGCCTAGGTTTGTCAGTAGCTGCGTTATTTCCCTATATGTTGGTTAGTTTCAATCTCAAAACAAGCCATGCTCAAAATACGGCTCGCCTTTCAGGAATGGTTCAAACTGGCGGTTATCTCTTAGCCTCAATTGGCCCCATTGTCCTCGGCTACAGTCAGGAAATTTTTGGAACATGGGATGCACTGCTGTGGATTCTAGCCTTGGTTACAGTCATTGTAAGCGGGGCTCTGGTTACCTTTGAGAGAGTCGATAAAATTTTATAAGAAACAATCAATCGCCTTCCTGCAGGGGAAGGCGATTGTTCTTTACCTAAGATTTCCAGATAGGACTTCAATATCCTGCGGTCGCGTACGACAGCAGCCTCCAACAACCTTGGCACCAAGTTTGTGCCAGTCTTTAGTATTTTCTAATAGACTGTGAGAATGGTCAGCCGATTGAGTCCACGTTTGACTGGCTCCATCATAAACTTCACCAGAATTGGGATAGGTGACAAGGGGCTTTTGAGTGCACTGTCTCAGCCGACTCAGAAACTCATGATAGACATTGGGTGAACTACAATTCAGTCCCACAGCTAAAATCTGTGAACTAGCATTCACGAGCTCAGCAACTGTTGCAATATCTGTACCATCCGAAATGGTCTGTCCATCCTGCGAGGTGAAGCTCATATAAGCCTCGACTTCTGGAAATTCTTCAGCCAAAAGTTCACTGAGAACCTGTGCTTCAAGGAAATTGGGTATGGTCTCCAGAGCTATGAGGTCTACCCCTTCTTGGATCAAGAGTGCAATTCGCGGACGGTGGAAGTCCTTGAGTGCCTCTTTTGTGATAGAGCCGTACTGTCCCGTATATTCGGAGCCATCGGCCAGATAAGCTGCGTAAGGCCCCACATCTCCGCTGATCAAAGGAAAGGGACGCTTGGCTTTTTCTTGGTCGCTAAGTTCATTCCAAACCTTATCGCGAGCCTGCTTGGCTAGGGTGACAGTCAGGGCGATGACTGTTTCAGCCTTTTCTTGACTGAGCCCGTAATCCAAAAGTCCGGGTAGGGTTGCCTGATAGCTGGAGGTTGTCACAATATCGCTGCCGGCTCGCAGATAGGTTTCATGGATATCTTGGATATAATCAGGATTTTCTAGGAGATACTTGGCCGACCAGAGTTTACCGGAAACATCATGCCCTCGGTACTCCAACTCGGTCCCCAAGGCACCGTGCAAGATAATATAATCCTGTGATTGTAGTAATGATTGAAATGTTCCCATAAGTGTCCTTTCTACCACTTTTTAAAGCGGATAAAATGATAAATGTAGCAAAGAATGACAAAGGGGACGCCAAAATAAAGGCCGGCTCTTTGAGAGGGATCCCAAGCGATTCCGATGATAGAAACGATAAGGAGAAGGATTGTTAGATAAGGCAGTATCGGGCTGTGTGGTGTTTTGTAGTCCAATTCATCCAAGCGATGCTCTTTGAGCCAACGCTTGCGAAAGTTGATCTGGGCGATCGGGATTGATAGCCAAACCACCACAACGGCAAATCCCGCAATTGATACTAGGGCTAAGAAAATAGTCTTTTCATAATAGATACTGGCAATCAAAGCAATCACAACACCGATCATTGAGAGGATCATGGCGCGCATTGGCACACCGTTATCATTAATACGGACGATATTCTTACTGATCATGCCTTCATTGGCTAGTGACCAGAGCATGCGGCCAGAGGCATAAAGTCCAGAATTAGCTGCGGACAAAATAGCAGTCAGAATGACAAAGTTCATCAGATCTGCTGCAAAAGGGATCCCAATCTTGTCAAACACGACGACAAAGGGCGCTTCTACGACACCCGCCTGACTCGCTGGCATCAAGGCTGCTAGCACTGCCATAGTCAGACAAAAGAGGAACACCAAGCGTCCAATAGTAGACTTAATGGCAAAGGGAATCTCTTTTTTAGGATTGTCAGTCTCTCCTGCAGCCACTCCGATCAACTCAATCCCTGAAAAGGCATAGTTGACCGATAGGATCACAGTGATGACTCCTAAGAGACCTTTGGGAAAGAGCCCGTCTTTGACGAAATTAGTCAAGAGTGGTGCCTGATGACTTCCCTCATATGGAAGTATCCCAAAAATTGCTAGCCCTCCTAATAGGATAAAGAGAATAATGGCATAGACTTTGATACTAGAAAAGTAATACTCAGTCTCAGCAAACCACTTGACGTTCAAACTATTGACCAAAAAAACTAAAGCTGCAAAACCAGTTGCAAAAACCCAGACAGGCACGCCGGGGAACCAACGCAGCATGAGGTTAGCCGCTCCGATGAACTGGGATGCCAGAGCTACAGTCCAGCAAAGCCAGTAAGACCAGGCAACAGTAAAGCCAGTCCCCGGACTGATGAATCTGGTCGCATAGGTATGAAAAGAGCCTGTAACCGGCATGGCTACGGCTAGCTCTCCTAAAGAAAACATGATCAGATAGACCATGACAGAGCCAAAAAGATAGGACAAGACCGAACCAAGCGGACCTGCCTGAGCAATGGCATAGCCAGAACTCAGGAAGAGACCAGTACCGATGATACCACCGATTGATAGCATCTGCAGATGTCGGCTGCTCATCTTACGCTGGAACTGACCTTCATTTTCAAAATTGTGATTTTCCATAGGGCCTCCAAAAAATTCTTGTCCCTTAATCATACCACAGTTTTGAGACACCAGAACCATTGAATTTTTTTATCACGCGGTATAGAAAGAGACTATAGAAAAAGCAGAAGAGCCCTGTTCTTCAAGACCAGCCTCTGCTGCTTCTTTCTTTGTCTATTTATAGCTGCACACGCTGCTGTGATAGGAGGCCGGCTTTATCGGTTGCCTTTTTCCGTGGGCGGTGGATTATCAACAAGAATAACCACCTAGCCCAATTTAGCATCGGTCAAGATCACGAGACTTGGCCGCCAGCCCTATCACGAGCTAGCATACCTAAGTCAGTCTAACTTATTAGGCTAGGGCTAAGTCGCTCAGGCTAATTTACTCAGGGTAAGCCTCCTAGAACCCTAATCAGAAAGGTGCTAAATCCAAAGCATGCTGAGCTGCCAGATTGAGCAGGCTCCACTGGCGGTCAAATCCTGGTTGGAAGAAGAAATCAGCCTGAGCCAGATCTTCCAAGGTCATCTTGTGACCGACAGCCAGCGATAGAACATTACCCTGAGCTGTGACATCATAGGAGGACAGCACAGCCCCGCCCAAAATCTGATGGGTCAGAGGATTATAGGTTAGGCTGACATAAACTTCTGGATTATGGTCATCAGGAATATAGGCCGGACGCAGGCGGTCGTGGTAAAAACTGGTCTTGTAAGAGACTCCTGCTTTTTCAGCCGTAGAGGCATTGAGGCCACTAGTTGCAAAATGATAGTCAAAGACACTGAGAGCAGAGGAACCGACAACTCCCGCAAAGGCTTGACTCGGTTTAGCTTCAAAGAGATGTTTGACCAGATACTGGGCTTCACGCCGAGCTGTTGTTGCAAGAGCGATCGGCAGAGGCTTATCAGCTGGGATTGACAGAGGAAGAACAGCATCCCCAATGGCATAGACATCAGGCAGATTCGTGCGGAAATATTCATCAACCTTGATAAAACCGCCTGGCTCTAAATCAACCGTTCCCTGCAGCCAGTCGGTGTTAGGCTGAACTCCTGCTGCGACGATCACCAGATCAGCTTTGATTTCTCCCTTGTCAGTGACGACTGTTTGGACCTTGTCGGCGCCTTGGAAGCGCTCGACCTTGGCATTCATATAGAGGTCAACATCGTGACGCTTAAGCTCTTCTGCTACCAGATCAGCTAATTCAGGATTGAGGTAGGTTCCTAGCGGTCGGTCAATCACATCAACCAAGCTAACCTGCTTGCCTCGACTGGCAAAAACATCGACAGCTTCTAGGCCGATGTAGCCAGCACCAATGACGACAACATTTTGAATAGCGGGTGATTCTAGAGCTTCCTTGATTTTAGTCGCCCAATCATACCCACGCATGAGGTAGATATAGTCAAGATCAGCTCCTTCAACCGGCAGACTGACTGGACGGACACCAGAGCTCAAAATCAATTTATCATAGTCTACTTCCTCGGACTGACCCGAGTGCGTATCCTTGACCGTCACGGTCTTTTGCTTTGGATGAATGGCAGTGACTTGGTGGTTGTTAAAAATCTTACCGCCTTTTGCTTCCAAATCAGCCGGCGCAAAATTGCGAACATCATCCTTGGCTGTCACCTCATCCTTGAGGTAGAGTTCCATTCCGCAGGACATAAAGGAGACAAAATCCCCTGCCTCATAGATGGTGACATCCAGATTCTGATACTGATCCAGCAATTCAATGGCGGATTCATGACCACCGTGCGATGCTCCCACAATGACAACTTTCTGCTTATCCATATATAGACCTCCTGGTAAAATACAAAGCCGTTAAGCGTTCCAAAGGAATTTAGGAAATGGAGTGACGATTCACTGAGAATCTAGCGACATCTTTCTAATTCCACAGGAACGTAGGCGGGTTCAGTTAAGTTAAGATACAAAGAAGCGGTTCGCTTAGCGAAAATCTCTGACTGAAAAATAGGCGACAGACGCCGTGTCCTTGGACACAAGGAAGTCGGTCTTTTTTCCGAAGAGATTAGCTTCGTGTTCAATTGGCAAAGTATCGCTAAGACCTTAGGTCTTGCTCTACTACACAAACTACTATGGTAGTTTGCTATGCCAATTACTAACTTCGAACCTTCGGTGCGATCGACCGTAGGTTCGAAGTGTCGCAATTCTCAAGATACGGCAGAGGTTTGAGCTAGCCTCTCGTTAAGCTTACGTGATGCAAAAAGCCAATCTCCTAGTAGGATTTCAGCTGTGCCGCAGTGAAAAGTAACCGCTCTCCACTACGCCCTTATTTTACTGCTCCCAGTATGGGATTTCAAACAATTGGATTATAAATTTGAAGGAGTCTGCTTATCCAGTCAGACTATCATCAGACAATAGCAAAAGAGAAAAAGCACCAGCATTGGATACTGGTGTTTGGTATTGCTTTAGTGATTGTTTTCAAAAGGCTCCATGCTCATCAATTAGTAAATATCCCTACGGTGGCCAACTGATAAGGCTAATATGATCAAGATCTCTCCATAAAAAACGATCTAGCACTGGTACGCATTACGAAAGTAAGAGGCGACACTAGATCTCTATCATTATGCTTATGATAAGATATTGATTATTCAACAAAAAGTCCAAATAATCAATGACTCTTTATAAACTCTAAAATATCATCATGGATAAATGTTGAACTAGCTACGCCTAGCCCTAGTGAGACTAATTCTTTATCTGTACATTCCAGAACAATGCCATTGATTTCTAGTAAAACTAACATAGCAAATATGCCGATTCGTTTGTTCCCATCCAAGAATCCATGATTCTTGATTAGTGAATAGCAAAGTCTAGCTGATTTCTCTTCGATCGTAGGATATTGGTCAACACCAAAGTAAGATTCAAAAACATGGGCACTGCGGATTCCACCATTCCTATATCTCGAATTCCATCAATACCGCCAGAAGTCGAAATGAGCTGACTATGCCATTAAACAATCTGCTTAGCCGTTAATCGCTTCATTTTGCTAATTCCTTAAAGGTGTCTAAGTGGCGTGACAAGATAGAATTTGCTACTTCATCGACACTAGCTTGATCAGCAATAGCTACTTCTGTTTTCTCTTCTCGCACCAAGGTATTGTAGTCAACCAAGACATATTTAGGTTTATTATTCTTTAAAATAACTGCTGTCCCCTTGCTATCTACCATTCTGGCAACTTTTGAAAAATTTTGATTGGCTTCTGTGATTGGGACTAAATTCTCTAAATTGATTTGCATAGCAATGTCCTCCTTGCCTTTACTTTATCACTTTTCCTCTTAAAAATCAAAAAACTAGGATAAAAACATCCTATAAAAACACCAGCATTAGTTGCTGGTGTTTGGTATTGCCTTAGTGATTGTTTCCAAAGGGCTCCATGCTCATCAATTAGTAAATATCCCTACGATGACCAACTAACTGACAAGGCTAATATGATCAATTCATCGTCTTGAATCTGACAGATGACCCGATAATCACCAATGCGATAACGCCATTGACTGGTGCGATTAGCACTAAGAGCCTTTCCGTACTGCCTTGGATCATTCAGAGCATGTGAAGATAAGTAAGTTGTGATTCGCTTTTGCGTAAACTTATCTAGCTTTTTAAGCTGTTTGACAAACCTTTTAGTCAGAACCAACTTATACAAGATCATCCTCAAAATCAAGTTCAGCTAGCATATCACCCCAACTCATTGGCTCATGGCCTGCCTTAAGGTCATCTAGGTACTCTTGATAAGCTAACTCACCGACATGGGCATCGTATTCATCCTCTAAGGATTCTAAGGTTTTATTGCGGATCAATTCAGACAGGGAGACCCCTTCAAACTTTGCCATTGCTTTCATAAATGTTTTATCTGCTTCAGAAACTTTCAATGTAATAGTTGCCATAATTTTCTCCTATTCTCAAGGTAATACCATTGTATTACTCCATTTGGTAAATGTCAATCTCCAAAGTCACGAGGTAGGCATTATAAAATGATTGATAACTATAATCAGATTATAATTTCAACCCTTTCAGAAACTCATCCAGTTCTGCTTGTGCTTCTGGGGTGGTGCCGTGCAGGTCTTTAAGGAGGCTTTCCAGCTGGGCAGATTTCTCAGCGATGGTTTGGTTGGTCTTGCTTATGTCGGCCATGATGTCTGGAAGCGGGGCAACTGCTTCTTCCTCAAAGGTATCGACATAGCGGGGAATATTGAGGTTATAGCCGTTTTCGACGATCTCCTCGAAACTAGCCAGATGGGCGAATTTGTCCACATCGCGGCGCTCGGTATAGGCCTGTAGGATCTTCTCGATGTGCGCATCCGTCATGGTGTTCTGATTCTTGCCTTTATCAAACTCCTTGGAAGCATCGATAAAGTAGACACTGCGGTCAGATACATCACGATTCTTTTTGAGAATGATGACCGTTGTCGGAATACTGGTGTTAAAGAAGATATTGGCTGGCAGGCCGATCACGGTGTCAATGGCCCCTTCTTCGAGGAGGTGCTGGCGGATCTGCCCTTCGGCATTGCCACGGAAAAGAACCCCATGAGGTAAGACGATAGTCATAACCCCGCCATCCTGCTTGAGATGATAATAACCATGCAGGAGAAAGGCGAAGTCAGCCTTGGACTTAGGCGCCAGCTTGCCATAGGGTGAAAAGCGGGGATCTTCTAGGAAACCAGAGTTTGCAGACCACTTGGCTGAATAAGGCGGATTCATGAGGACACCGTCGAAATTGGTCGGTTCCTCATCAGGCCAGTCAGCGTCCAAGGTGTCGCCGTTGTTGAGGTGCTGATTCTCCACAGGGACATCGTGCAGGATCATGTTCATGCGAGCGAGGTTGTAAGTCGAGGTGTTGAGCTCCTGACCATAATAGCTGACCGTGCCTGGTTGATGGCTGTACTTCTTGGCATTGAGCAGCAGTGAGCCAGATCCCATGGTCGGGTCATAGAGGCTAAAGCCCTTCCGGTCCTCGCGCCCCTGCAGGGCAATGCGGGTCATGAGCTTGGCCACAGGCTGGGGCGTATAGAACTCTCCGGCTTTCTTACCCGAGTCCGAGGCGAACTGACCGATCAGGTACTCATAGGCATCGCCCAGCATATCGCCAGCGTGACCGGCGATCTCCAAACCAGCCAGCTCCTTCATGACACTGGCGATGGTCTGGTTCTGCTTCTGAGGTGTTGCTCCCAGCTTTTTGGAGTAGAGGTCAATATCCTCAAAGAGATTTTCAAAAAGATCATCACTGCGCTCAATATCGCGAAAGCCCTGAGCTAGGGACTCCAGCTGGAAGGTTCCGTTATTGATCGTAGCGATAAGAGCTGTAAAGGTCAGATGGGGCTCAATGCTATAGGACATCTGGTCCATGATGACATCGATCAAGTCCTCATGGGTCTCCTCGTCCGCATAATAGCTGCGGTAGAGCTCAAGCGCCTGCTCCAAATCATCCGTCGGCTCCTGCATGGTCTCAGCCACGTAAAAGAGCATCTTGTCCGACAGATACTTGTAAAAGACCAGGCCCAAGAGATAGGACTTGTACTCATTGGCATCCATCTTGGAGCGGAGGATATCCGCCGAATTCCAAAGTGCCTGATAGAGGGCTTGTGAGGTAGGTGTTTCTGACATAAGTGTTTTCACTTTCTAAAAATAATTTTCGTATTAATATAAGTAGGCCATATTTGAAAAAGCAAAGAAACCATGATATACTCGTGTATACGATATCAAAACATCTGGAGGTGCTCACATGGCTAGCATAAAAGCAAGAAAAGTAGGAAATTCCGTAACTGTAACGCTTCCTAAAGATTTGCACGTTGAAACTGGGCAAGAATTCATCATTGAAAGAGGACGAAACGGTGTTATTCTCCTAGCGCCAAAAATTAAGAATCCCTTTGATGGCAATGATGGTTTGCGGATGGAAGATGACTTTGCGGATCTGAGGTTACTTGATAATGAATGCTAGTTACATTCCCCAAAGGCAGGATATTATCTGGATTAACTTTGATCCTTCTGCTGGTAAGGACATTCAAAAACGTCAACCAGCTCTGGTCGTTTCCAATGAAAACTACAGTAGGCGTACAGGATTTGTGGCTGTCTGCCCCATTACACACGGCCAAGCTAAGTTAAGAGAAAAAGGAATGTTAGTTCCTGTTCATTCAAAAAAGGTGGACGGTGCTGTCAATCCCTTTCAACTGCATACGTTTGACTTCAAAGCCAGACCCATTGAAAAGATTGCCGAACTGGATGATCAAGAATTTGTTATCGTCAAACAACTGATCCAATTTATCTTTTAAAGCTCTTTACAAAGCTGGACAAAAATTCGTCCAGTATTTTTTGTTATGGCTGAATTGTTTGCTTGCTGTCCCAGCATAGCCCTGTAACTACAGAAATATCTCGCAATCCGCTCACAAAAATAAGCGGATTTTAAGCGGATTATGAGCGGATTTTTTAGTAGCCAATGACTTCCTTGCGAACTGTCTCTAAAATCTCATCAGAAACATCAGCTAGATTCAAGAGGAAAACTTTATTTTGCCTTGGATTATAGAGTCCTAGTTTTTCTATCGATTGAAATTCGGGATGAAGGGATTGCATCCCCATCAGGTAATAGACCAATAGCTGAAGCGTCTGGTCTTTGTTGGGCTTAGTTTTTGAAACCTTAAAATCCCACAGGGTATCTGCCGTTAAATAATCACCGTCACCAGTAGTAATGGTATCAGTGTAGCCACCTTCAAAGGTAAAGCCATCCTTTACAATCGGGCCGTACTCTTCAAAGAAGGTCAGACTTCTCTCCACCATCATACGGATATTTAAAATTGTTGCCGCATCTGGCACAATCTCTTCAACAGGTTTATATCCTGACCGACCTGCTCTATAGACCACATCAAAACCAGCTAACTGACAGGCACTGATAATAGAAGTATCGTCAAGACCAGTAATTTGAGAAAGCAAATCGGAAGCTAGCTCTGATTTCTCTATCATGAGAGCGCCAAGTAAAGAAATCTTGAAAGCTTCTTCTAGCGGCGCACCATTCATAAACCGTGTCAGATAGTCCACACAAAGTCCCACCAGCGAAGCGTGAATATTTTCCTCACTACTAAGTTCCTTACCATCTGCCAGCTCATCAACTGAAAATAACTTAGGCGGTAAGTAACCACCATAAGGCTGTTTGATTTGTTTAATACGCTGAGTAACTGATACCATAGTTTTGTCTTTCTAAAAAACTAAATGGAATGGATTCAATTTTTTGCGAAGATATAGCCATAAGTAAAAAACATTTTTAATTTGATAATTTATACTGTTCATCATTACCAGTTTTAAAATGGTAACCTCTGTTTTTCATTTCCTCTAATCGTGAAGTCATTTTATCAATAACTATTGACTGGTAATCTCTAAATTTACTAGGGACTTCAAATTCATATCGTCCGGTACACAAGTAATAATTTCTTATTTGTGGATTGAAGTCAAAATCATCATAATTAGCAGTTGCAGAAAGGACTCTTTGGTATATCCAAAAATTAATATATTGTTCATCATTCAACATATTAATAGCATTCCAAATCTTGTCATCCCAATTTTCAAATTTCATCCATAAATTTTGATGAGAAATATAAATTAATAGAATTAGATCCCTTCTTTTAGCTTTATCATAACTCTCACCAGAAATAGAAATATTTGGAAATCTTTCTCCTAAGTCATGCGGACTGATTATGCCATACTTTTGCAATAGATATAACTTTTGAGAGAAATCGAAACCTGCAGCATCAAGAATTTCATTCCAAAATTCAAATATTTTGTCATTGCTTAATGATTTTATTGGCTCCCATTTTTCTGCAATAATATATTCAATGGCAGGACTATTAATAGATTGTTGGACATAAGATAAGGCTAAATTTAGTAATTTCGCTTGTCGGCTTGATCGAAAGTTAAGGTACTCAGCTGTTAGATATTGATAAAAATCTGTATCGCGTTCTAGCAGCATTGCTTTCGTTAATTCTTCTTCTGACGAAAACAACTTTTCTAACTCTTCAACCATCATATTGGATGCTTCTTCATAAATGAAATAAGCTTGTTTATCTTTTGAAAATAGTCTAGGATACTCATTATTCATAGCAAAACGTTCTTTTCTTGCAGGGAATAATGCATCTACTATCTCTGATGCTTGCGATGAATCTTTGTTATCTTTACCGTTCTCTTCGGAATAGATAGCTGAAATATCTTTTATAGTATTATTGAGTAAACCTTGATAAAAATTTATATGGAATAGGTAGGCATAGATAACAAGTAATTGCTCTTCTATCTGAATATGCCCCAGTTTTCTTCTTTCAAAAAATTCTTGATTGACATAGTCATTGAAATGTTCCCTATCTCTTAGATTTCTTAGCTCACCTTTTACAAGCTGCTTAAATTTTTGAGAAATAACAGTATTGAAAGTTTTCTCCAACAACTCAAAGTAATTATCCCAAATTGAGGATGGATGTAAAACAAAGGGGAGCTCAACTCTTCTGTCAATTATTTTGGATAAATAATTATCTTTTACTTGATTAATCTTAGAAATATCGCCAACAAACACTATCGGGAGCCTTCCCTTTAATAAACTAAATAGTTTATAGGTCTCTTCTTGTTGGTTATTAGAAAGTCTATCAAAATCATCAATGACTAGCACCTTATCATTAATAGGAAATTTGGTTAATAGCCATGAATAAAATCTATCTGACTTTGCTTTGAAGAACTGGAACACAGCCACACACAGAGAAATCCCACCGGCAATTTTTATTACAAGACTAGAAACATATTGAGTTAATCCCATATTAACAACATTGGTCATAAGTATAGAAACGACGACTGCAGTTATAATAAAAACTCGGATTTCCCAATATATGAATGGTTTCAATTTTAAAAGTGATAGTTCAATAATTGAACGCTTATCTTTAGGTTTCCATAAATCCAATATAATGAGCTTTTTATTAAAATATTTTTGTGTCTGGTTGAGAAATTCAGTTTTTCCAGATCCCCATTTACCATTTAGAAAATAGGTTTTATTCTCATGTAGTAAGTTACTAAAATTTTTAGCACCCTTGGAAGTATCAATATATTCAAGATTTATAAAATTTTTATCTTTCATTCATCCTCCTATACAAACATCTCCTGCAAAAGCTTCTTCTTTAAGGTTTCTAGTTGGTCAATTTTTTCTTTATATGATGACATTAAATTATCAATGTTTGAAAAGAATTCACCAATAGTTTGTTGTTCTTCTTGATCAGCTGGAACATATATCTTTAGTCGTGATAGATCTTTAGAATTGATTGCTGGGTAACTTGTTCCTGTACAGTGAAGCAATACGGTATTAACAAATTCATTTCTTTGAAGTGCGACAAAAAGAAATTGACCTGTAATTTTAGGGCGAAGCTGAGCATATCCTGTGGAGAAAACCCAGTCATTCTCGTTGCTATCAAATAAATAATTATTTTTTTGATAAGGTCGAACTGTTTGAAAAAAGATATCACCTTTACTAGCCACTCGTTGAGCCCTTGAAGGGGAACTGTCTATATTCTCTAATCTATATGAAACTAAATTAACTCCTACAACAGATTCTAAATCCACGTATTTAAAATTTTCAGGTAGTTCCGATTTGGGATTAAATTCTGCTATTTCTAATAACCTCTTCTCCTCCCACTCGCCATCAAATCCATCTAAGCGGATTTCAGGGGTGGTCTGTCCTGCCTTTGGAAACATCTTGGACAGCATGGACGCCTTAAAGGCTTGATAGTTGGCCAAATTATCCTTATAGGCAGATAAGAGCTCATCAAGCGTCTGGAAAAGCGACCCGATAGCGGATTGTTCGGGGAGGGAAGGGAGAAGGACAGGCATTGTTATGAAAACTGAATCTTTGATAGCAAATCTGTCAGATCTAGCGCCAGAATCTCCGTTTAATTTCATGAAACGATGCCAATGATTGGACTGAAAATATGTTTCTAGAAAATTCAAATCAATTCTATAGTTCTCTTTACCTCGAAACACAAAGTAAAGAGGAGACATCACTCCAACTCGACCTAAATTATTTCTCTTTATTGGTCCCACAGGTGCAAGATTTGAAATTCTTGGATTATAAACAAAATCATCTGGCCTTACAACATAATACCCATCTAAATTTTTCTTATTAGAAATGTCTTTATCAAAAAAATCTCGTTGATTTACAATTCCAAATTCTGCTGAATTAGTAAGAGTCTCGGTATATTTATTTTCAGTATTTTTCTCCCGAACTTTATCCACTAAATTTGATAAAAAATCGTAATTCCATTCTTCTTCAAATTCTTTGAATCTGAGTTTAGGTACATTTTGTTTCACTATTTACTTCTCCCATTTTAATCTTTTCAATTCTTATACTTTCATTTCATTGATAAAATATTCAGCAACTAAACCAATATTTGAATGGATGACTTCATCTAGCTTTTGCATAATAGTCCGCTCAGTCGTAGTTATACAAAATGGATTTCTATCTACATCTACGGAGTATAATTGTTCTAAGTAACTCTTCATAAGTTCAAGTTGCTCTTCCTTATTTTCTACCTTCCTTAAAGAATCACCAAAAATAACTTCAAGAGTGCTAATCTCACTATTTAAAAATTGTAAAATATAATCTCTATATTTTCCAGCAATTCCAAACATATTGTTAAATAGGTCTCTAACCTCCTTAGGAACTGATCGGCTAATCTTAATTTGATAGTCAATTTTCCCGTTATTTTCTTTACGGATCCTCAATATTATTTCATCACCACACTTTTCAATTATCGTGAAGTAAGGATGATAAATATTCAAGTAATCAAATTTATCTCCTTTGCATCTATTGCAATGTTCACAATAATAAACTAAATTATCTGGATATATTACTAATTGATGATAAAAACTTTTTGGGAAAATATGTTCAAGTGTCTTGTGATAGCCAAACTGTGGGTAGAAAGTAATCCCACACGCTGGACAAAAATTAATGTTAGCAACGACATTATATCTTTCTATTCTTGAACGATAACGCTCCCAAAATTTCTTAACCTTTATGCTCTGAAAAATTTTTTTATTCTTATCTATATGGCATGTTAAGAAATCAGTTACCTCAGTGTTTGGATAATTATCTAATGCCCCTTCATCATATAATAACTTTAAAAGTTTTAAGGCTTTCTTTTCCTCATCACTAATATTTTCTTTGGATAAATTATCTAAAAGCTTTCGATAATTAGAATCACTTTTACTTATTTTTTCAAACATTATCTACTTATCATTTCTCCTCATCATTAATAATTTTCTAAAAAGACTCGCATCTCTCCCTAAATCAATACTATCCAGCTCTTCATCAGTAAGCCCATACTTTTCTGGAGTATTTATAATATCCTTTATAAGTAAATAAAAACCTGAATTGTATTGATCTAATTTAAAAATAGTAGTTGTTAGAGTTGATAAATTTTCTCCGAATGTTTGGTATGGTGGCTCAGACATTTTAAAGAAGCCACGTTCATCTTTTTCCATTATTTTGACACAATCTTTTGGAAGTTCTTGAACAATAATTGGAGAATGGGTTGTCAACAAACAGAATCCATCCTTTCTTTCCATTATTTCTGAGATAGCTCTAATAAAATTAGAGACCAGAGGGGGGTGTAAAAACAACTCTGGTTCATCAATTAATACAAGAGAATATCTTTTAGTTCTTAAATTGTCAAATTAAGTTGGACAGTTTCACCTGACTCAGAAAAACATGATAAGGGGTTTGATAATTTAAAGATTTTCTAGGAATTCTATTTCTCTTATCAGCTATAGCTGATAAGGTGTTTTGTGAAACACCTTTA